>JAUQQG010000060.1 GCA_030550015.1 bacterium | reverse complement strand
TTTGTCGGTCATGATCTCGACAATGGGCTCGCCTTCTTCCACCTGGTCCCCCTCGCCCTTCAGCCACTTCACGATGGTCCCCTCTTCCATCGCCAGCCCTAGTTGAGGAAGGATGACTTCCCTGGCCATCGCTCACCTCTTCGGCGCTTGCCACTCGCAGGCCTGCTCAAGGAAGACGGTCTCATGGTCCCCGCGGGAGAAGTATTCCAGAAACGTCAGGGAGCTCTCCTCATCTGCAAACACCTTGTGGACGTCTCCCTCTGCGATCCAGACAACCGTTCCAGCTCTGAGCGGGTATTCTTCCCCGTTCAGGAGGAGACGGCCGCGCCCATCGAGGACGAAGAAGAAGTGATCTGTCCCCCGGTGGTAGTGGAGGGGGCAGGTCACGCCCGGCCCATAGGTGAGTATATCCACGAGCAGCTCTTTCCCGGTGGAGGGCTTGTTGAGGAGGACCTTCTTGCGCCTCCCATCATGGACCGAGGCCAGCTCCGGGACATCATCGAGGTGGAACACCTTAGAGCCGGTACCCTCTCGGACCACGATCTCTCCTGCATGGAAGAGCTGATGGTGAGGAATCTTTCCTTCGTGGTGATGGATCCCATGTTCTGCCATAGTCGCGCCTCCTCATATGCGGACGATTAGTGGATCAAAAGGCACGCGGTGCAATGCCACGGCACCTTGCTCCGTCACTACGGTGAGGGCGCCGAGCTGCAAACCCATGCGCTCGTCTGGCGTAATCGGGTTAGGCTGGACAACGATGGCCATATTCCTCTCAAAGACGCGTCCTTCCGGCACAGAACGGTCCTCGTCCCAGGGCCAGTACTGGCAGCAGGAGCGATCGATGAGAGGCGGGAGGATGTCCACGCCGTAGCCGTGAATGAGGTCGTCGTAGATCGCATACCCGTTCTCCCCGATCACCGATCCAGCCCGGATCACACTTCGTTCCGTAGCTCCGGGTTTTATGGTCTGGGTGATCCGCCGGTAGGCTTCCAGGGCCACATCGAACATCCGCTGCCATTCGGGCGTGGGGTCTGTGCCAACGAAGAAGGGCCTGTGGATCTGCCCTGTGTATCCCCAGAAGGAGGCGCTGATCTCGGTGATGATCACGTCCCCTCTCTGAATCGACCGGTTGGAAGGGTTCTGGGCCGGTACGCAACCTGATGGGGCGTCCATTGGCATGGAGCGGAGGAAGGTAATGTGGGGAAGGCCTCCTTCGGCCCACACGGCCCCATGGATGATTCCAACGAGTTCGTACTCCGCCATCCCAGGGCGGATGCGCTCATAGAGTGTGGTGATCGCCACATCGGTGATCTCCGCCGCCTTCCGGAGCCATGCGATCTCTTCCTCCGATTTTACCTCGCGGAGGCGGCTAAACTCCCCGGTGACATCCACGAGTTCCAAGTCCGGCAGGGCTTTGCGCAATTCGAGGTAGTGCTGGTAGGGCATCCCGATCCCGAACTTGGCCTTCACACCCACCACTCCCAGCCTGCCCTTCTGGAGTCCGATCTCCCGGAGTCTCTCTGCAATCTTCTGTGCTGGGTTGTAGCCACCCCACTCCACAATGGGGACCTGCGCAACCTCACGGGCGTTTGGCACGTGGTTCAGGAGGCCGACATACAGCGCAGGTTCGGTAGAGTCGTCTAGGGGCGCCACGAGATAGTTGTGGTGGAGATCGAGGTGGTTGGTGAGCCAGAAGATGTTGGCCTGGTCGTGGCGATTGGTCCCTGAGCTCCCATAGAAGAGGAGACCCCCGAGCTCGATCCGGCGCATCAGATCACGGGCGAGGCTCCACCTCCGGGCCATCTCTTGTTCAGAAAACCGCGCCCACATGTGGACTACCCCCAATCTAGGAGCCGGGGAAGTTTCTTTCGATCCCTGAGGGTCCCCACGATCCCCTCCGGGAAGAAGATCAGGATGATGAGCATGAGCAACCCTGTCCCCGCAATGTTCAGCTCTGTGGATCCGAACCTGGCCACGAAGAACTCGTTCATAGCCACGAGCAGGACTGCGCCCAGCACCGGTCCGGCCACCGTCCCCCGGCCTCCCAGGAGTACCATGAGCACAATCTCTGCAGCGCCGAGGATCGCGAAGTAAATCGTTGGCCTCAGGTAGGTGAGGTAATAAGCCCACAGGGCACCGGCCATCCCGGGGAAGAACCCACTGATCGCGAAGGCGAGGATCTTGTACAGACTGGTGGGGATCCCAGCGACCTCTGCTTTCGTCTCATCTTGGGCAATGGCGCGGAGGCCAAGCCCGAACTTGGAGTGCCGGATCCGGTAAGAGAGATAGACTGCACCAACCGCCGTCAGGAGCATGCCGTAATAGAAGGGCAGCTTCACGAACCTAGCGGGTAGAGGCAAGAGGGGAAGGCTCACTCCATTTGTCCCTCCCAGGAGTTCCCAGTTATCCAACCCGAGCTTGGTGAGGAGAACCAGAGCGATTGTGGCGATGATGAAAGCAGAGCCCCGCGTCCGCAGGGTGATCAGTCCGAAAAGCAAGCCAAAGAGGCATGCAACCACCCCAGCCAGGGGTGCCGTGAGGAAGGGAGAGAGGCCATAGAAGATCAACAGCGCTCCTGCAACGTACCCCCCTATGCCGGAGAACACGTTATGTCCCAGCGAGATGTATCCTGCATAACCTCCGATGATGTTCCAGCTTGCAGCCATGGTGACGTTCAGGAACGTGAAGAGGAGCATGTGCAACCAGTAGTTGAACCGACCAGAGGCGACTTGGAGGAGTGGGAAAAGTGCCAAGGCACAGAGAAGGGAGAATAGAAAGAGCTTCCTGCTCTCTACCCTCGGTGCCACTACACTCCCGAGGTACACTTCCTTCCGCGCCTTTACAATTTCGTCTCGAGAGGGATTCTCAGGCATGGAATCACGCCTCCAGCTTCTTCCCCAAAAGACCCTCTGGCCGGATCAACAGGATGAGGAAGAGAGCAAGGTAGAAGGTGATGGGAGACCAGGTCGGTCCATAGAAATACCCGAGATACGCGGCGATCACTGCTAAAAGGAACGATCCTACCACGCTCCCCGGGAGGCTTCCCATACCCCCGAGGACGATGAGGGCGAGGAGGGTGCCGATCCACTGCCAGTGCTTTGCCGGAAAGAACGTGAACAAGAAGCTCACCATTGAGCCGGAAGCTCCTGCCAAAGCTGTCCCGATCCCGAAGGCAAGGGTGGAGATCTGCTCCACGTTGACCCCGACAATCTGTGCAGCCGTCCGGTTCTGCATCGTCGCCCGGATGGCCCGCCCGGTACGGGTGAACCGCAAGAAGAGGAAGAGAAGCCCCAAGAGCACCAAGCTGAGCAGGGTCGCGTAGAGCTGAGCAAGGGGCAGGTAGAATGGGCCAAAGAGGAGAGCCCGCGTGGTGTACGGTGGATTTGCGGAACGGTAGATGCCAGAGTAGAGGAAGCCCATGACTCCTTCCATGATAAGGGCAAGGCTGAAGGTCAGGAGAACCGTCATGGAGGTAAAGCGCCTGCTCCCCGCGATCCGCGGAAACAGGAGACGATAGATCCCCATACCCAGGAGGAACATCACGGGCATTGTAAAGAGCAAAGAGAACATGGGGTCGATCTGGTAGAGCTTGAAGCCCCAGTAGGCGAGATAGGCCGCAAACAGGATGAAAGCACCGTGGGCAATGTTCACGATCCGCATGACCCCGAAGATGAGGGTCAATCCAGAGGCCATCAACGCATAGACCCCTCCCAGCGTCAACCCCAGGAGGAAGACCTGAACAAGTTGGATCACGATCCATCCACTCCCTGTTCCAGGGTTCTTGTCTTCCCTTGCGGACGTGTTCCTCTTCGCTTCCCCAGGTAGAGCTCTTCGATCTGGGGATCGTGGAGAAGCGAATGGGCCGGCCCTTCAAAGCGATTCTTCCCAAGGTCCAGGACGTATCCCCAGTCGGCACACTCCAACCCCTTACGGGCATTCTGCTCTACGAGCAGGATGGTCATCCCCAGCTCCTTCAGTTTCTTGATGCTCTCAAAGACCTGGATAGCGACCAAGGGGGCGAGCCCTAGGGAGGGCTCGTCGAGCATGATCACATCTGGCTTGAGGATAAGCGCGCGAGCCATGGCGAGCATCTGCTGTTCTCCCCCGCTCAATGTCTGAGCCAGTTGGGATTGACGTTCCTTCAGCACGGGGAAGATCTCGAATACGGTCTGGATCCTCTGCTCCAGGTCCTGCTTGTTCGTGAGGGTATACCCGGCCATGAGCAGGTTCTCCTTGACGCTCATCTCGGGGAAGAGGCTCCGGTCCTGGGGGACAAAGCAAATGCCCTTGCGGAGGATCTGGTCCGGGCGCAGGTTGTTGAGGACCTCTCCCTTGAAGATGATCCTCCCGCTCCGTGGACGGAGCAGCCCGCAGATGGTTCTGAGCAGCGTAGATTTCCCCGCTCCATTTGGACCGATGATGCAGTAGCTCTTCCCCTGCTCGATCCGGAGCGAGACGCCATCAAGGATATTGGGGCCCGCACCGTACCCTGCTGTGACATTCTCCACTTCCAGCAACATCACGCCGCTCCCAGGTATGCGTCCAACACGCGCGGATCTTCCTGGATCTCTTCTGGAGAACCCTTCGCCAGGACTTTCCCATAGGCCATCACGATCACAGGATGACATAAGCCCATCACCAGATCCATCTTGTGCTCGATGATGAGGAAGGTCGTCCCTTGACGGTGAAGGGTCTCGATATGTTCCACGATCCTCTCCAGGAGCCGTGGGTTGACCCCCCCGGCAGGCTCATCGAGGAGGATGAGTTTAGGATCGGCCATCAGCGCACAAGCAAGCTCAAGGAGCTTCTTCTGACCATAGGAGAGCTTGCGGGCTTCTTCGTAGGCAAGGTGAGCGATCCCCACGAACTCGAGGAGGGCTATTGCTTTCTCTCGCTCCTCCTTGAGGACGCTCCTCTTCAAGAGGTCGGGAAGCCCCCGCGTCGGAGAATGGGTAATCACGTTCTCCAGGACGGTCATCTCCTCAAACTCCCGGGCAATCTGGAAAGTCCGCGCGATGCCCTTCCTTGTGATGAGGTGCGGGGGCTTCCCATTCACTTCTTCGCCCGCAAACAGGATCTTCCCGACGTCCGGCTTCAAGAGGCCGCTGATGAGGTTGAACACCGTCGTTTTCCCTGCACCGTTGGGGCCGATCAACCCTGTGATCGTACCCGCCTCCACAGTGAACGAGCAACGGTCCACCGCTGTCAGCCCGCCAAAGCGTTTCGTAACTTCATTCAGCTCGAGCAATGCCATTGTGGGCGCTTACTTCCACGCTGGCTTGGGATAGATCAAGCGCTTCGTCCCAGGGAACTCCCCGAGAGGCCAGATAAACTCGAGCTTGCCCCGCTGCCACTGCTGCATCAGGTAAAACCTTCCAATGGGAAGCCCGCGCTTGTCCCAGTAGAAGTTCCCCATGATGGTGCGCACGGGGTTCTCCTTGGTGCGGGTCGCCAGCCAGGCGCGGAGCCTCTGGTTGTTGGTCGTTCCCATGGCGCGCACCGCTTGCTCTATTCCCTGACAGAGGGCGAAGGGGATGGCCTCGTCCTCGTCGGGGTCTCGGCCATACTCCTTCCGGAAGTCCTCGAGGAACTGCTGGTTACTGTACCGCTCACCGGCAAGGAGCCCGACATACTGAACCACGGGGTGCCAGGAGGAGTGGATGAAGATCCCCTCGGCCGCATCCCCCAATGCTTCCTTGAACTCGATCTGCGTTCCCTGAGACAAGTACAGAGCTTTAGGATTGTAGCCGACCGTCCGCAAGGCCCGGACCAGCTGGATCGATTCATCCGGGGAGGCCGTCGAGGCAAGCAGGAACTCGGGGTTCCTGGACTTGATCGAGTTGGCCAGGGTAAGCCAATCGGTGAACCCCTCAGGCCACTGCTGGCGGAAGACCACCTCGATCCCGGCCTTCTTGAGGAATCCCGGGGCAAGGTCGATCACTCGGTCGGTCCCGGGGATTCGCACCTTCTCCCCCATGAGCCCCGTGGCGATGGCGTTCCCAAAGAGCTCGTCGGCATGGACCACACCTGCCGTCTTTGGGAAGTCTGCGGGCTTGATTACTCCTTGATTCCTGTACCCCACAAGCATCTGGACAGGGGTCTCGCCGATGTACTCCACGGCGTTTTGCTGGAAGTAGAAGATGTATCGAAAACCGCGCTCCCAGATCCGCAAGGCCCCTCCAGAAGGGATGGGATAGACCATCTGGTTCTGTTCTGCGATGGCGGAAGTTGAGAAGTTGATTTTGCTGGAGAAGGTGCCCAGGAGGAGATCTACCCTATCGACGTTGATGAACCGCTCGGTCTGTGCGACGGCGACCTCAGTATCTGACCGATTGTCCTGGACGATGATCTCTACAGGCCGTCCCAAGAGCCAGCGCTTGCGGTCTTTGTTGATCAACTTTGCCCAGAGGAGGTAGCCGTCCCTATGCTTGCGCCCGGCGATAGCAAAGTCGCCGGTCAGCGGAAGGGATGCGCCAATCTTGATAGGCTGCTGGGCGAAGCTAATGCTCGGCCAGAGGGAGACGCCTGCAAGGCTTGCCGCACCTCCCACGAGGACCCCTTTCAAGAAGGTCCTCCGGGTGATCTTCCTGTTCCCATCCCATGTATGTTCCATGGCTTTCCACCCCCTGCATTGATTGTTGGCTTGACTTTTCTACCACTATGGTTGTTTCGATCTTTACAGGATTCGTCAGTGTGTTCTCTACGGGACAGAACTCCGCTCCTTTAAGGAGCAGTGCTTTCTGTTCCTCGGTGATAGGGCCGCGGACCCGAATCTCCCGGATCATCCGGGAGATACGAAGCCGACGCTCCCAGGAGAGCTTGCTCTCATCCATGACTACAGAGAACTTGCTGTCGATGGCGACCTCCAGGCTTTCGATCGGGATATTTTGTGCCTCCGCTACATCCAGTAACGTGACCACCGTACAAGCTGCGAGTGCGCTCCGGAGCAACCCAAGGGGGGATACCCCCAGGCCCTCGCCTCTGTGCTCCCTTGGCTCGTCCACGACAAAGGCATGCCCCTGGGTGATCACCTCTACCTGCCTACCTTTGATCCAACTGGCGATGACATCGGGCACACACACCACCTCCTTGGTGACTGGGAATGCCGGTGAACCTTACTCGTTCCACTGGAACCGCACGGATACGCGGCCAACAGGGACGAGCTCGAACGTGATCTCGCTCCTTCCCCGTTCGATCGGGAGAGGCGGAATCACTGAGCCGGCAATAATCACATCCCCGCCCCGCAGCCGCTCTCCCATGGAAGCGAGCAAATTGGCCACCCTGGAGACCGCGTCCACGACCGGTCCTGTATTTGCCTCAAGGTCCTCGACGGAAGCCACTTCAGCTCCATCCCAGAACACACGTCCCCGCAAATGTTGTACCGATCTCTTGGCGGCGGACTCGTCGCGGGGTCCAAGGAGCACGTAGCGGTGGTAGATGTTGCCGGAGAGGATCGCTTCGACATCTTCAGGAGGGCGGTCGAGGTCGACGAGCTCGATTGCGGGGCCGATCGCCTGGATAGCCTCCCGGATGGGCTCTCGTTCTGTGCCTCCCGGGAGGTCTTTGCCAATGTACACGGCGATTTCAGGCTCAGCCAGCGGTCTGGTCCAGTGGTCTACTTGCACAACACTTCCTGGAGGAAGGAGGGAGCTCTCCATGAGGAACCCGACGAGAGGGGCATGGATCCCCAGGCGCTGCATGGCCTCAGGGGAGCCAAAGCCGATCTTCCACCCAAGCGGCCGCTCCCCACTCTCCAGGCGTGCACGTCGAAGTGCAAGCTGCGCCTGCATGCCGCGGAGGATCCTGGGGTCTTCCTCTCTCCAGCTCACGGTTCCCTGGCCATTCCCTTGCGAGGTTCCTCTCGTAAAGATCTAAGCCTTGCGCCCCTCCCGGGCAGCACTGGCCACGACCGCCTCCAGGGGAGGTCTCTCGCGATTGAGGTGCGATTGTACCTCCCGCGTGGTCGAAAGCGGGCCTTCTACGGTCCAGTAGCGTGTCCCCGCCACGAGAAGCTTCTCGGCGGGGAACCTGGTAATGACCTCGCACCCATCCTTGGTCACCACGAGTTGCTCCTCGATGCGGGCAGCGGACCATCCGTCAGGAGCCA
>JAUQQG010000011.1 GCA_030550015.1 bacterium | reverse complement strand
GTAACTCAAGCTACTAAGGGCACACGGTGGATGCCTTGGCGCCAGAGGCCGATGAAGGACGCTGCCGGCGGCGAAAGGTCCGGGGAGCTGCCTAGCAAGCGTTGATCCGGACGTCTCCGAATGGGGAAACCTGGCTGGGGCGAACCCCAGTCATCCTGTGCTGAATCCATAAGCACAGGAGGGCCAGTGGGGGAACTGAAACATCTCAGTACCCCGAGGAAAAGAAATCAACAAGGGGTCCTGCGAAGCCCATCAGGACTTCGCGGGGTCTCGGAGATTCCCCGAGTAGTGGCGAGCGAAAGGGGAAGAGCCCAAACCGTCGGTGTGCACAAGCCCTCAGGCGTTGCACCGGCGGGGTTGTGGGACATGGCCGGGCCGGGCTGAGGACCGGCCGGGAAGTTACAAATCCTGTGCCTAGCCGAACCGTCCTGGAACGGCGGGCCACAGAGGGTGAAAGCCCCGTAGGCGAAAGGTACAGGACTTCCTGGGCCATGGACCCGAGTACCGCGGGACACGTGGAATCCCGCGGGAAGCTGGGGGGACCACCCTCCAAGGCTAAATACCTCTGGCGACCGATAGTGCACGAGTACCGTGAGGGAAAGGTGAAAAGAACCCCGGGAGGGGAGTGAAAGAGAACCTGAAACCGTGTGCCTACAACCAGTCGGAGGGCTATGCCGGCATCCTTTTGGGTTGCCGGAATGCCTGACGGCGTGCCTATTGAAGAATGAGCCGGTGAGTTACGGTGTGCAGCGAGCTTAAGGGGGCAAACCCCGGAGGCGTAGGGAAACCGAGTCTGAACAGGGCGCCGCTCCCGGATGGGAGGTCAGGACTCCGTCCTGACAGTTGCACGCCGTAGACCCGAAACCGGGCGAGCTACCCATGGCCAGGGTGAAGTCCCGCTAATCCGGGATGGAGGCCCGCACCCGTCGGTGTTGCAAAACCGTGGGATGAGCTGTGGGTAGGGGTGATATGCCAATCGAGCCCGGAGATAGCTGGTTCTCCCCGAAATGCATTGAGGTGCAGCCTCGGGAAACGGGTTCCCATGAAAATCTCTATGAGATTTTCATGGGACTGTAGCCGTGCGGAGGTAGAGCACTGGATGGGCTAGGGGGGCAGAAGCCCTACCGAACTCAACCAAACTCCGAATGCCGCACGCGCGGTTCCCGGGAGTGAGACTACGGGGGATAAGCTCCGTGGTCGAGAGGGGAACAGCCCAGACCGTCGGCTAAGGTCCCTAAGCGCTGGCTAAGTGGAGAAGGAAGTGGCATCGCGAAGACAGCCAGGAGGTTGGCTTAGAAGCAGCCATCCTTTAAAGAGTGCGTAATAGCTCACTGGTCGAGCGATGCTGCGCCGAAAATTCAACGGGGCTCAAGCCAGCCACCGAAGCCACGGGCCCGCAGGAAAGTGTTCCTGCGGGCGGTAGGGGAGCGTTCCGCGATAGGTTGAAGGCGGACCGTGAGGACCGCTGGACGAGGCGGAAGTGAGAATGCCGGCATGAGTAGCGAAAAGGCAGGTGAGAATCCTGCCCGCCGTAAGCCTAAGGGTTCTTAAGGAAGGGTCGTCCGCTTAAGGTTAGGCGGGACCTAAGGCGAGGCCGAAAGGCGTAGCCGATGGACAGCCGGTCGACATTCCGGCCCCACCTAGACATCGCTTGCAGCCGAGGGGGGACGCAGAAGGGTAGGCCTACCGGGTGGTGGATGTCCCGGGCCAAGCCTGTAGGGGGGAGGGGTAGGCAAATCCGCTCCTCCGGGTAAAACCCAACCCCGAGAGGCGAGTGCGAGCTGGGGTGAATACCCCGGCGAAGTGGCTGAGCCCACGCTGCCAAGAAAAGCCTCGCGGTGAGATGTCTAGGTGCCCGTACCGCAAACCGACACAGGTAGGCAGGCACTGAACGTGCCAAGGCGCGCGGGAGAACCCTCCTCAAGGAACTCGGCAAAATGACCCCGTAACTTCGGAAGAAGGGGTGCCCCGTGTAAGGTGAGTGGTTCACGCCACGAGCCTGAGGGGGTCGCAGAGAATAGGCCCAGCCGACTGTTTAACAAAAACACAGGTCTCTGCTAACCCGTAAGGGGAAGTATAGGGGCTGACGCCTGCCCAGTGCCGGAAGGTTAAGGGGATGGGTTAGTCCGCTGGCTCGTCCAGCGGGCGACGCTCGGAACCGAAGCCCCGGTGAACGGCGGCCGTAACTATAACGGTCCTAAGGTAGCGAAATTCCTTGTCGGGTAAGTTCCGACCTGCACGAAAGGCGTAACGAGCTGGGCGCTGTCTCGAGGAGGGACCCGGCGAAGTTGTAGTACCCGTGAAGATACGGGTTACCCGCGGCTGGACGGAAAGACCCCGTGGAGCTTTACTGCAGCCTGCTATTGGATTTGGCTTTAGCATGTATAGGATAGGTGGGAGGCGGAGAAGCGGGGGCGCCAGCCTCCGTGGAGCCACCCTTGGAATACCACCCTTGTTAAAGCTAAGTCCTAACCTGTGACCTCATCGGCCACAGGGACAGTGGCAGGTGGGCAGTTTGACTGGGGCGGTCGCCTCCTAAACGGTAACGGAGGCGCCCAAAGGTCCCCTCAGCACGGTTGGAAACCGTGCGTCGAGTGCAAGGGCATAAGGGGGCTTGACTGTGAGGCCTACAAGCCGAGCAGAGGCGAAAGCCGGGCCTAGTGATCCTACGGCGGCAAGTGGGAGCGCCGTGGCTTAACGGATAAAAGCTACCCCGGGGATAACAGGCTGATCTCCCCCGAGAGTCCACATCGACGGGGAGGTTTGGCACCTCGATGTCGGCTCATCGCATCCTGGGGCTGCAGTAGGTCCCAAGGGTTGGGCTGTTCGCCCATTAAAGCGGTACGTGAGCTGGGTTCAGAACGTCGTGAGACAGTTCGGTCCCTATCCACCGCGGGCGCAGGAGGCTTGAGGGGAGCTGCTCCTAGTACGAGAGGACCGGAGTGGACGGACCTCTGGTGTACCGGTTGTCCCGCCAGGGGCACGCGCCGGGTAGCCATGTCCGGACGGGATAAGCGCTGAAAGCATCTAAGCGCGAAGCCCACCCCAAGATGAGGCCTCCCACGGCGTCAAGCCGGTAAGGCCCCAGGTAGACCACCTGGTTGATAGGCCGGAGGTGTAAGGGCTGTGAGGCCTTGAGCCGACCGGTACTAATCGGCCGAGGGCTTGAGGCCTGCCTTAGGAGCTGCTAGCCTCTTAACGGTGTCTGCTGTGCAGTTGTCTGCAAGTTTCCCGGTCGGGGTTGGAGGTCGAAGGCATATTGTCTAGCCTCCAGCCTGCGGCCTGTCGAGGTTTCGCTTCTCCCGGTGGCCATACCGGAGGGGAAACACCCGGTCCCATTCCGAACCCGGAAGTTAAGCCCTCCAGGGCCGATGGTACTGCGCTGGAGACGGCGCGGGAGAGTAGGTCGCTGCCGGGAGTAGACCTGGGAAAGGGGAGGGATTCCTCCCCTTTCTCTATGGCTCTTGCGGAGAGCAAGGTAAAGGTATAAGGGGAGGTGATCCAGCGTGATCGATCCGCCCCTGGAAGTTCTCTTAGAGAGGATCCCAAGCAAGTATGCATTGGTGATCGCGACGACAAAGCGCGCGCACCAGATCAACGAGGGATCTCTGCCCCTCGTGGACGTAGATTCCACCAACCCGGTCACGATTGCCCTCCATGAGATCGCTGCCGGGAGAATCCGTGTAGAGCGGCCCAGGGAACTGTGACTGGGTAGCTCAAGGATCCTCGCGATGTGGGGATGGGGAGCGTGTCCCCATCCTTTTGTTTTATTGGAGGATCTCAGAAAGGGGTGTGTAGGGGAGCTCGTGAGCTTCTGCAACAGCCTTGTGGGTAACCGCTCCCTCTGCGATGTTCACCCCAAGCGCTAGGGCAGGGTCATCTCGGACCGCTATGCGCCATCCTTTGCTGGCAATAGTAAGAGCATAGGGCATGGTGGCGTTTGTGAGGGCAAAGGTGGAGGTACGGGGGAGAGCTCCTGGCATGTTTGTGACCCCGTAGTGGATCACGCCGTGCTTGACGAAGACCGGGTTAGTATGTGTCGTCGGTCGAATGGTCTCCACGCATCCTCCCTGGTCAATGGAGACGTCTATAATCACCGAACCAGGTTTCATCGTGCGCACGAGGTCTTCAGAGACCAGTCGGGGAGCCCGGGCCCCTGGAATAAGAACCGCGCCGATAAGGAGATCTGCATAAGCTACAGCCTGCTCGATCGTATAGGGGTTGCTCATTACGCAGAGGACCCTCCCATGGAGGATGTCCTCCAAGTAGGTCATGCGGCGGTGGTTCTTCTCTAAGATGGTCACCTGGGCCCCCATTCCGGCCGCTACCCGAGCCGCGTTGAACCCTACGGTACCTCCCCCTAGGATCACAACATTCGCCGGTGCGACGCCTGTCACCCCTCCCAGCAAGGTTCCCTTTCCTCCCGCTGTCTTCTTCAGGTAATACGCCCCTTCCTGGACAGCCATCTTCCCAGCGACCTCGCTCATGGGGGTAAGGAGTGGGAGTTCCCCGTCAGGTAGTTGAACAGTCTCATATGCGATGGCGACGACCTTGTGCTCCAGGAGGGCCATGGTGAGCTCCCTGGAAGGCGCGAGGTGGAGATAGGCGAACAGAATGAGGCCAGGCCGCAGATACTTATACTCTTCTGGGAGTGGTTCTTTGACTTTCATCACCATGTCGGCCCCCCAGATCTCGGCGGGGTCCTTGACGATCTTTGCGCCCCGGCGGGCGTACTCCCCGTCGGTAATTCCGCTCCCTTCCCCGGCTCCCGACTCAATGAGAACCTCGTGCCCCTCCTCCACGAGCTGCATCACGCCAGCGGGGGTGATTCCAACCCGGTACTCCTGATCCTTCCGCTCTTTTGGGATCCCGACCCGCATCCAGCACCCTCCCTCTCTAGCTGAAGAGAAGTCCAGGTTCACATTTTCAGTACTCCAGCAAGACCCCCACCCATTGTTGAAGCTACTTCCACATCGTGGAAAGAAGCTCCTCCAAGAAGGCCTCGATGGGCCTATAATGTCGGGGCATCCTGTGATAGACTGAGCGTGAAAGAGATTGCGGAGCCAACTGAAGAGAGTCGGGGGAGTTTGGAAAGCTCATGCGCTTTACTCCAATCATATTGGCGTTGGCGGCTGCGCTCACCGGGGTGGTTCTTTTGATATCTGTTGGAGAAGGTACCGCGGGTCCACAGACGGTATGGACAAGTCAGGACGGGAACGTGCGTGTACTCTTCATCCTTGATAAGCTGCGGTACGTTAGGGGAGAGGCGGTGACCCTTCGGTTGACCGTTGCCAATCTTGGGCAAACCCCCTTATCCTATCATTTCCGCTCAGGAAAGCACTATGACTTTGAGATCTACCACGGGGGCACACTTATCTGGAGGTGGTCTGAGGGGAAGGTGTTCGTACAGATGCTCACCACCTTTCAGGTTCCCCCCGGGGAGAGGAAGGATTTCGTGGAGCAGTGGAGGCAAATGGATTTGAGGGGAGGATACGTTCCTCCAGGGGAATATACAGCTGTAGCCTTTCTTCCCGTCGATCGAGAGGCCGGGGGAGCCGCGGCACCCGACCGACTCGTCCTCCATTTCTCTATTCTTCCCTAAAGAAGGCGGGCAAATCTTTTTGGCTTCTTGCTGGGGTGAGGTCTCTGCCCTTACGAGCTAGAGTGCAGGGGCTCTCTCGCATCCTCACCTGAGTATGGAACTGAACCGATCCCCTGGGTCCCCTGTTGCCACACTCTTCCCTTTCCGCTACTATATAACCGACGGCGGCGTAGCTCAGATGGTCAGAGCACGCGGCTCATACCCGCGGAGTCCGGGGTTCAAGTCCCCGCGCCGCCACCATATATGCATGTTTGAGGGGCGAACCGATGCGAGGAGGGACACGGTTCGCCCCTCTTTCCCTCGTGGGAGAGACGTGCGAGGGCAGAGGGAAGTTGAGGTACACACCTTGCTCTTAGAGAAAGTCCAGAGGGTAATCGAACAAAATGGCCTCCTTGAGAGGGGAGACCTCGTTGTTGTGGGCGTCTCTGGAGGGCCTGACTCAGTGGCACTCCTCCACATTCTCTGGCGCCTCAGTGAGGGGTATGCGCTCAAAGTACATGTCGCGCACCTCAACCACCGCATGCGGGCGGAGGCAGAGCAAGACGCCAGGTTTGTGGAGGAGCTGGCAGCCCGGTTCTCCCTTCCCTGTACAGTCGAGGCGATCAACGTAAGGGAACGCAGGGAGCGGGGGGAATCTCTGGAGGAAGCTGCCAGGAGGCTTCGGTATGAGTTCCTGGAGCGACTGGCAACGCGATTGGGGGCACGGCGCGTGGCCGTAGGGCATACAGCAGATGATCAGGCAGAGACTGTGTTCATGCACCTCGTTCGTGGAAGCGGAACGACGGGATTAAGGGCAATGGCACCCTCTCGCCCACTGGGGAGCGTCACCCTCATCCGTCCCCTTCTTACCGCTTGGCGCGAGGAGGTCATCACTTACCTGCGTGAGCAGGGGCTCTCTTGGAGGGAGGACGCTTCTAACCGGGATCTTCGCTTCTTGCGGAACCGGATCCGCCATCGGATCCTCCCCTGGCTGGAGGGGGAGATCCCGGGGCTCCGCAAAGCCCTTGTGCGCGTTGCGGAGATCCTGCGGGAGGAAGACGCGGTCCTTGAATTCCTAGCTCGCGAGTCTTATGGGGAGCTTTCCACAACTGAGAAGGAGAGGGTTCTTCTCGATGTCCGGGGATTCCGAAACCTGCACCCGGCAATCCAACGGAGGGTCCTGCGTCTGGCCATTTCTACGGTGAAAGGAGGTCTTCGGGGGATCAAGTTTTCACACTTAGAGCGCGCTAGGGCCATTGCAACAGAAGAAGAGCCGGAGAAGGAGGTCCACCTCCCAGGGGTCTCCATCAAAAGAACTCCTGAAACATTAGAGATCAGCCATCCCCATGCCTCCCTCCCTCCCATCCATGAGATCTATTCCCTACCTGTTCCAGGTCGAGTTTTTGCCGAGGCCTTTGGTGTGGAGTTGGTCGCCGTGGTCGAGGAAAGGGATGGCAAGGAAGTGAGGGATCTGATTCAACCTGGAGATCATGAGGTCAATGAGGCGGTGATGGACGCGGACAAGGTGCCAGAGCTCCTTTTGGTCCGAGGCTGGCGTCACGGGGACCGGTTTGTGCCCCTTGGGATGCGGGGGCATAAGAAGCTGTCAGATTTCTTCGTAGATGCAAAAATCCCCAGAGAGGAACGGTTCTGCATCCCCCTCGTCACGACCTCCAGCGGGGATGTGCTCTGGGTGGTGGGAAAACGCATCGCCGATCCCGTGAAGGTAACCGATAGGACAAAGCGCATCCTCCGGCTCCGTGCTTACCGCCGTGCATCTGCCCGCACAGGGCGTTCATTGTGACCGGAGGAGGGTTATGCTATAATGCCACTGGAATGGCCGAAACGATCGATGATGAAGAAATCTTCTCAACACGTTGAACTTTTTTGTTTCTTGTGCTTTGAGGTCTCGCGATGATGACGAGCCGGTATCTGAGAAACTTGGTGATTTGGGCCATCGTCCTGGCAGTAGTGGTATATTTCTTCATGCCCCTCTACCGGACAAAGATCCCCCGGGAGGAGATCCCCTATAGCCAGTTCCTTGAATACATCCGAGCGGGCCAGATTGCGGAGGTGACCATCGGCGAAGACTCTGTGGTCGGGAAACTGCGCAGCGGACAGAGCTTCCGCACCTTTGTCCCTCCTGGCGATACTTCCTACATCGGCCTCCTCCAGGCAAAGGGCGTAGAGATCTTTGTAGAACCGAAGTCCCGGTCCAACCTCTGGCCAAACCTTCTCTCTACGATGCTGCCCTTCCTCTTGCTCCTAGGGTTATGGATGCTCATGCTCCGCCAAGCCCAGAGCGGGGGGAACCAGGCGATGTCCTTCGGGAAGAGCCGGGCGCGGCTTCACACAGAGAACCGGCCCAAGGTCACCTTTGACGACGTCGCCGGGGTGGACGAGGCCAAAGAGGAGCTGCAAGAGATCATCGAGTTCCTGAAGTACCCGAAGAAGTTCCAAGCGCTTGGGGCGAAGATCCCACGGGGAGTTCTGCTCGTGGGGCCTCCGGGTTCTGGGAAGACCCTGCTGGCCAAGGCCATCGCTGGGG
>JAUQQG010000020.1 GCA_030550015.1 bacterium | reverse complement strand
TTCTCAAGAGGATCAGGATTCGATTTCTCTGTCATTGCCGTTCACTCTCCCTTTGCACCATAGCCGCCATTCTTCTCCGTCGCAACAACGAAGCGGGCAAGCTGTACCGATAGAACGTGCCCACTGGATCTGGGATCTGGCTTAGGATACGCTCGAGTTCGCTTTCTTCGTTGCTCCCTGTGATGGAGGCAACGGCGGAGAGGATCTTCGCCCCGAAATCACGCACGCGGCTTGTGGGACCGAAGCAACCGGTGCATGGCATGTTCCCTTTGATACACAGCGCCTCGCAACCAGCACGTGTCGCAGGTCCCATGCAGAGAACTCCTTGAGCCAGGAGACATTTCTCCTCGTCGATCAAGATCTCGTGAGGGCGCTTGAACTCGGTTAAGATCAGCTTCTCGGGCTTCGTGTCTTTGCGTGGGCATTCTTCGCACAAAGCCCTGTCTGGTGCAAGGACTGTACCCTTGGGAGGGAGTTGGCCACTGAGGAGGGTTTGCACGGCATTCAGAATAACCGGTGGAGTTGGAGCACAACCTGGGATGTAGTAATCCACCTCGACCACCTGATCGAGAGAGCGCACTGTGTCGTAAAACTCGGGAAGCACGACCTTCCGCCCATCCTCTTCGTATTCCACTTGCGGCAGCACGCCATCGGGATTGACCGTGCTGGGGGATTCGAGGTAGACCTTCTGGAAGATATGCTGGCGGTCCCAGAGGTTTCCAAGACCTGGGATGCCGCCCATGTGGGCGCAGGCACCGAAGGCGATGAGGAGCTGGGACTTCCTCCGCAAAAGTCGTACCATCTCCTCCTGTTCACTGGTGCGAACTGCCCCGTTGATGAAGGAAGCAAGGATGGACCCATCGGGCAGCGCTTCTACGTCTGCGCGCTTGAAGTCCAACGCCACCGGCCAGAAGACGATGTCCACGGCCCCAACCACATCCAAGATCTTCTCGGCGAGGTCCACGACCGCTTCCTCGCACCCGCCACAGGAGGCGCACCAGTAGAAGGCGACCTTGGGTTTTTCCGACGAACTTGTCATGACGCCGCCACCTCCACGGCCTCTCGTTCCGCAGGAACCTCTCGATGAAGAGGGCCGAGCCTACGAATTACTTCTGTCATCTCGTTGATGACTGCCCTGACCTTCTCTCCCTCTGAAGCCGAGATCCATTCCAGGCGGAGGCGCTCCTCCTCAATCCCCAGTTCCTTCATCACGCGCCGCAGGAGCAGGAAGCGACGAAGGCACTTGTAGTTCCCCTCCATGTAGTGACAGTCGCCAGGATGGCACCCACCGATGAGGACGCCGTCAGCACCACGGGCAAAGGCGTCCAGGACGAACTGCGGATCCACCCGCCCGGAGCACATCACGCGGATCACCCGGACGTTCGGGGCGTACTTCATGCGGGAAGTTCCAGCAAGGTCTGCAGCAGTGTAGGTGCACCAGTTGCAGAAGAAGGCAACGATCCGTGGTTGCCAGCTGTCAGAACCCGCTCCGCTCGTTGATCCTCGCTGATGGCCGAATGCTTCTTCAGGCATGTGCCAGCACCCCCTCGATCTCTGCAAAGATCATCTCGTCCTCAAAGAGGTTTTGCTTGATGGAAGCTGAAGGACAGGCAGCCACGCAAGCCCCGCACCCTTTGCACAACACCTCGTTGATCGTGGCTTTCTTCTTCTCTTCGAGAAAGGAGATGGCGTTGTAGGGACACAGCGGAATGCACGTCTTGCAGCCGGAACATGCCTCCTCAACGACATAGGCGGTATTCGGCTCCAACTCCACATACCCTGCGTCGATGAGAGCAAGGGCTTCTGCGGCCGCTGCACCCGCCTGCGCCACGGTATCGGGAATGTCCTTGGGCCCCTGGCAGGCCCCGGCCAGGAAAATTCCATCTGTAAAGGTATTCACCGGAGCAAGCTTGGGATGGCGCTCCAGGAAAAACCCCTCGCTCGAGCAGGAGATGTTAAACATCCTGCGGACTTCCTCCGCGTCCGGCTGCGGCTCCAGGCCGACTGCCAAGACCACCATGTCTACGGGAATCTTGCGTACCTTGCCTAGCAAGGTGTCTTCCACCTGCACCACCAGCTGATCCCCCTCAGCCCCTGATGGATAGATGTCGGCAACCTTGCCGCGGATGAAGTGCACCCCTTCCTCCTGGACACGGTTGTAGAACTCCTCAAACGCCTTGCCCGGTGCCCGGATGTCGATGTAGAAGTTGTATACCTCGGCTCCCGTTCGTTCTTTGATGAGGTGCGCCAGCTTGATGGCGTACATGCAGCACACCCGCGAGCAGTACCGGTTGGTGTTCTCATCGCGGCTTCCCACACAGTGGATGATCGCAACGGACTCGGGCTTTCGACCATTGCGCAGGACGACTTCCCCACCAGTAGGCCCTGCCGAGTTCACGAGCCGCTCCACTTCCAGCGCAGTATACACGTTGGGATACACACCGTAGCCGTAATAGGGAATACGCCGGGGATCGAAGGTCTTGAACCCTGTCGCGAGGATGATGGTCCCTACCTGGATCTCCTTGATCTCCTCCTTCTGGTTGAAGTCGATCGCCCGTCGCTCTCCACACGCTTCCACGCAGGTTTTCTTGCACCGCCCCGACTTGAACTCGATGCACGTTTCGGGATCGATGAGAACGACCTGGGGTGTGGCTTGAGGGAACGGGATGTAAATCGGCTTGCGCTTGCCCAATCCCAAATTGAATTCATCTGGAAAACGTGCGTCCTTATACACGCAGGCCTCAATGCACTCCAGACAGCCTACGCACACGTCCTCTTTCACATACCGAGGTTTCCGTTTGACCGTCACTTTGTAATTTCCCACGTACCCGTCCACCCGCACGACCTCAGAATAGGTCCAAAGGGTAATATTCGGATGGGCTTTGACAGCGGTCATCTTTGGTGTCAAGATGCAGGCGGCGCAATCCAAGGTTGGGAAGGTCTTGTCGAACTTGGCCATGTGCCCGCCAATGGTCGGCTCGCGCTCCACAAGGTAGACATGTTTTCCGGCATTCGCCAGGGTCAAGGCGGCGTGAATCCCGGCAATTCCTCCTCCCACCACCAGGACATCTGGGTGGATAGGCACCTGCCTGCGTTCCAGCGGCCGGTGGAGAGTGACACGGAATACAGCGGCGCGAATCAGGTCCTTGGCTTTCTCCGTCGCTGCCTCTTTGTCCTCATGCACCCACGAAGCATGTTCCCGGATGTTGACCATCTGGAAATAGAAGGGGTTTAGCCCGCCCTCTGCCGTAGCCTTGCGAAAGGTATGTTCATGCAGGAGGGGGGAACACGAGGCGACGACGATACGGGTGAGATTGTGTGCACGGATGTCCTCCCGAATCAAAGCCTGTCCAGGGTCCGAGCACATGTACTTATAGTCCCTGGCCACGACCACATGGGGGAGCCTGGCTGCATATTCCCGCAAAGCGTGCACATCTACTGTGCCCGCAATGTTCGTCCCGCAGTGGCAGATGTAGACGCCTATCCGCGGTGTGCCGTTAGGACTGACATCCCTCATCGACATACCCATCATCCCTCCAATGGAGCAGTAGCTTCGTCAACGAGCTCCATCACTTCCTTGACGACCAGTTTTCCTTCTAACCCCGTTGTCTTCAGTGCGTCCTGGAACATCACGTAGTCCTTGGGGCAAGCCACCACCAGCATCTCCACTCCCAACTCCGCCGCCTCCCGGACGCGGTTCTCCGCCGGGCGTTCCTTGATCCCCGGGACCTCCTCCATCCAGATCCGCCCTCCTCCCGCACCGCAGCAATAGCTCCTCCGGCGGTTCCGCCGCATCTCCCTGAGCTTCACCCCAAGCGCACGCAGGACGCGGCGGGGCGCCTCATAGATGCCGTTCGCACGGCCAAGGTAGCAGGGATCGTGATAGGTAGCCGTCACGCGGATTGGTCGCTTCAGCGGCAGGCGTCCCGCAGCGATCATCTCATCCACAAGCTCGGTGTGATGCAGAACTCGCACGCTATTCAGTCCATACTCGTTGCGCAACCCATGGAAGGTGTGCGGATCGGTTGTGATCACCTGGCGGAACTGCGCCTTCCCCATCGCCTGCAGGTTCTTCTCCCGCAGCATCTCAAAGAGGCCTTCCTCGCCGACCCGCCGTACATCTGTGCCCGCGTTCCGTTCCTCGTCGTACAGGATAGCCACATCCAAGCCGGCCCGATGGAAGACGCGCGCGGCCGCACGGGTCGCTGGCTGAATACGCGGATCGTAGGAGGCGTAGTCGCCGACGAACCACAGATAGTCGGCTGCCTCTCGCCGGGCGTCCTTCAGAGTGAAGCCAAGATCCTGTGTCCAGCGGGCACGCGCCCGCGCGGGCTGGCCCATGGAGTTCCCGTAGCGGGAGAGATTGGTGAGGACAGCCTGCAGCCGGTCGTCCACCTCCCCCCGGGAAACTAGGGACCGGCGCATTTCCACGATCAGATGGACATGTTCATTCAGGCTGGGACACCGCTCCATGCAAGCATAGCAACAAGCACAGGACCACAGCGCAGCGGGAGGAATGATCTCGCTGGCCAGAGGAGACTCCACGACGCTGCGTTCCACCACTACCAGGGATTTGGGGTTCGCGGGTGCGCGGACCAGGTCGCGGATGAACCCGACCACTTCCCGGGGTGAAAGGGGGAAACCGCTGTTGAAGGCAGGGCAGGCCCTGTCGCAACGGCCGCACTCGGCGCAGGACAGCCCGTTCAGAAGTTCCCGCCAGGTGAACTCTTCCCGCCGTGCAGCACCTTCTGACGGCGGTGGCACGGTTCCCATGACAGGGGAGGAGAAGAACACACTGAACGGGGCAGCCAGCAGGTGCAGATGCTTGGAGTACGGCAAGTAGGCCAAGAACCCGAGCACAACCAGCATGTGCACCCACCACGCGCTCAGGAAGTACAACGGTGACGCCGCGGGGGTCATTCCCAGCCGAGCAAACCATCCTCCAAGGACTACGCCTACAGGCATCCAGGAAGTACTGTGCCCCGCCAGCACCCGGAAGCCCTCGCTCGTCAGGAAGGAGAGCAGGAGCACAGTGATGAGCACGAGGATGATTGTGGCATCCAAAGAGCGCACCAGGCGCGGAGGAGCGAAGAAGCCACGGCGCGCTGCCGCCACCATGACGCCAACCAGCGCCAACGCTCCCAGTACCTCCAGGGGGAGCGTCATCCACGGCACCTCGTCGGCGTAGGGAATGGGCAGAACAGGGACCATGCCCCGAAGCAAGTTCCAGAAGAAGCTCGTCGAGTAGAAGACAAAGGCCCAGAAGATGAGGAAGTGGACGGCGCCAACCAGGGGCTCGTCGAAGAGGCGGCGCTGCCCCAGCACGTGCAGGACAAAGAAGCCAAGGCGCTGCGCCCATTGGCCACCCCGGTACTCAGGGCGGGCGCGCAGGAAAAGTCGCACGAAATGGGCCACCCGGTAGCCGAAGAGCCCAAAGGCAACTAGGGCGAAGACCCACAGAAGTAGGTAACCCGGCAGGCCGGCGTATGTCGAGAGAGCCGGATCAGGCATCAGGCTACTCTCCTCCTGCTCCGCGCGATCTCGGTGAGCACCGGGAGCACCTCCAACGCATCCACGACTGCGCCGTAGTGGGCCACACTGAAGATCGGCGCCCGCGGGTCTGTGTTGATGGCGATGATCAGCGCAGCATCTTTCATTCCTTGTACATGCTCGGGGGCTCCGCTGATGCCCAAGGCGAGATAGAGCTGCGGCTTGACGATCATCCCAGATGTCCCGACTTGTCGCGATGGGGGTAGCCAGCCCTGGTCGATCACTGGCCGCGATCCGCAGACAGCGCCTCCTAGCGCTGCTGCCAGCTCCTCAGCCAAGGCCACGTTTTCCGGCCGCTGGATCCCTCGTCCCACGGCAACCAGGATATTTTCCCGGGTAATATCGACATCGCCTGGCGGTGGCTCGGTGTAGCCTTTGAAGCGCACGGGCGGTTCTGCAGGCAGGTCCAGAGAGATCGCAGTCACGGTGGGAGTACGTTCCGCTCGCCCCTGTTCTTGCGGCCTCACCCCAGGCAGAACTCCCAGAACTGCGGGGGTCTGGGGGGCCACGGTGGCTTCGACCTTGCCGCCGTAGAGGAGGCAGCGAGCCACCAACCGTTTGTCCGTGACCTGGATGTCGCGACAGAAGTTGACAAAAGGCAACCGCAGGCGTGTGGCCAGCAGCGAACCAATCTCCATCGTGACATTGGTCTGTGGAATCAGCAGCACGAGCGGCTGGTGTCGCTCCACAAGCTGCGCCAGGGCCAGCGCCCAAATCTCCGAAACTGGCTCCCCCAGCGTGGGGTGTTCGGTCACGAGAACACCATCCGCCGCGCCCAGGGTAGGCAGGAGATCTTTCACGTCTGAGCCGAGCAGGACCGCCTGCAGGCTCGCACCCGTGGCCGCAGAGACCTCTCGGCCCAGCGCCAAAACCTCATAGGTTACGTCGGAAACGCGACCCCGCCACTGCTCCACGAGCACCCAGATTTCCCCGGCCATATGCATCACCGCCTTATACGAGCCCGCGTTCCTTCAGCAGGTCCCAGATCCGCTCGGCGATCTCTTCGGGCGACCCCTCCAGCATCACGGCGCCGCCCGTTACTTCGAGCTTGGCCATCTGGAGGATCTCCACCGACGACGATTCCCCTTGCCCAGGTACTGGAACTGATTCCAGCTGCTGCGTCTTCATCGCCGCGCGCACCTTCGCCACCGGGACATAGCGCGGTGGCTTCTCTGCGGACTGGATGCCGAGCACCGCAGGTAACGAGACCTCGAAGGTCCCTGTGACACCCCCGGCGTACTCGCGAATGACCACAGCTTTGTGCGCTTCCACGTCCACCTCCACCCGGCAGACCATGCCGACATACGGAAGCTCCAACAGCCGCGCCACAATGGGGCCGGTCTGGCCATCCAGGTCATCAATGGCCTGGACGCCGGTGAGGATGAGATCTACCGGCACCAGCCCGCTAGAGGTCAGCGCCTTCGCCAGGGCGCCAGCGATGGCCCAGGTACTCAGCCCCGCCTCGACTCCGGAGATCTTCACCGCCCGGTCCGCACCTTTGGCCAGGGCAGTGAAAAGTACGTCATCCACCTCGGGAACGTCTAGGGCGACGACAGTGACTGTGCCTCCATGTCGCTCCTTAAGGAGCAGTGCCTCCTCTAGGGCATGCTCGTCGCGCTCATTCAGGATCAGCCGCACCGAGGCCGGATCGAGCGACCGGCCATCGGAGGCGATCTCCAACTCTTCCACCACATCCGGTACTAGCTTGACCAGGACCATGATGTTCAGCATCGGACCCTACACCCCCGTACCTACGCCGCTATGGCTTCGGCCAGCAGCTCCACGACGTCCCGCACCATCATCTTCTGGTCGTAGCCCAATACCTTTAAGGCATCTTCGAATCGGGAAAGTTCGTATGGACAGGAGATGGCAAGGACGTCCGCGCCGGTGGCCACCGCCTCCCGGACTCGCCGCTCGGACAGCCGCTCATAGCCCTTGGCCTTGTAGTAGGCGTCCAGCCACATCCCTCCACCGCCTCCACCGCAGCACAGCGCGTTAATCCGGTTATGCGTCATCTCGACCAGTCGAACGCCAGGGATAGCCCTCAAGAGCATCCGCGGTTCCTCGTAGAACCCGTTGTGTCGCCCCAAGCAGCAAGAGTCATGATACGTCACCGTATAGTTCAACTTCTTGGTGAGCATGGGTTTCAGTTGCTCAAGATGACGGGCGAGGAACGGCGTCGTATGCTCTACTTCGTAATGGAATCCCACTGCAGGGTATTGATGCTTCAACGCATCGTACGCGTGAGCACCAGAAGTGACGATACGGTGAAATCGATACTTACGGAACGTTGCCATATTATGGTCCGTAAGGGATTCAAACAGCCCTGTTTCCCCCAGCAGGCGGATGCACTCCCCGACACACCTCTCCTCGTTCCCCAAGATGGCGAAGTCCATTCCAAGAAGATGGAAAACTTTGGCGGTCGCCCGGCAAACCTCTTGTCCCCTAGGGGTATAGGAGGGGTAGCATTCTGTAATCCAGAGTACATCTACCGGCCTTGGATCCTGCGGAAGAACCCGGATAGGTACTTCGGAAGTTTTCACCCACTCCGCTCTCTTGCTCGGAGGTGCCCCCATGGGATTGCCGTATCGAAGGGTGTTGTCCAGGGCCCTTTTCAACTCTCTCGGTATCTCAGGGAGGCGGAGGAATACCTCCTCCTTCACTACGGGCAGCAGCACCTCAGTGAGTCGGATTCCCCGCGGGCACTTGGCCATGCAGGCGTAACAGCCGACGCAACTGAGCAGGCTCTCGTTGGAAAGCGCCTCCTCGAGCATCCCGGCGCGCAGGAGGCCGATGATGCGCCGCGGCGGATAGTCCATCACCTCGCCATATGGACACGTCCCCGCGCATATCCCGCACTGGATGCAGGTAAGGATCCTTCTTCCTTCGGGGGTTTCTAACAGGATTTCCAGGGTTGGTTCGCGCTCGAATGGTTTTACTGTAGCAGTCGTCATCACGCTCGCCTCTTCCTCAAGTTTCATAACAGGGGGAGGCTCCGCCGAACCGCTAAGACGCCGAGGGAGCCTTACCCTTCCTTAAGATTAAAGAAAGAATTTGCTGGCAACTATCGGTCGGTTACCTGAATCCAGAGGGTAAAAAAGGAGGGATTTTTATTTGGTTCTCATCTATCTAGCTTCCGAAGAAAACCCGAGGCCTGTTAGTACGAACTTCCTAGCCTATGTTCTGAAGTTCAGGAAATACGTCCGGCGGGATGCGCCCGGCTACGCTGGAGGAAACTCCTGGGTCCATGACCTCGACGGTGACGGGTTTAGGTAGATTGTGTCTTATGTCACCGCTCATCGAAGGATCGGGGATGGGCGGAACCGCAGGAGGCGCAACCCGTTCAGGATGACCACGACTGTACTCCCCTCGTGACCCACCACCGCTAGGGGAAGCCGCAGCCACCCCAAAAAAGCTCCAGCGATCAGAAGGACAATCACCGTCAACGCGATGGCAATGTTCTGACGGATGATCCTTTGGGCCTTCCGGCTCAGGGCGATGGCGTAGGGGAGTTGTTCCAGCGTAGGGGCCATGAGCACGACATCGGCTGTCTCCATCGCTACGTCACTGGCAATACCTCCCATGGCAATCCCCACAGAGGCAGAGGCCAAGGCTGGGGCGTCGTTGATCCCGTCTCCCACCATGCCCACTGGACCATCTCCCTTGAGACCCTGCAGCACCTCTACCTTCGCATGGGGCAGCAACCCAGCAAACACTTCGGTGACCCCCGCGCGTTCGGAGACCGCCCTCGCGGCGCTCAGATTGTCCCCTGTGAGCATCACCAACCGCTGGATCCCCATGGAACGGACCTGTTTGAGCGCCTCTTCTGTACCAGGGCGAACCACGTCGCTCGTTGCAATCACGCCCACACATTCCCCGTTCGAGAACCCTGGGGTGGCCACAAACATCACCGAGTTCCCAGAGCGTTCTAGGCGGTCGACGGCTTCCCTCATCTCGTCCGGAATGGCGATCCTTGCGCTCTCCATCAACAACCTGTTTCCCACGAGCACGTCGCCACGGCCATTGAGGACTGCGCGCACCCCCCGGCCAGGGATCTCCTCCATCTCCCGGACCTCGTAGAGCACGAGCCCCCTCCGCTGCGCCTCCTCCACTAGGGCATTCCCGAGAGGGTGCCCGCTCAAGCGCTCCGCGGAGGCAGCCAGGCGCAACACCTCCTGTTCCTCAATGCGAGCGGGGATCACCTTGGTTACCTGAGGTCTACCTAGGGTGAGCGTCCCTGTCTTGTCGAAGGCCAGGGTCTTCACGCTGGCAAGGATCTCGAGATACGTGCCCCCTTTGAACAGGACCCCGTGGCGCGCACCGTTGGCGATAGCTGCCAGGATCGTGGAAGGTGTGGAGAGGACAAGAGCACACGGAGAGGCGACGACCAAGAGAGTCATCGCCCGGTAGAACGCCTGCTCCCACCCATCCCCCTGCAAAGGCGAAAGGAGAAGAAGAGCGATGGCTGCTGTGACGACGGCCAGGGTGTAGTAGCGCCCGATCCACTCGGCGAAGTGCTGCGTCCTAGCCTTTTGGGACTGCGCAGTTTCCACCAACTTGAGGATCTTCGCCAGGGTTGTGTCCCCGGCAGGGCGAGTGACCCGTATCTCCAGGATTCCTTGGAGGTTGAGGGTCCCTGCGTACACCTCGCTCCCCACAACCTTTTGCACCGGGAGGGCCTCTCCAGTGATGGACCCCTGGTCCACCCACGATTCCCCGCCCTCCACCTTCCCGTCGACGGGGATCTGATCCCCTGGCCGGACGATCACGAGGTCTCCGGGTTCCACGGCTTCGATGGGAACCAGCGCCTCTTCTCCATTCCGGCGCACGCGCGCCTCCTGGGGCCTGAGGTTCATGAGGAGCTGGATCGCCCTCCTGGTCCGCTCCATGGCGTACCCCTCCAGGGTATTGCTGAGGGAGAAGAGGAGCATCAGGATCGCCCCTTCCTTCCAGTACCCCAAGGCAGAGGCACCAACGGCAGCGAGGATCATCAGGAGGTTCACGTCCACGACGCGGCGCATCAGAGCCACAAGGCTCCTCCTGGCGCTCTCGTAGCCGCCGGAGGCGAGCGAAAGCAGGTAACACCCTACCACCAAAAGGCGCGGGCCGCCCGCTAGCTCCAGGAACCAGCCGACGAGCAGGCTTCCACCACAGATGGCGGTCTGCACCGCTTGAGGATTTGGCCTCAAAAAATCCAGGAGACGACGCATGTCTGAAACCTTTTTACTAAGCGGATTTGGGATTCGTCAATGGTAAAGATGCAAATATGGCGGGCTTTAGAGCAGGATTATGGGAAACCGAAAGGGGAGGTTGAGGGGGATTGTCTAAACGGGGCCAGGTGGTCCTTCGTTCTCCTCTGAGCAGACTGCAGTTTGTGCTTCGGCATCGCGCGGTGTCCCTAACGTCTTGATGATGCGCTCGTACTCAAGTGGATGCTCCTCACGGAGTCGCTTGAGGGTAATCTTTCCCGTCCACATTGCCGGGTCGAAGGGGAAGACCTGCGGGCGGAAGTGCGCCGCATAGAAGTGCCAGAGGATGACAGCGTACACAGCCAGGAGCGCCTCCCCGCCGTGGGCCACGCGGGCAGCTGGGATCACGATCCCCGGGAGATACCTGCTGATCCATTCGGGGAACCACATGATAAAACCGGTTATGATGAAGATCGTTGTCCCCCACACCACGAACCAATAGTCCAGCTTCTGCTGGTAGTCGAAGCGGTCATAGCGCGGGCGTTCTTTGGTGAACCCCAGGAGGTAGCGGAAATCATCGACCATATCTCGGAAGTCCTTCATCGTCAGGGCCATAGGAGGGGAACCGGAGACCCCGCGCAGGACCTGCCAGAGGAGGGTGCCCAGGTGGTAGACAGAGACCCCAACCAGAACCAAGGCGAAGGTCCTGTGGATGAACCTAGTCTGTTCGATCCCCCCGAGGAGTTGGATGATCCGTTGCCCCCACCCCGTGTAGAAATACTTCTGGGGGAGGCCAGTAAAGGCCAGGACATTCACGGAGATCATCAAGAGGAAATGCTCGATCCGTCTCCCAAGGGAGAACCGTTGAATTTCAGCTGTGCTCGCTCTTCTTGCGGATCCTTTCCTTCCCATTTCCTTCACCTTTCGCCGCATCCCGAACTGCAGAGGTGATCCCTTTCCGCGGCAGGGACCTACCCCTACCCGTGGTCATCGTTCAGGATCATCTCCTCCGCTCCTCCAACCGATCCATGAGCCACCTCCACAGGTCGAGTACCGTGTGGACCCCTAGGAAGACGACCACAGATGGGATCAGGATGGTGTAGAAGAGGCTCACAAGGTACACGAGCGTTGCCTTTCCGAGCGCTGGCCGTTCATGCTCGAGCCACGCGCTGGCAAACAACGCCCCTGCCTGGGGGTGACACTTCCGGCACGTCGAGAGGAGGTTCTGCTTGTTCACCGGAGAATCCGGTGCATCCACAGCTTTCACGTCATGGATGCCGTGGCAGTCATAGCATACTGCTGCTGGGCTCACCTCCTGGGGTTTGGTCACCCGGTAGAAGAACGTGGTTACGCCGTGAAACTCCGTGGCATACGTCTGGTAGACCTCCTTCATCCCATACTTGCTGGCGAGCTGGGGGTCGCCATGGCAGTTGCCACACACCAGGGGGATGTTGTTCCGGAATGCCGGATCTTTCGCTGGCTTCACCGTATGTGCCGTATGGCAACTCTGGCAGGTCGGAACGTCGGCAAGGCCCAGCTTCAGCCCGCGCCCGTGAACGCTCTGGCTATAGTCGCTGGCTGCGTCAGAGTGGCAACTCTGGCAGATCCGGGCAGATGCCACCCGGAACTCCCGGGCAGTCTTCGCTGCGAGGGGTGGGTGGGGATACTTCTCCTGTCCCGGGTGGCAGGTCGTGCAGGAGAGATCGCGGTGGACAGAAGCGGCAAGATCCTTCCCTTTGACGGTTACTGGGATGGACTCGCCGCTTGGAAGGGTGATGGACAACCCCTCTGTTTCATGGCATTGTAGGCAGGCTTCTTGTGCAAGGCTACGAACCGCGAAGAGGCCACATCCCGCCGCGAGGAGAATAACCCACCAGGTAATCCTTTGTACACGGCCCCTCATGCGCATGCCATCCGCTTCTCACTCTATGATGGAGAGAGCTGCCGGAATATAGGGCTTACAGAGGATTTTCCCCTCCTCTCCCCAACCGATGAACGACGGTTGTCTGCGCAAGGGGGCGGCAGTGCTTTTCATCAGCCTAGGGGTGTTTCCAGGCCTGTTTATGACACTGCGTGCAATCCCACTCTCCCCAGCCCCGATACGAAGATACCCCTCCTGCCGAATGGCATTTCAGGCATTCGACGGCAGATGCCGGCTTCGAATACACTGGTTTGAATCGTTGATCAGCCCATTGGATAGCTTGAGAAAGATCTCCTAGGCGATATCCCCCCCTCCGTATTGTTTCGCGTCTATCCAAACAACCATCGGGAGGGAGGGGATTCACCTGGGCCCCCTCCCTCTCTCATGAGGATCCTAAAGGATCCCTTCAGCGGCCGTAGATCACGGTGTAGGTTGCGAACAGCCCCATGGAGGCCAAGCTCAAGCCGATGGCAGCACCTAGGAAGTTCACCACCGCCCTGACCGCAGACGCTGCCCTGAGGCTAGAAACGTTGGATAGCCGGATCTGGGTCACGCTGTGGCGAAGGTTGTTGAAGCAGAAGGCCAGGAGGAACCCTCCCACAGCCACCATCGACCAGAAGACCAGGAACGCCAGGGCGATTCCCACGGGATGCATCTTTCTCCCCCCTTATGTGATGTGGATTTCCCCTTGAACGCCGGCCACGATTCCAGAAGGATCACGGATTGCCCGCACCAGATCCTCCACCTTTCTCACCGACACCAGGCGGGATTGCACCATCTGCATCCAATCCTCGGCGAGGTTCAGGGCGATGACTGTGACCCCTTGACAACTCGAGAGGATCCGGCCGACAGACCGTAGCATCTCCTCCCCCATTGTGCGCTCCAGGATGACGACTTCAGGGCGCACCGATTGGATCTCCCCAACCGCTCTCTCCAAGTCCCTTGTCATCCCTACAACCCGGAGCCCTTCCCGCCGGAGGAGACTCTCCAGCCCTTTGGCGAAGAGCGGGTGCTGGTAGACGATGTACACGGTATCGGCCATTGCCCTACCTTCCTCTCCACTTCCAGAGTAGGACTGGGGAAATCCAGATACTATGCCTTTTTCGGGCTATTGGAAGTGGTCAATTCGCAGGGGGGTACAAGCGTCCAGGGAGACGCGAAGGTGGACCATGGAGTAGTTCGAAAGGAAGAGGAGAAGCTTACCGAAACGGACTATCTAACCCCGGCAAAATCCCGACAAGAGAATTTTGCTGGGGACCCGGCAAAAGTCAAAAGACTTTTGCTGAGGTACTGAAAATTTTGAGGGGCGACACCGATGCCGCCCCTCAGCGATGGGGAACACGAAGGAAAGACGGTCCCCGAAACCGCCCTATTCTTTTCCTTATGCAGCTCTCCTCGCCAATACCCCGCCAGCGAACCGCTGGATAAATGTGACGAGGCGCAGGAGAGTCTTCGCGTCCTCTTTGGCCTGCTCCAGGGCCCTCCGGTACAACTGTGCCTCTGCCCTGGCGAGAGCGAGGGCCTCGCGGTGGACACCCGCTTCTCTCTTCGCGTTTGCCAGGACCTCCCGGTACCACTGGGCATCGGCGCGAATACGAGCTCGTTCCGCATCGAGGACACGCCGTGCGATGCCAAGGGCGTGACGATTCTCTTCTTGTACTCGCTGCAGGATCCGCCGGTGCGTCTGCAGCTCGCTCCAGCGCTGACCATTCAGTGTGCGTAGGATCTGCTGGTGCTCTCGCACTTCACCCTCCTCCCCGCCGTGGTCCCAGCACCATTGTCCGGCCAAGAGGGAGGAGAGGCCATAGCACGAAAGGGTAGTGGAGTGTAGGAACTTTTTCCTAATCGGGAAAGCCTCTCTAGCCAAAAAGTACTACGTACTTTCCCATTCCATGCGTCCAATCTCCCGCAAAAGGAGATGGGGCAAGCCGAAGCTAAATCTCCTGCAAGGAAAGGGTAAAGAGGAGGAAGTGCAACAGACAGGGCCTTCTGCCTGTACACCCAACGAACTATTTGGAGGTGGGGGGTTCCCGGATCAGCCCTTCGCGGATAGCGTACATAGCGGCCTGAACGCGGTTCTGGAGATGGAGCTTCTCTAGGATGTTGCGAAGATGGTTTTTGACCGTATTCTCCGAGATTCCTAGCTTTCGGGCGATTTCCTTATTGGCATCTCCTATGGCCACGAGCTCCAGGATCTCCCGCTCCCTTGGAGTGAGGAGCTCAGTTCCTGCAGGCGGCCTGGGAGCTTCTATCCCTCGCTTGAACTCTTGCAGAATCTTTGAGGCCATGAGGGGATCGATAGGTGCCTCCCCCCTCCTGACTCCTTCGAGGTAGCGGATCAGCTCCTCGGGTTCCAGGTTCTTCAGGAGGTAACCAGAAGCGCCGCTCTTGATCGCCTCAAACAGGTCCTGTTCCTCATCGGAGACGGTGAGCATGAGGATCTTCACATAGGGCATTTCGGCTTTGATGCGGCGGGTCGCCTCGAGCCCATTGACCTTCGGCATCCGGATGTCCATGAGGATGACGTCCGGCATCAACTCCTTGGCCTTCTCCAGTGCCTCCTCTCCGTCGCTCGCCTCCCCGATGACCTCCAGGTTGGCCTGCTGGCTCAAAAGGCTCACGAGACCCTTGCGGAACAGGGTGTGATCATCCACGATGAGCACCCTTACCTTCTCATTTTCCATGACCATTGCCCCCTCATAATTTTTCCCTCTCACCCTCATCCTTTCCCTCCAAGAAGAGGGGAACCGCAACACCCCGACAAGGCACAGGAACCTACCCTAGTGGCCGCGGGGGACGGTGACGATCACTTTTGTCCCTTTCCCCGGTGAGGAAATGATCTCTAGCTCTCCCCCCACGCTCTCTGCCCGCTCCCGCATGGTCACCAGGCCATAATGGCCGCGTTGGGCCAAGGCAGTTGGGACATCGAACCCTACCCCCTCGTCCTCTACAGTAATCCGGACGGACCCTTCGAGTCCTTCAATCCGGACCCGCGCCCTGTCGGTCTCTGCATGTTTTCGAACGTTGGTGAGTGCTTCCTGTACAATACGCAGGATCTGTGTCCCTGTTGTGGGGGGAATCGACACCTTCTCTCCCGTCACCTCAAGGGATACCTCTATCCCGGTCTGGTGCTGGAACTGCTCAATATATTCCTTGACCGCAGGCACAATTCCCTGAGGGTAGGTCGAGGGCGTGCGCAGGTTCAAGATCGACTGGCGGACGTCTGCATAGGCGTCCTGGATGGCCCGGCGCATCTGGACCAACTCTTCCCTGACCTCCTCATTCCTCCCGGAGCTCAGGAGGTCCTCCAGGACTTTTGTCTTGAGGTTGAGGTAACCCAGGACCTGACCCAGGCCATCGTGCATCTCCCGGGCGATGCGGTCCCTTTCCTCGAGGATCGCCAAGCTCTGGACCTGCTCGTAGAGACGGGCGTTCTCAATGGCGATCGCCGCGTGGTAGGCAAGCCGGGCAAGCAAAGCCACATCCTCCTCCCCGAACCTCCGGGTTGTCCTCCTGGCCACTGTGAGCGCGCCCAGGACTCGTTCACCCACGGTGATAGGGACCGAGAGATGCGCCCTAAGACCTTCCTCGCGCACCAGCGGGTCAAGCTCATGGGTCAAGGATGGATCCACCAAGTAGTCCTCTGTCATCACCACTTGCCCAGTCGCCACCACCCGCCCACTTACACCGTGTCCCGGCTTCAGCCGGACGCCTGCCAGGGCTCCCACCTGGAGACCACTCCATGCCCGCACCACGATTTCCTCCGATCCGGGCTCCACCAAACTCACCAGCGCTGCATCCCCTTCCAAGAGCACCCTGGCCTTCTCTGCGACCAGCTTGAGGATCTCCTCAATCTTGGAGAGTCGGGAGATCTCCATCCCCACGGCATAGAGCGCTTCTGCTTCCTGGCGGCGACGCTGGGTCTCCGCGAACAACATGGCGTTCGTGATCGCCACCCCGACCTGGGAGGCTACGGAGGTCAAGAGATCGAGATCTTGAGGGGAGAACCGGTGTCCCTCCCTGGCCAAGAGAATCATCTCCCCGAGGACCTCCCCCTTGGCCTCGAGGGGCACCTTGATGAAGGCACGGGTTGCGCCCTCAAGGACGATTTCCCCGCTCAAGGATTTCCCCCGCTCCAGGCGGCCGATGCCACGGAGAAGATCCGGGTGCGCACCTGAACAAACTTCCAGGGGCTCCCCCGCCTTGCCGTTGGTCAGGAAGATCCCGCTGGCTTCCACGGGAAAGATCGCCCCCAACTGTTCTAGGGTAGCCTTCAGGATCCCCTCGAGTTCCAGGGAGCGGCTGAGGGTTGTGGCGATGGCATGGATCGCGGCAAGCTCCCGGTAACGCTGGAAAAGCTCCTGGGTTCGGGCCTGTACCTGGGCCTCGACATCTTCCTGAGCCCGCTTGGCCAGCATAAGCGCTTCCTGCTGCGCACGGAATCGCTCCTCGTTGCTCTCCTGGAGCCTCCTCCGGTACTCGATCTCAAATACCCGCAGAGTCCGTACGATGAAGTAGGCGATGGCCACTGCTGAGAGCGCCCGGAAGAGGTGCGGCGGGACACCAACCACCGAGAGGAAGGTGTTGTAGTTCAACACAGAAGCTGGGAAGACCGGCGCCGGGGGGACGATCAAGCCTGCCACGACAGCATTGAAAGCGAAGGCCAGGGAGGCCCAACGAGAATCCCTGGCAATGTGGGGGAGACCCATCTGGTGGAACTGGCGCGTTTGCAACCATAACGCCACAGCGGCAAGAAGGGAACCCGGGAAATAAAGGAGATAGCGCGCCCACACGTCGGCGATGGCAGCAGGCGGCCAACCTGCAGGAGGGATGGGTACTGGAGGAGCCGGTGCAGTGTGGCAGCGTAGACAGGAATCCCCTTGGAGGCCAGGCCGGATCGCCGGGACGCCCCCGGGGAGAGCGGGAAGGTGAGGGACCACCGCCCAGTTGATCAACCAGAAAGCCGCAAGGAGGGGCGGTAGCCACTGAACCCAGCTAAACCTCGGGCTGAGGAGGCGGATCAAAGTGACAGCGAACTGGGCGAGGAGGAAAGTGGAGAGAACGAGGAGGCCCGTCCTGGTGATACGCAGGAGAGCAATGATCTCTGCTCCCCAAGGAGGTGGCAACAGGAGGACCATGTCGATCCATTCTACAGAAGCATGGGTGAGGCCGAACGCAGCGAGGTAGCCAAGGCTCCGCTGTAACACCAGTTCACTTGCCCTGCGAGACTCCAGGGCAATGGCCAGGCCCATGGAGAAGAAGGCCAAGCCATAGATGAAGAAGATGAACAGCATATTTGCGCTGGACGTGGCCAACGCCGCACTCCACACTCCTTCGCCCCTGACAAGATCCTGCCCACGGATTCTGCAGGGGACCCGCTCGCTGTACCTTTTACGCCCTCCCTAGTGATTATAGCCCTCCCCCTGAAGGACTGCACATAAGCTCCTCATCCGATGACAAGATCAGGTGCATACCCTATAGGGCTTGCGCCCCTTCCTCCTTAGAATAAATAATGGTGTTTGGGAGGTCGCCTGTGGTAGAGACTGTCACCCATGATCTGATCATCCTCGGTGCAGGCCTTGCCGGGCTGAGGGCAGCTCTTGAGGCGGCCCGTCTCTACGGCAAGAAGCTCAATATCGCCATCGTCTCCAAAGTCCAGCTCATGCGCGCCCACTCCGTCGCCGCCGAAGGAGGCACGGCGGCCGTCCTCCGGCCTGAGGAAGGGGATAGCCTGGAGCTGCACGCCTGGGACACCGTCAAAGGGAGCGACTTCCTCGCAGATCAGGATGCCGTGATGCTCTTCGTCCAAGAGATGCCACGGGAGATCCTCCAGTTGGAGCACTGGGGGCTCCCCTGGTCTCGGCGCCCCGATGGTTACATTGCCCAGCGCCCCTTCGGCGGACATAGCTTCCCTCGCGCCGTCTTCGCTGCTGATAAGACTGGCTTCTTCGAGATGCAAACCCTCTACGACACCCTCCAGCGCCACGCCGACGTCACTCGCTACGAGGAATGCTTCGCCACGACGATCTTTGTGGAGGACGGTCGGTTTCGGGGCTTGATGGCCATCGAGATGCGGACTGGGCGCCTCCTGGCGATTCGGGGGAAGGCCCTGATCATTGCTACAGGCGGCGCCGGGCGTCTCTACGGGTTCACCACCTACTCCCAGACGGTCACCGGCGACGGGCTTGCCCTGGCCTACCGGTCAGGCATTCCCCTGAAAGATATGGAGTTCTTCCAGTTCCACCCCACTGGGCTCGTTCCGTCAGGGATCCTCATCACCGAGGCCGCCCGGGGAGAGGGCGGGTACCTCATCAATAACAAGGGTGAGCGGTTCATGGAGCGCTATGCTCCCCAGCGGATGGAGCTAGCCCCCCGTGACATCGTCTCCCGCTCCATGATCACGGAGATCGAGGAAGGCCGCGGCTATCCCGGACCCAATGGCCTCGACTACCTCCTCCTCGACCTCCGCCATCTTGGGAAGGAGAAGATCAACGAGCGCCTGCCGTTCATCCGGGAGCTGGCCATCAAGTTTGCAGGCATTGACCCTATCGAGGAGCCCATTCCTGTCCGGCCCGTTTCCCATTACTCTATGGGCGGGATCCATACGGACATCCGCGGAGCAACCCCCGTGGAGGGGATCTGGGCTGCAGGGGAGGCAGCCTGTGTCTCCATCCATGGAGCGAACCGCCTAGGTTGCAACTCCACCGCGGAGTGCCTGGTTTGGGGGAAGATCACCGGGGAGGAGGCCGGCCGTTACGCAGAATCCCATGACCTCCTTCCTCTCTCGAGTGGACTCGTGGAGGATGAGGAAAGGCGTCTTTTGTCCCTTCTCAACCAAGATGGCCAGGAAAGCCCCTACGCCATCCGCCGCGAGCTCCAGGAGATTATGGACACCTACGTTGGTGTCTTTCGCACCGGGGAGGGCCTTTCCACGGCCCTCGAGCGCATCAAAAAGCTCCAGGAGCGGGCTCGCAGGCTCCGGGTACAGGACAAGGGAAGGATCTATAATACCGACCTCACGACCACGCTGGAGCTTCTGAATATGCTGGAGATCGCCGAGGTAGTCGTCGCCGGAGCATTGGCAAGAACCGAGTCCCGCGGGGCCCACGCGCGAAGGGACTTCCCGAACCGGGACGATGAGCGTTGGCTCGTCCACACGCTTGCCTACAGAACTCCGGAAGGGCCCAGGTTGGAGTACATCCCAGTCCGGATCACCATCTGGAAACCAGTGGAGAGGAAGTACTAGCTGTGATGCGATAGACCCCTCACCTGACCTGACGTTGGATCATCCTCCCAGAGGGAGCAGGTGGGGACGGAAATGGAGGGAGCCAATGAACCGGAGCAACCGCCTGGGAGTGAGGGGATGGGTGTGGGCAGGGCGTTTTGGTGTGGAGCGGTACCTGTACACCCTCCATCGCGTCACAGGAATTGGGCTTGTCATCTACCTCTTCCTCCACATCTATGAGACAGGCATCCGCCTGCAAGGGCGGGAGGCTTGGGAAGCGACGATGGCTCTGTTCCGGACCCCTTTCTTCGTCTTCCTTGAGTATGTGTTGTTCGTGGGTTTCATCTTTCATGCCGTGAACGGGCTGCGGCTGATCTTCACCGAACTCGGGTATGCCCTGGGGAAGCCAACGCGCCCCGTCTACCCGTACCGTACCTCGGTGCTTCGCCATCGTCCGGTGGTGTATGTGATCATGATCCTCATGGCGATTCTCATCGTCCTAGGAGGTGTGGACATTTTCCTCTTGCCGGGGTAGGTAGTGCACCCCCTGTGGGTGCCGAGAATAGGGCAGGTGCAGAGGCCTGCCCGTTGGGATAGGGAATTCGGAGGGAGGAGAATGCGAGAATCCATCTGGTGGACAGTCTCTATTGCCTGCGCTGTCGTCATGGTCCTCCTCCTCTCTTTGCACATGGGAATCATGCACCTCGCAGGCCTCCTCAACGTCTTGGGCTTGAACCTGGGGGATGTGCGCGCCTTTAGCGCAGTGGTCGCGCGGGGAAAGAACCCCGTTCAGATGGTGGTCTATGTGATCTTCCTCGCCGTCGCCCTGTATCATGGACTCTACGGGCTCCGGGGGATCCTCCTGGAGGTGACGCAAAACAGGCGGTGGGAAGTGACGATCACGGGCCTTCTCTTCCTCGCTGGCATCGCCGCCTTTGTCTACGGGACGTATGTAACGGTCAAGACCTTTACAGGGTGAGACGCGATGCTCGCTGAAGATCAAAAAAAGGTCGTCTTTCGCATCTTCCGCTTCAACTCAGGAGATGGAGGTGCTCCCCGCTTCCAGGAGTACACAGTACCAGTCCAGAAGGGAATGACCGTGCTTGATGGCCTCGTCTATATCAAGGAGAACCTGGACGGGACGATCGCCTACCGCTCCTCCTGCCGCATGGGGATCTGCGGGTCGTGCGGGATGATCATCAACGGATTCCCCCAACTCGCTTGCCAGACCCAGATCCTGCACCTAGAGAGCCAGGTCGTCGAGGTGAGACCGCTCTCCAACTATCCTGTGATCAAGGACGTCGTCCCGGATCTTTCCTCCCTGATGAGGAACCACACGGCCGTGCGGCCGTATATCATCCGGCTCGATGACGAGAAGGAACGGCCCACCCGGGAATATCTTCAGTCTCCCCAAGAACTGGAGGCCTACCTCCAGTTCGCCTACTGTATCAAATGTGGTCTCTGCCTCGCAGCATGCCCTACCGTTGCTACAGACGCGTCATTCCTCGGGCCCCAGGCCCTCGCGGCAGCGTACCGATACATCGCCGACTCTCGGGATTCTGGAATGGAAGCCCGCGCGCCTATCCTCGATACTCCTCATGGGGTCTGGCGGTGCCACTTCGCCGGGGCCTGCACCGAGGCCTGCCCGAAAGGCGTGGACCCGGCCCTGGCAATCCAGCTCCTCAAGCGCGCGCTTGTCCTCCGCACGTTACGGCTGGCGCGTGTCCAAGCCCCCGCCCCCGTAGCTCCTCCACTCGCCCCAGCTCCACGGCCCGACATTCCCAAGGCGCCGGAACCGACGGTGGCGCTTGTGAGGGAGCAGAAAAGCGAGGGGGTAGAGGAACGACGGAGCTAGCGGGGCACGGGAGCAAAGTGTCAAATGAAAAAGTGAACAGGGAGGGAGGTCAACGATGGCGGATCAGGAAGTCTATCGTGGATTGAAAGGAGTGACTGTGGACGTCACAGAGGCCAGCTTTATCGACGGGGAGGCTGGGAAGCTGCTCTACCGCGGGTACAATATCCACGACCTGGCGGAACACTCTACGTTCGAGGAAACCACTTACCTCCTGTGGCACGGCAAGCTCCCAACACGCCGAGAGCTCGAGCACTTCGACAGCCAGCTCCGGGTGAGCAGGACTCTACCCCCGGAGATCCTTGAGATCATTCGCCTTATCAAGAGCGCCCACCCCATGGATGTGCTACGGACGGCGGTCTCCGCCCTGGCCGCTTTCGACCCAGATGTCAACGACAACAGCTTTGAAGCCAACATCCGCAAGGGGATCAGGCTCACCGCCCAGTTCCCCACCATCGTCGCGGCGCACGCGCGCATCCGTGAAGGAAAGGAGCCGGTCCCACCGAACCCCAACCTCGGGCACGCGGCCAACTTCCTGTACATGCTCCACGGGAAGGAACCTGACGAGGTCAGCGCGCGGGCGCTGGACGTGGATCTGATCCTCCACGCCGAGCATGGGTCCAACGCTTCCGCCTTCTCTGTCCGGGTGACCGCGTCTACGCTGGCGGACATGCACGCGGCCATCGTCGCCGGCATTGGGACACTCAAGGGACCCCTCCATGGGGGAGCCGCCGAGGCAGTCATGGCCATGGTCAAGGAGATCGGCAAGCCGGAGAATGCGGAAGCCTATGTGAAGAAGGCCCTGGCCGAGGGCAAACGGATCATGGGCTTCGGTCATCGCGTCTACAAGACCGAGGACCCGCGGGCACGACACCTCCGGAAGCTCGCTAAGGAGATGGGTGAGCGCATGGGCCAACCGGAGTGGTACCAGATCCTCACCAAGGTAGAGGAAGCCATGGCGCCACTACGGGAGAAGGGGATTTATGTGAACGTAGACTTCTACTCCGGCTCTGTCTACTATCTCCTGGGGATCCCGGAGGACCTATTTGTCCCTATCTTCGCCATGAGCCGGATCTCTGGATGGGTCACCCAGGTCCTGGAGCAGTGGAAGGACAATGTCATTATCCGCCCGCTGTTGAAGTATGTGGGGCCCATGGATCTTCCTTACGTCCCCATTGACCAGCGGGTAGAGGCGGCCTAGGATCCATAAGGACAGGCCCTTGCGCTTGCTCAAAAGGTCGTTGGAGGAGATCAAGGAGTGAAGCGGAAGGCCCTCGTGGTGAATATTGTCGTCCTCGGGGGCCTTCTCCTCCTCGCTCTGGGCCTTCTGGCCATCCACGCGGTCCCTCCGAAACGAGCCCCTGGAGCAAAGTTGGATCTGCCTCCAGTCCTTGCAGGCCTTCGCCTGGAAGAGGTGGTAACGGGAAGGGCTGCCGTGGAAGAGATAAACCGCCTCCATGGCCGGCCGGTCATCTCGGATTCGGGGGTGATCGCGCAGTACGGGGGCGAACTGGGGAAGGCGACGGTGTGGATCACGCGGGCACGTAGCCCGTTGCAGGCAACGTGGCTCTTATGGCGGATGAACAGACGGATGCGCAGAGGGATCCAGGTCTTTTCGGCACCGCAGCAACTGGAGATGGAAGGAAGAGTGGTGTTCGTCACAGAGGGGCTTGGCCAGAAGCACTTCTATTACCAGAGTGGGGCGCTCATCCTCTGGCTTGCAGCGCCTCCCTATGTGGCAGACGGAGCACTCAGAGAACTCCTGAGGAGATTTCCCTAAATCGCCATGCGCAGGAGAATCCGTAGCTGGTTCGTCAAAATCCGAAGCCTCCCCCGTCCGGTTCTGGTCGTGCTTGGGCTCCTCATTGTTCTCCTCACCACCGTGGCCGTCTTCGGAGGTTACCGGGCTTACGACTATACCATGAACGACCCAAGCTTCTGCCGCTCCTGCCACACCATGGAGGAGGCCTGGGACCGCTGGAAGACGAGTGAGCACAGGACCGTTTCCTGCCACAACTGTCACGAGCAGAGCATCCTCGCCAGCGCCGAGCAAGTGATCCTGTTCGCCCTCAAGCGCCCAGAACGGGTTTCCAAGCACGCCTTTGTCCCCGATGAAGCCTGCGCCCGCTGCCACGAGAGCGGGAACCCGCAGTGGAAACAGGTCGCCGAGACCGCAGGCCATAAGGTCCATGTAGAACGCCAGAACATCGCCTGCACCAAGTGCCACTCGGTAACCATCCACCGGTTCAAACCACCGTCCCAGATCTGCGCCGTCTGCCATGAGGCCCAAGCAATCGGGGAGAAGGCGGTAAAGATCAAGGAAATGTCTGAGTTCCACTGCCTCCAGTGCCACAACTACCTCCGGGAAGGCAGCCCTCTCCGCCCCGTGCGCCAGACCTGCTTGGAGTGCCACCAAGCGATCCCGCCTAAGCGCACTGTGGGATGGCCAGCGAAGGCTCCCATGCAGTTCGCCTGTGGGGACTGTCACAAGCCCCACGAGAAGGCGCAACCAGTGGTCAACTGTGCTTCTTGTCACCAGGACGCCTTGAAGGCCGGCCTGCATACCCAACAGGTCCACGCAGTCACCTCCTGCACCACATGCCACCAGCCCCACGCGTGGACTTTGCAGAGCCGCAAGACCTGCCAGAGCTGCCACACCGATAAGGCGGCCCACTATGCCCCCACCCTCTGCAATACCTGTCACGACTTCCGTACGCAGTAGTTCGGTGGGGAACCACACAACCTATGACAACCAACACCCACGAGCTCCATGTCTTCCTCCGAACCCCCTCAGAGCTTGCTGAGGCTTCCTCGTGCGTTGCGCGAATAGACCAATTGGCTCATGCATCCTTGTGCGGGAATGGGTAGACTGTGAGTGGGGATATCCGGGGACCCAATACCTGAGAGGAGGAAGAGGATGGCTGTCGTCATCCAGTGGTGTGAACGTTGCGGAACTCTGACGCACTTTGAAGAGACCCCGGACAGGTGGCCTTTCGGCTACCGTTGCCTCTGCTGGCGATGCCTCAGCGAGCTCTACCGGCTCCAGGAGGAGTGGGCGCCACCTGAGTACCGCGATTTCGGCGAGGGGGACTGAACTCCGATTGCGGTCTTTGTGATCGGGGGTAAGGAAAGAAAAGAAGGCGGGATCCCGCCTTCTTTTCTTTCCTAGCCTCGGTGCTATAGGAACTCCCGAAGGAGGTCCTTGAGGCGATCCACAAGAACAGCGGCCTTTTCTTCTGGCGTGCCCACGAGGATCTCGCGCTTGCGCTCTCGTGTCCCAGCTTCGCTGATCCCTGCAACAATGGTGGGAGATCCTGCGACCCCGACGAGTTCGGGGTCCACCTCAAGGTCCTTCGCGCTCCACACGGTGATGGGAAGGTCGTCCGCCCAATCCATGCGGAGCGGATCGAGGAAGCGCGGCTCGTTTATGCCGACCCGGACGGACACAACAATGGGAAGGGGGACCGCTACAACTTCGTAGCCTCCTGCCAGCTCCCTCCGGATCTTTGCCTTCCTGTCCTCTGGCCAGAGTTCAATGGCGGAGGCATAGGTTACTTGAGGGATGCCCAGCCACTCCCCGATTTGCGCGGGGACTTGCCCTGTGGCACCATCCGAGGACTCCTCGCCGCAAAGGACCAGGTCGTAGTTTCCAATGCGCGCGATGCCCTTTGCCAATGTGTAGGCCGTGGCAAGGGTGTCCGCGCCCGCGAAGGCCCTGTCGCTCAAGAGGTAGGCCGCATCAGCCCCCATCGCCAGGGCGAGGCGGAGGTAGGGCTCGAAGAAGGGTGGTCCCATGGAGAGGACCCCCACCCAGCCGTTCCATTGCTCCTTCAACTGGAGGGCGGCCTCCAGGGCGTTGAGGTCGGGGGGATTAATCTCGGAACGCGCCCGCGCGCGGTCCAGCGTCTTCGTCTCCGGGTTGATGCGGACCTCCTCCGGTTTAGGAACCACCTTCATACACACGATGATGCGCGGCCCTGCCATCCTCTCCACTCCCATATTGGGTTGATCAGGCGTATTGCATGGATTACACGGATCCCACGGCATCCCTCGACTTAGTGCTTCAACCGACGGATCTGTTCGATCAACGCGGGAAGGAAGGCAAACACATCGTCGACAATGCCATAGTCGGCGTATTCGAAGATCGGGGCCTCCCCATCGATGTTGATGGCTACCACAGTTTCTGCTCCCTCGATCCCAACTGTGAATTGCATGGCTCCGCTCGCCCCGCAGACAATGGCAAGCTTCGGGCGTGTCACATAGCCCGTCTGGCCGATCTGCCACTCTCGGGGAGCCCACCCAGCATCCACGGCCACCCTGGTCGCCCCGAGCTGGCCGCCTAGGAGGTCCGCCAGCTCCTTCAGGAGGCGGAAGTCCCCACGCGTCCCCCCACCCCCAATGACCAGGACCTTCGCTGTGGTGAGATCAGCCTCAGCCCCTACCCTCCGCTCGAGGACCTGGATTGCGCTTTCCTGGACAGGCACATCCAAGCGCCTGATTTTGCCCCTCCGCTTCGCCTCTGGAACGGGACGCGGGAAAACCCCTGGCCGGACTGTGGCCATCTGGGGCCGGTGGTTCGGGCACTTGATCGTGGCCAGGATGCCTCCTCCAAACCCTGCGGTGATCCCCAGCAGAAGGCCCGTCCCCTCCTCGATCCCCAGGTCGACACAGTCCGCTGTGAGCCCTGTGCGCAGCCTCGCAGCCAAGCGGGCAGCCAGATCTCTCCCGTTCGGGGTGGCACCGAGGAGGAAGATGGAGGGTTTGTGAGATCGAACGACATGGAAAAGGGCGTTCGTATAGGTATCGGTGCGGTAAACGTCCAGGCGAGGGTTCTCCACAACCAAGACCTCATCTGCCCCGTGGCTGATCGCCTCACGCGCCAAGGGCTCCACGCCATCCCCCAGGAGGACGCCGGTAAGCTTATCACCAAGCGCGTCCGCGAGCGCGCGCCCTTTCCCGAGGAGCTCCAATCCCACGCCCTCTAGCTTCCCGTCGGTCTGCTCCAGGTAAACCCAGAGGCCCTTCGCCTCCTCCGGCTTATAGAGGGACTCTACCATATGGAAACCCTGCCCCCTCTCCCTCTTGCCCAAGCCTTCCCTATGATCCGCTCCTTGTCTTTACTCCTGACTTCTCACTCCTAACTCCTCACTACATTGCCTGCGCGACGATCTCTGCGACATCGACCACCCGAAGCCCTGAGATCCCCACCACCTTGAGGCTATCCTCCAAACAGGTGATGCAATGCGGACAGGCAGTGACCAGGAGCTCTGCCCCGGTCTCCGCCGCCTGCTGGACCCGCAGGTTACTGAACCGCTCCTCGGGCTTTGTCTCCATCCACATCCTCCCGCCCCCACCGCCACAACAGAGGGCCTGCTCCCGGTTCTCGCGCATCTCCACGAGCTCCACCCCTGGGATTGCCTGGAGGAGCTTGCGAGGCTCCTCGTACACTCCGTTCCTCCGCCCCAGGTAACACGGGTCGTGGTAGGTGACGCGTACGGGCACTTCCCGCGTAAACCGCAGGCGTCCTTCTTCGAGGAGACGTGCGAGATACTCCGTGTAGTGGAGCGGCTGGAAGCCCCCGCTGAGGTCAGGGTAATAGCGCCGGAACATATCGTAGCAATGGGGGGAGGTGGTGACCACCGTCTTCGCCCCTACCTCGGCAAACAGCTTGGCGTGTCCCTCCACGTACCGCCGAAGGTAGGCATCGTGCCCGAAGGAACGGATGCTGTCCCCACAACACCGCTCCCGCTCCCCGAGGGTGCCGAAGGAGACGCCGCTCCGTTTCAGGATCTCCACCAAGCTCCTCGCCACTTTCTGGATGCGCCGGTCGTAGGACGGGGTGCATCCCACATAGTACAGAACCTCGTCATCTGGGGTGAACTCCTTCACCTCTAGCCCCTTAGCCCACAACGGCCTATGCGTGGGTGGCCGACGGTAGGGGTTGGCGTCCCAGTGGACGGCCCACAGCACGGCGTGCAGATTTCGTGGGACCTTACCTTCCCGCCAGGCCTGGGACCGCAGGGCAAGGAATCCTTCAGGGATATCTACCCCGCGCGGGCAGCTGGCCACGCACGCTGCGCAGGTGGTGCACAACCACAGACTTTCCTCGGAATCCGGATCGAGGCCCAGCTGGATCCTCCGAACCAGATCCCGAATACGCACCTTCCCTTCTCCTACGAGCCCCCAGGGGCACGAGGCCGTGCATACGCCGCAACTGAAGCAGGGAGCGAAGACGCCACCTGTGATCTGGAAGAGCCGTTCCCATGTGGCATCATCGAAGGTGACCTCAGCCATCGCTCCCATGGACAGGTACCTCCTCTCTACCCCACACATCTGCCTGTGCAAATCTGTGGGGCCCCCGACATCCCCAAGCCCGTGGGATTCGGGTCATGCGTCACTCCTTTGTACGGCTGCAAGCTGTCGGCAGTACTCCTGTACGACCCGGTGCATCTCAGCCATCTTACTAGCAAAGAGTTTCCCTTCCGATGCGGAAATCCACTGGAGCTGGAACCGCTCCGGGGCGATCCCCTGGCGGACGAACTTCTTCTTCCAGAGCTCAAACCGCTTGGCCGTCTGGCGGTTGGCGTAGTTGTAGTGGCAGTCCGAGCCCTGCTCCGTCAGGCGGCACCCTGTGATTAACACCGCCCCTGCTCCTTTCTCGAAGGCACGGGCCACGAAGTCCTGCTCCACCCGGGCCGAGCACATGGTGCGGATGATCCGGGCCGAGGGCGGGTACTGGAGCTTCTCGATGCCCGCCTGGTCTGCACCGGCATAGGAGCACCAGTTGCAGGCGAAGACGATAACCTTCTCCTGCGGCCGCTCCGCCAGCGCCGCGTCGATTTGCGCCAGGATCTGCTCCTTTGTGAAGGAGGGCATGGTGATGGCATCGTAGTTGCAGGTGGCCGCGCAGGTACCGCATCCCTGACAGGCGGCCTCGATGATCCGTACCTTCCCCTCCCTGACCTTCCCGAGCATCTCGATGGCCCCGAAAGGACAGGCGGAGACACAGAGCATGCATCCGATGCACTTGTCGGGATCGACGACCGCCGTGAGTGGCTCCTTCTCGATAACCCCACGGGCGAGCAACCCTCCCGCCTTCGCAGCGGCAGCAAGGGCTTGGCTCACGCTGTCGCGGACATCCTTTGGCGCCTGTGCCGTTCCACCCAGGTAAACACCCTGGACCGCCGTCTCCGCTGGGCCAAGCTTAGGGTGGAGCTCAAGGAAGAACCCATCCTCACTGTGGGCGAGCTTGAGCTGCTCAGTGAGGTTCTCCTTCCTCGGCCGGAGGCCCGTAACCAGGACGAGGAGATCGGTCGGGAGGTGGACCAAGTTCCCGGACAGCTCGTCGCGGACGCTGATCATCCCGTTCTCGTAGTGGATGGCCTCATGTGGAGGGAGATCACTCTGGTAGCGGAGGAACACCACTCCCTCTCGCATCGCCTGCTCGTACAGCTCCTCCGCCTGGCGGCTGTAGGTGCGGATGTCCTTGGAAAGGATACGGACGTGCTTGCCCCTCCTCCTCAAGCGCAAGGCCTGCCCAATCATGGAGGCGCAGCAGTAGCGGGAGCATCCCATCGGCCCTTGGCGCGATCCCACGCAGGAGATGAACGTGATCCTCTGGGCGTCCACTTGGTCGATGACCTGCTCCAGCTCAAGGTTGGTGATGACGCGCGGGTCTACACCGTAGTTGAACTCCTTCGGAACGTAAGGATCCGCCCCAGTGGCGATAACAATCGCCCCGACCCGCAGCTCTTCCCCTGTGGTGAGCCGCGCGAAGAAGTTCCCGACATATCCGCCGATGATCTCGACCTCCGCGCCGAGGTGAACGTGGACGCCGGCTTTCTCCACATCCTCCTTGGCCCGTTCCAGGACCTCACGGGCAGGGATTCCAGAAGGCCACAGCTCATCCAGGAAGCGCAAGATCCCTCCCAACTCCTGCTCCCGCTCCACTAGATGCGTCTCGAACCCTTGACGGGCGAGGTTCGCCGCCGCCGTCATCCCCGCAATGCCCCCGCCGATGACCAGCGCCTTCTGGATGACCGGCTGTGGCCGCGGTTCAAGCGGTTGGAGCCTTCTCGCCTTCTCCACCCCCATGCGCACCATGTCTTTGGCCTTCTCGGTGGCCTCCTCCCGGAAATCCTTATGCACCCAGGAGTCCTGGTTCCGGAGGTTCACCATCTCCAGGAGGTACGGGTTCAGGCCGGCACGCACGAGGACGCCGCGGAATGTCCCCTCGTGGGTCTTAGGGGAGCAAGCTGCCACCACGACGCGGTTGACCCCTTTCTCTCGAATGGTCTGGGCGATCTCCTGCTGGGGGACGCCTGCGCAGCTGAACATCTGGTCCTGTGCCCAGACCACATCGGGGAGGGTATAGGCGAACTCCACCACTTTCTTGACGTCTACAACCCCAGCGATGTTGCTGCCGCAGTGGCAGACGAACACGCCGACCCTTGGTTTGTCGATGTCCACAACTGGCTCCACGTGAGCTTCCTCGGGCCAGCTCCTGGTGGTCACGTGGGTGAGAGCTGCAGAGGCCGCCGCCCCTGCCTCGGCGACACTGTCCGGGATATCCTTCGGTCCACCCGCGCACCCCGCGACATAGATCCCAGGTCTCGTGGTCAGGATCAGACCCCCGCGATGCTCTGCTGCCTTGATGAACCCGTCAGAGTCCAGCTCGATCCCCAGGACCCGAGCCAGATCGGCCAGCCCTTCGGGCGGTCGCACCGCTGGGGCGAGGACCACCATGTCGTAGTTCTCTTCCCGGATCTCGCCCGCGAGGGTGTCCTCGTAACGGACGCGCAGGCTGTTCCCGTCCGGGGTAATGGAGGAAGGTCTCCCACGGATGAACCGGGCCCCCTCGTTCTGGGTCCTCTGCCAGAAGGCGTCAAAGCCCTTGCCATAGGCGCGAACATCCATGTACAGCACGGATACGTCTTTCACGCCGTGGTCAATGGCCTGGAAGGCGTGCTTGATGGAGTACATGCAGCAGAAGCGCGAGCAGTATGGGTAGAAGCGCTTGTCCCGAGAGCCCACGCACAGGACGAACAGGAGGTTATGAGGATGTTCCCCGTTGGAGGGCTTGATGATCTCCCCTCCCGTAGGTCCGGCCGAGGTGAGGAGGCGCTCAAACTCCAAGGAGGTGAGGATGTCCGGATGGGTCCCGTACCCATAGGCACGCATCACACTGGGGTCGAACAGCTCGTACCCAGCTGCCACGATGATCGCGCCCACATCGCGCACGACCTGGCGCGTTCGGGGCATGAGGAAGTTGATACACTTGGGAGGACAGGCCTCCACACACCGCTGGCAGGGGATGTAGTTAGGAGGGTCGTTGAGGCAGTTATCAATGTCGATGATGTACGCCCCGGGTACCGCCTGGGGAATGGGCGTATAGATCGCCTTGCGCACCTCCATGGAGGCGGTGAACTCGTTGGGAAGGACCACAGGGCAGGCCTGGGTACAGAGGTCGCATCGCGTACACTCATCGGTCACGAACCGGGATTTCTGGCGGATGGTCACCCGAAACGCCCCCGCCTCCCCCTCCACGCGTTCCACCTCCGCGGGGGCCAGGATCTCGATATTGGGATTCTGCTCCACCTCCGACATCTTCGGAGCCTCGATGCAGATGGAGCAGTCCAAGGTCGGGAAGTTCTTGTCCAGGACGGACATTTTCCCTCCGATCGTGGGGGCCCGTTCCACGAGCACCACCTTGACCCCCGCCTTCGCGAGATCCAGGGAGGCCTGGATCCCAGCGATTCCCCCACCAATCACAAGAACCCGATCACTCATAGCACCCTGACCTTCTCCTTCACATATTCGTACCCTCGCTCAAGGGCCCTGAGGTTCAGGTCCACAGTGCGAGGCGGTACAGAGGTCCGCACAGACTCTACGATGGCCTCCTTGCTCACGATCCCCGTCGCGGCCACGAGGGCACCGAGCATGACGATGTTCGCCACGATGCGCCGTCCCAGCTCCTCCGCGAGGCGCGTGGCAGGGACCTTGATCGCCTTCTGTCCCTCCTCCAAGGGGACGAGATCTTCCTCCACGATCAGCGTGCCACCGGGGCGGAGCGATTTCCCATAGGTGCGGTAGGCCTCTGCGGACATGAGGACGAGGATGTCGGCCGCCTCGATATGGGGGTAATCCACAGGCTCTTCGTCGATGACGACTTCAGCGCTTGCTGCACCCCCTCGCGCTTCCGGCCCGTACGACTGGACAAGGGTCGCCTCCTTGTTGTCGTACACTGCGGCTGCTTTCCCCAGGATGTATCCGGCGAGGATGATCCCTTGTCCTCCGAAGCCGCTGATGCGTACCTCACGCCGCACCGGATTTCCCTCCCATGACCTTGCTGAGTACGTACTTGTGGTAGTTGTCCATGTACGTGGGCCGCTCGGTGTCCACAAACACGCCGCAGATGACCTTGGAATCTTTATGCATGCTCACTTCAAGCATCTCCAGCGCCGCCTGAGGATCGTAATCTGCTTGGCGGCGGTAGAACCACATCTCGTCCAGGCCCTCCCCCATGTCGTTCGGCCTTCCAAACCCCACGGGACAGGGAGCGAGCACCTCGATGAACCGGAACCCACGCTTGTGGAACGCCCGGATCATTGTCTCCTCCAGCTGGCGCACGTGAAGGGTAGTCCACCGTGCGACAAACACTGCCCCAAGCGATGCAAGGAGATGGGGAAGGTTAAAGGGATCCTCGGGGAACCCGTACGGCGAGGTCGTGGTGATCGCACCCTTGGGGGTTGTGGGGCCAAGTTGTCCCCCCGTCATCCCATAGTTGAAGTTGTTGACGCAGATCACGTTCAAGTCGATGTTCCGGCGGGCCGCATGGATGAGGTGGTTGCCTCCAATGGCTACGAGGTCCCCATCGCCGCTGAAGACCGTCACCTTTAACTCGGGGTTGGCGATGACTAAGCCCGTGGCGAACGGAATCGCCCGGCCATGGGTCGTGTGGAATCCATCCACCTTGAGGTAGCCGGGGACCCTCCCCGTGCATCCAATCCCCGAGACGACGACATGTTGGTCCAGAGGGATGCCCGAGGCTAGCATCGCACGGGCGAATGCTCCCATCACCGTGCCCAGGCCACACCCCGGGCACCAGATATGCGGAAGGCGGTCCGTCCGGAGGACCTCATCTAATGGATGCGTACTGACGACGGCTTCCTTTGGCATCCCGGTAAGCCTCCTCAATACTGGCCAGGATCAGCTCTGGAGGCATCATCATGCCTCCTGCGTGGTTCGCCCGGAACACGGGCCGGTCGGTGAAGCGCTCCACCTCTCGGGCCATCTGGCCAAGGTTCAGCTCGGCAACAACGAACGCGCGGATCCTTGCAGAAAGCTCCTCAACGACCCTGCCGGGAAAAGGCCACAGGGTGATCAGCCGGAGCGTCCCCACGCGCATCCCCTCCTTCCTGGCGATGCGCGCGGCCTGGCGCGCGGACCGCGCCGTGGACCCGTAGGAGATTACGATGATCTCCGCATCCTCCACCTCGGAAAGCTCGTAGTCGATGATCTGATCGTAGGCCCGGCGGATCTTCTCGTTGAGCCGGCGCACCAACCTGTCGTGGACCTCCGGACTCATCACCGGGTATCCGCGCTCGTCGTGGGTGAGGCTCTCCACATAGATCCGGTATCCCTCGCCCGCCCGCGGCATCGGGGGAACAAGGTCCTCTCCCGCGGCGAAGGGGAGGAAATGCTCTCCCGGAGGGACCATGGGCCTCGGCCGCTCCCACCGTTCAATGGCCTCCTCTGGTGGGATCACCACGCGCTCGGTCATGTGGCCAACCACTTCGTCGGCCATGATCAGGACCGGGTTGCGGAACCGCTCTGCCATGTTGAAGGCCCGGATCGTCAGGTCAAACATCTCCTGGCACGACGCGGGAGCGTAGGCAATGATCTCATAGTCCCCATGGGAACCCCACTTCGCCTGCATCACATCGCTCTGCCCTGTGAGCGTGGGAAGCCCTGTGGAAGGACTGCCGCGCTGGATATCCACGACGACGCAGGGGGTTTCCATCATCACGGCTAATCCGATGTTCTCCATCATCAAGCTAAACCCAGGGCCTGAAGTTGCCGTCATCGCCTTTGCCCCGGCCCAGGAGGCACCAATGATGGCAGCCATGCTCGCCAGCTCGTCCTCCATCTGGATGTAGTGGCCACCCACCTCCGGAAGCCGCCTGGCCAATCGTTCGGCGATCTCCGTGGAGGGAGTGATGGGGTAGCCGGCGAAGAAGGTACATCCTGCGGCTAGCGCCCCTTCCGCACACGCGACATCTCCCATCATGAAGTGCCGACCTGTGAGCACTCGTTTGCTCATGATCACATCATCTCCACGGTGTAGATGGCGAATTCAGGACAGATCACTGTGCAAAAGCCACAGTGCACACATGCTTCTTCTTTTCCAGGCCGCACAATGGGATAGTGGTAACCTTTGGAGTTCATGGAGGGCGATTCCATGAGGACTTCCTTGGGGCAGAAATCAATGCAGAAACGACATCCCTTGCATCGCTCGGGGAGAATGAAAACCTGACCTTTGGGGATTTTCACCGTGGCGGCGTTTAGCGGTGTACGCATAGAATGTCTCCCTCAACTCGCCGAATTCCACTCGCTGCTCCGTTCATCACGGATCCGATCCTTGCTGCGACGATGGTCCAGCGCGAAGCCCTGAGTCCGCTCGTCCTTCGAATGGTTCGGAGAGGGTGAACCTAGCGTGACCTCCGCCTCTTTGGGATCTCCGGCTTACCCAGGAACTCCCGGACCAGGCGTTCTACCTCCTCCCGGGGGTAACGCCGCTGACCCCCCAGGGTGAGCACGCAGGGTAACTTCTTAATCTTCGCCCACCGCGTGACCGTGGAGGGCGACACATCGAACAGCTCCGCAACCTCCTTCCGCGACAGATATGTGCGCTCCTTGAACACAATCACACCTTTCCCCCCCTGGAGCGCAATGTTCTCCTTTGCACCTCTGCGGTTATTGTACCTATTGCTCTCCTTCCTCGCATGATCCAAATGGACTATTTCTCTGTGGTTGGTTCTTCACGTGCCAAGAGCTTTGCGTCGATGACGACCGCATCCTCCTCACGGACGAACACAGGGTTAAGGTCCATCTGACCAATGCTCCTTGCGTTCTCCTGGACCCATCTGCTTGCCTTCAACACCACTTCCACCAGGGCCTGGCGGCTCGCGCGCATTCCACGAAATCCCTCAAACAGGGCACGGCCGCGCAACTCGTTGAGCATCGCCTCGACATCCCCAGCTGTGACAGGGAGGCGGCGAAAGACCACGTCCTGGTAAAGCTCTGCGTAGATCCCCCCAACCCCTACCATGACGCAGAGCCCGAAAGTGGGGTCGTGAAAGAACCCGACGATCGCCTCCACTCCAGGGCGTTCCATTGCCTCAACGAGGAGAGGTTCGTTGGGAAACAGGGCCCGCAGGTCCTGGATTGCCTGGGCAAGTTCAACGGGATCCGCCACATTGAGGCGCAGCGCCCCCGCCTCTGTCTTATGGAAAAGGGAAGTGGAGGAGACCTTGGCCACCACAGGATATCCAAAAGGGAGCGAGGGAGGAAGAGGATCGCCTGGGTAGAGGACGAGGGAAGGTGGAACCTTGATGCCCAGGTTCGCCAGGATGGCCTTGAGCTCATGCTCAGCCATGGACAGCTTCATATCTGGGCTTCCTCAGGCAGTCTGGGCGGGAGGGAAATCCTCTCTCCCCTTCCCAGATTCCCTCCACAGATGGCGGCGAGCTTCGTCCATGCCCGCGAAGAACGCCCGTCGGTTGGCCTCGAGGGTCTCCGGGGGCAGGAGTCGAGAAGCCGCATCGAGGAGACTTTCGGGCCGTAGCGGCAGAACCCCTACCCCGGCCAAGACACCCAGAAGGACCATGTTCTCGGCCTTTCCCATGCCAGCAAAACGTGCGATGGAAACCGCGTCGACTGCCACGACGTTCTCTGCCACCTCCCGGAGAGCTTCGAGAACCTCCTCCGTTGACGGATACTTTGCCTGGCCCACGTTCACCGGGACAGGGGGGATCCGCCGCGTGCCTACAACAACTATACTTCTGGGGCTTAGGTACTCCCGGCACCGCAGAGCCTCTGCCAGCTCTAGGGCTACCAGGGCGTCTGCACCTCCTGGTTTGATCAACGGTCCCCACACATCCCCGATCCGTACTGTGGCCACCACGGACCCACCCCGCTGAGCCATCCCATGAACCTCGCCCACCCAGACCATTTGCCCTTCGTCCATGGCTGCCTCCGCAAGGATGCGGGCGGTGAGCAACACACCCTGACCTCCCACTCCTGCCACCACAATCTGGTACTTCATACGTGGACCTCCCCGCCATCGTCCCTTGCCAACGGAGCCAGAACGATGGCATCCTTTGGGCAAACCTGAGCACAAACCCCGCATCCGGTACACTGTTCCGGGTCGATCCAAACCACTCCATTTTCTGCAAGGATTGCTGGGCAGGCGAACCGTCGCACACACACCATGCAGGCGGTGCACCGTTCTGGGTTGATGGTATAGGGCTTGATGGCCTCGCCCTTCCGGCGTTTTTGGGCAACCTCCTGGAGGATACACGGAGCCCGTGCCACGACGACCGAGGGGCCAGGGAAAAGCATGGCCTCCTCGATGACACGCTGGGTGGCCTGGAGGTCGTTGGGGTCCACCACGCGGATCCACTGGACTCCCATCCCCCTTGCCGTCTCCTCGATGGAGACGTCCACCTGACCTGCTCCTGGTTTTCCACCCCCAGCCCCAGGGTGAGGCTGGTGACCGGTCATGGCCGTTGTGCCGTTGTCCAAGACGACGAGGGTGAGCGGGGAGTTGTGGTGCACCGCCTGCACAAGCGCAGGTAACCCTGCGTGGAAGAAGGTAGAATCCCCAATGAAGCTCAACACAGGTTGATCCGTTGCCATGGAGAAACCACACCCAGACCCCACGCTCGAACCCATGCAGAGGAGGTAGTCGGCCATCTCGTAAGGCTTGGCGAGACCTAGGGTGTAACAGCCAATGTCGGTAGGGAAGATGGGTAGCCCATCGTTTGTTCTGAGGCGTCTTGCGACAACGCGGGCTGCCCTGTGCGCGGCGTAGTAGGTGTGCCGGTGCGGGCAGCCGGGACAAAGCACTGGCGGCCGTGGGGGCGGTTGTACCCTCGTTGCACCACTTGGAACCACAGAGCGAGAGCGGGGACGTGTGGGTTCGAGGACGGTCCAGATCGCCTCTTCCACGAGTTCCGGGCGAAACTCGTGGAACCGAGGGAGGTGGCCGGTCAGCTTCCCGTAAATCGGGACGCCGTACCCAGCCTCTCCGGCGAGGGCGCGGACCTCCTGCTCCAAGAGGGGTTCTAGCTCCTCGACCACCAAAACCCGCTCTACGCGCTCCAGGAACTCCCGGAGGAGCGCGCGAGGCGTGGGATAGGAGAATCCCACCTCCAGGAACAGGACCCTGAGCGGCCTCTGGAGGAGGATCTCCTCAAGGGCCTCGCGCACGTATGCTCTCGCCACACCGGAGCTCAGGATACCCAAGATCGCATCGGAAGCGGAGCTCCCCTTCCCTTCCAACCAGTGCATCGTGTTGAACGCCGAGTTGACTGCAAACTCCTCTGCCCGTTCCAGCTTAGCCAGGAGGGCACGGTGTGCCTGTCGTGCCACATCCGGGACCACCACCCACTGTCCGGGATCTTTGAGGAAGCGGCCGCGCCGGAACTCACCGCGGGGCCGGTGGAGAGGGCCCGTTGTCACAGGGGACCGGGTGTGCGCCACCCGCGTGGTGATGCGCAAGAGGACCGGAAGGAGGAGCTCTTCCGAAAGCGGGAATGCCGCCCGGGTCATCTCTAGGGCCTCCTGGGGGGAGGAGGGTTCCAGCATGGGGATCCCTGCGAGGCGCGCGTAGTAGCGGTTGTCCTGCTCATTCTGGGAGGAGTGGCAGGAAGGATCATCTGCTGTCACAATGACGAACCCTCCGCGCGTCCCAGTGTAGGCAACGCTCATGAGGGCGTCTGCCGCTACGTTGAGCCCGACATGCTTCATCGCTGTCAGGGCGCGCAACCCAGAGGCGGCTGCCGCCGCAGCCATCTCCAAGGCGACCTTCTCATTCACTGCCCAGACGAAACGAGGTCCTCCAGCTGCGCTCAGCTCGGCGAGGAGATCAGCGATCTCCGAGGAGGGCGTCCCTGGATAAGCCGCTGCGAAGTCCAAGCCCGCCTCAAGGGCCCCGCGAACGATGGCCTCGTTCCCCAGGAAGAGCTTGCGCGTGGAATTCTCAGAAAGCAAGCGCTCTTGTACCCTCTCCATCCTGGTCGCGCCTCCTTCGCGTCGATCCACCTGATGCGCAGAGGATGAGACGGCGATGGACGGTCAAAACCATTCAGGGTGAAGCCTGCGCGCTCGCTCCACCACTGCCCCCAGAGCCCTCGCCGCCCGCCACAGGGATGGGTACGCGGGGACACCGGCACGGTTGAGGGCGCGGCGAACCCTTAAGCTCGCTTCCCCTCCAATGGAGGCTGCAACAACGGGCTTTGCAGTGGCGCGGGCGTACGCGATGATCACATCCACGAGCCGCTCGTCCAAGCCCGGGGGCTCCACCTGGACAGAGCACAACACAGCGTCCACGCTTGGCTCCTCTGCGAGGATGGACAGCACCCGCTCGTACATGGGAAGGGTCGCGCTGGCGGTCAGGTCGATCGGATTCGCCACGGAAGCGAACGGGAGGACCTCCCGCCGGAGCTTCTCCTGGGTCCTCTCTGAAAAGCTCGCCAAGCGCAACCCCACAGAGTGCTCCGCCGCTTCCAGAAAGTCGGCCAGCATGACACCATGCCCCCCTGCAGATACCACCACGGCCACACGGTCTCCCCGGGGGAGTGGGAGACAAGCCATAGCCCAGGCCACATCAATGAGCTCCTCGTCATCGTATGCCCTGTAGACGCCGGCCTGGCGGAGGACTCCACCCACCACTCGCTCGGAACCAGAAAGGGAGCCGGTATGAAGGGAAGCCGCCTTGGCACCGCCCGGGCTACGGCCAGCTTTGACCAGGGAGAGCGGCAGGCGAGTGCTCACCTCCCGAGCGAGGTCGAAAAAGCCAGCCCCATCCGCGAAGCTCTCCAGATACATCGCAACACTGCCCACGCCGGGCTGAGTTGCCAGGTAGGCCAGCAGCTCATTCTCTTGGATATCCGCACGGTTGCCCAGCCCCACGAACGAATGGAACCCGATCCCCTCCCAAGCCGCCGCGCTCATGCGTGTCACAGCAATGGCCCCGCTCTGGGAGATGAAGGCGATGGGACCGGGTCCCGGCCGGGGAGCCTTCTCCCGAACAATGAACAACGTGTCAAGACCGGAACGGGGAACTAGGACGCCAAGGGTATTGGGCCCGAGAATGCGCATCCCTCCCGTCCTGGCGATGCGCACCAACTCTTCCTCCCGCTGGCGGCCCTCCTCCCCTGTCTCCCCAAACCCTCCCGCGACGAGGATGGCGACGCGTACGCCGCGACGGACGCAGTCCTGGATCACGCGGGGAACAGCGCTCACAGGCGTGGCCACAACGGCTAGGTCAACGGGTTCAGGGACGGCGTCGAGTGAGGGGTAACAGGGCACACCGTGGATCTCGGAGACCGTAGGATGAACAGGATATACACGTGCCGTGCTCTCCAGAAGGTACCGTAAGATGAAGCCGCCGGGCTTGGTGGGATCCCGGCTCGCTCCTACGACGGCAATGCTTGCCGGGTTGAAGAGAGCATCGAGTGCCGTCAGCGGGGGATCTCCTCCTTACTATCCCGGCAACAGGCTACTCCCCTTTTGCCGGGGATCCTGAAAACCCCCACCCCCGCATGATGGTAGCAAAGATGCCACCCGGACACAAGAAGAAACAACAAGACAGGGCCTTACTTGGCCTTGCGGCAGAGTTCACAGAGGACTTCCTGCTCGTGCATGTAGATCGCGGCGATCTCCTCAGCAGTGAGGGGTTGGCCCTGTTCTTCCTTCTCCTTGGCCTTCCGGTAGACCTCGTGGTCGATGCTCATTTCGCCACCTCTACCGAAGGCATATGCCCAGCGAAATCTCGCAAGAGATTTCACCGGGCCACCTCCATCTCCGCCATGAAACCAGGAGGGAGTCCCGCTATGGGGATACCCCAACCCGATTATATACTCCCAGCGAACGAAGGACGTGATCCAAATGTACTATTCCGTTCTATTACTCTCCACCCAGGGGGACGAGGCCCTTAAGGGCGCGGCTAAGCAAGAAGGAAACAGCTTCCAGCCTTGTGTGGACGCCGAGCTTGCTGAGGATGCTGCGCACGTGGTTCCGTACCGTGGCGCGGCTAATGGAGAGTCTGGTGGCGATCTCCTGGGTTCCGACCCCCTGGCACAGGAGAAGGAGAACCTCCCGCTCCCGTGGGGTCAGAGGTTGAAGGGCAGGGGCAAAGCTCATGTCCTCGTCCCTCCCCGTGAGAACGGCGAGGATACGGGACCCCACCCGTGAAACATGTGTAGACTTGGTCACATCGCGGAAGAGGTGGAGGATGGCAACGGGTCGACTTCTGTGGCGGAGGACGATGAGGCTTGTGGTGAGCCAGCGAGGGCTTCCCCGGTTCCGGGGAAAGACGATGATCTCCTCAGGTACCGCACACCGACCCTCTGCAGCAGCCCTCAGCACCGCGCAGTTGTGGCGACATACCGCCCTCCCGCTAGGATCCCGGCCGCCAACGATCTCGTAACAACGTCGGCCAAGAGCCTGAGCCGCCTTTACTCCGAACAGCTCCTCCGCCGCACGGTTCCAGGCCATGATACGGGAGTCCAGAGAGACGGCGCACAGCGCATCGGAGACATCGGCCAGCCAAGTGAACCAGTCCTTCCGCGTTGTGAGGACCCGTTCCCTCTGCGGGTTCTCGCTGGTTCGGTCGTCCGTCACCTGGTTCGTCCCGCTCCCCGCAAGAATGCCCCTGCCATCTTCATAGGTTCTTGCAAGGTCCATCCAGTTCCTGCCTCGCCGCCAGACTCTACGAAGAAGCCACCGCTTGGAGGACGTACTCCAAAAACACCTGCTCAGGGACAGCGCCCTCAAACATCACCGTCTCGTTGATCACGACCTTGGGGACTCCATACACATTGTACCGCATGGCCAGGTGGGGGAACTCCGTGGCCTCCACCATGTCCGCGCGAATTTTGTCATTGACCATCGCCATCTGGTGCGCGAGACGCACGGCCCGCGGGCAATAAGGGCAAGTAGGTGTAACGAAGACCTGAATATGGACATCCCTGTCGATGGTCGCAACTTTCTCGATGGTGCTCTGGGAAAGGCGGGTACTCCGGCGGGATACGTCGATGATGTCCTCCAGGAGGGTGGCGAACTCGTACCCTGAGGGGATCCCGTAGAACCGGACACCAGTGTCCTTGTCGCCGACTAAGACAATGGCAGGGATCTTGTCGATGTTGTACGTCCTGACTTGATCTTCGTGGAGGAGGAAGTCATACACCTCTAGACGGAGCTTGTCGCTGAGCTCTCCTAGGTCCTCCAGGAGCGCCCTCGTCTCCGCGCAGAACGCGCACTCATATCCAGGGACGGTGAGCCCGCTCTCACCCTGGGTGAAGAAGACCAGCCGCACCTCGTGTACCAGCTCCTGGCTCAACTTCTTCTGGATGAACTCCGCGTCCCGCGGCTTGAGAATCCGCAATCCCCTAACCCCCTTACGATCCCCCTGCCGCAGCAGGCTGCGGGATAGGTTCCCCCACGAGGGCGATCTTTAAGATCTCGTCCATGTGCTCCACGAGGTGGATGCGCAAGGCCGCGCGCACCGAAGCAGGAACCTCTCGCAGGTCCTGCTCGTTCCCCTTCGGGAGAATCACCTCCTCCACACCGCTACGGTGGGCGGCCAGGACCTTTTCTCGGATCCCCCCTACAGGCAGAACCCGTCCATGGAGGGTGATCTCCCCTGTCATGGCCACCCTCTTGCGGACAGGTCGCTTCGTCGCCGCAGACGCCACCGCGGTGGCGATAGTGACCCCTGCCGAGGGGCCGTCCTTGGGGATGGCCCCTGCGGGAACGTGGATGTGGAGGTCGTAGTGCTCGAACAGATCCTCGGGAATGCCAAGCTCCTGCATCCTCGACCGGATATAGGTGAGGGCTGCCTTGGCCGACTCCTGCATCACCTCTCCCAGTTGGCCGGTGATCACCACGCGCCCCCGTCCCCTTACCAGGGCTGCCTCGACCTGAAGGATGTCACCCCCAACGGGGGTCCAGGCCATCCCTGTTGCCGCGCCTACCTCATCCCGCCCCAGCAACGCCTCCGAGTGGAACTTGACGGGCCCTACGAGCTCTTCCAGCACCTCCGGAACCACGACGACCTTCTCCATCTGTCCCGCCGCCACCCTCCTGGCAACCTTCCGACAGATGCCGGCGATCTCTCGCTCCAGGTTACGGAGCCCCGCCTCCCTTGTGTAGCCCCTGATCAGGGCAACCAGACCCTCGTCGGTGAACTGGATCAGCTCCGATGCGAGGCCATGCTCGGCGAGTTGCCGTGGGATCAGGTAACGCCGGGCGATCTCCACCTTCTGCTCCTCGGTGTACCCAGGGATGGTGATGACCTCCATGCGGTCCAGCAAGGCAGGGGGGATCGTGTGGAGGACGTTGGCAGTAGCGATAAACAGCACGCGGGAGAGGTCGAACGGGACCCCTAGGTAGTGGTCAGAGAAACTGTGATTCTGCTCCGGATCGAGTACCTCGAGGAGGGCTGCCGCAGGGTCTCCCCGGAAGTCCGCCCCGATCTTGTCGATCTCGTCCAGCATGAACACGGGGTTGTTGGTCCCTGCCCGCTGGATCCCCTGGATAATCCTCCCTGGCAGCGCGCCTACATAGGTTCTCCGGTGGCCACGGATCTCCGCCTCATCGCGCACGCCGCCTAGGGAGATGCGCACAAACTTCCTCCCCAGGGCCTTGGCGATGCTCTGCCCGAGCGAGGTCTTCCCCACCCCTGGTGGACCCACGAAGCAAAGGATTGGTCCCTTCGCATCCTTACGCAGCGAGCGTACGGCCAGGAACTCTAGGATGCGCTCCTTGACCTTCTCCAGATCATAGTGGTCCTCATCCAGGATCCGCTGCGCCCGTGTGATGTCGAGGTTGTCCTCTGTGCTCTTATTCCAAGGGAGGGTGATGAGCCAGTCCAGATAGGTCCGGGAGACCGTTGCCTCAGCCGACCCCGGGGGCATCTTGGAGAGGCGGTCAAGCTCCCGCATCGCCTCCTTCTCTACCTCCGGCGGCATCCCGCTTTTGGAGATCGCCTCACGCAGCTCCTGGATCTCCTGGGTGCGCTCGTCCACCATCCCCAGTTCTTTCTGGATCGCCTCGAGCTGCTTGCGGAGGATAAACTCTCTCTGGCCTTTCTCCAGCTCCTGCTGGACCTGGGATTGGATCTTCCGGCCCAGCTCTGCAAGCTCAAGTTCCCTGCTGAGGAAGGCCATCACCCGTTCCAGGCGAGCGCGCAGGTCTATGGTCTCCAGGATCTCCTGGCGTTCCTCCAGGGAAAGGTTCAGGCTGCTGGCGATGAAATCGGCCAGGCGGCCTGGTTCCTCGATAGCGGAGGCTGCGGCGATGAGCTCAGGCGGCAGGAAGGGGGTGATCCCACCGAGCTGTTGGAACATTCCGAGGATGTTCCTGGCTAACGCGGACAGCTCAGGAGGCCATTCCTTGGCCTCCTCCAGCGTGATCACCTTGGCGACGAGGTAGGGCTCGTGGCGGACGAACTCCGCCAAGCGAATGCGGCTTAGCCCCTGCACGAGCAGATTGAGGGTCCCATCGGGTAGGCGAAGAAGCCGGATGATGGCGGCCGCGGTTCCAACACGGTACACGTCTTCTGGCCCTGGACTCTCCAAAGTCGGGCTCTTCGCTGCCACGATGGCCAAGATCCGCTCCCCTGCAGCAGCATCGCTGACGAGCTGCACAGAACTTGGCTTTGCGACCACAAGGGGCACGACCATCCCCGGGTAGAGGACAGCATCTTTCAACGGAAGAACGGGAAGCTCTGGGGGGATGCGTATCCCCTCCGGGACTAAGCGCGTCCGCTCTAGGAGATCGCCAGGAGCACCAAGGGGGACCAGACTCATGGCGTGCCCTCCTGAACGGTGATGGCTACCTTGTGCGGCCGGCCGGCGCCGGCCTTAGGGAGGGTGATCAGGAGAAGCCCATCCCTGTAGCTTGCCTGCGCCTGGCTGGCGTTCACGGCCACGGGAATGGGGATCTCCCGGTAGAAGGGACCGTAGGCGATCTCGATGCGATGGCAGCAGATCGGAGCCGCGGGAAGGGGGATGGGCCGCGTGCCCGAGACGACGAGCCGGTCTCCTTCAAGGGTCACATTGAGGGAATCCCTCTTGGCACCAGCAATCTCCATGATCACCGTGACCGCTGTCTCTTCCTCAAACAAGTCGACGCGCGGCTCCCAGACTTGCGTGTACACCACGGGGAGAGGGCGGGGCCGCATCACATAGTTGAGGAAGCGGTCCAGATCCCTCCGCAGTTCCTCCATCAGATCGAACACATCCTCAGGCATTGTCCTCGCCTCGACCTTAAGACAAGGGACTCTTTAGCTATATCATAGCGCAAAGATACCTGGAGGCAACTTACTTCCTCGCAAGAATTCTCATCCCATTTTACTGGGGACCATGCACGTTCTCAGTGGGGACCAAGCAAGTCTGGCTCTCACCACGTAGTAAGGGAGGGAGAAGTTGTCGCTCGATGGAAAGCCTTACGCTCCCTTTGCCCTCTCAGAGAGAACGCGGACCCTCACCGCCTTAGGGCCCTTTTCGGTAGTCTCGACACGGAATTCGACCTGTTGATCCTTTTCCAGGAGCTTGTACCCTTCCCCTTCAATCCCAGTGTAGTGGACGAAATAGTCTCTCCCATCGTCCCCTACAATGAACCCATAGCCTTTTCGGCGGTCAAACCATTTTACCTTCCCTGTGGCCACGATGCTCCCTCCTACTGGATAAGGACCCCGCCCTGTCCACGAGATCCCCCGGCAAACGTCCCCTTGACCTTTGCCGGCGTTTCGTTCACTTCTCAGGATACGAGAGCTCCCTCAAGACAACCATCGGGTGAGGACCTGATTTTCCCCTGTCCATCCTCTCCACTTCCTGAGGCGCCTCAGGAGATCAAAGAACAATACTTCCTCCACCCGATACCCTACCTGGCCACCTCCATGGTAGGCTAGTGCCGGAGAGGGATCCCGGCTCCGGGAGGACCGAGGGGGTCTATGGGGATGGCGCTGAGAGTGACCAACGAGAAGAACCCTTCTAGCAGGGTGATTTGTCCGACGTGCGGCCGCCGCTTGACCTACAGGGTGAAGGGGACGGACCTCTACTACTGCTGCGTATGTCGTTCGACCTTTGAGGACGCCCCGCAGGTCCCTTACGACCTTATCCTTGATACGTGGGATCCTGCGCTGGAGGTCCTCCAGCAAACCGGAGACATCATCGCCGTCCGGCTTCCAGAGGGGTTCATCGGGGTCTGCATCCTCTCGCCCTTGGTCGTGCCACGGGAGCACGCCCGGTAGGGACAGGCATTTGCCCTACAGGGCTCCGGCCTTAAAGGGTGTGGAATATCATTTCGGATTTCGGACTACGGATTTCTGCGGTACTGCATCACGCCCTGGAGATAGAGGTCGTTCCCCAGGGTATCGTTGATCACAATAAGGGGGAAGTCCTCCACCTCGAACCGGAAGAGCGCTTCTGGACCCAGGTCCTCGTAGGCGATCACCTCGCTCTTCTTGATGCGGCGGGCGATGAGTGCTCCTGCCCCGCCAGTTGCAGCGAAGTAAACGGCCTTGTACTTCTTTAAGGCCTCGATGACCTCTTTCGATCGGTACCCTTTTCCAATTGTCCCTTTGAGCCCGTGCTGAAGGAGCAGGGGGGTATAGGGATCCATGCGGGAGCTTGTGGTGGGACCGGCAGAGCCAATCACCTGGCCTGGCTTCGCAGGGGTGGGTCCGACATAATAGATGACCTGCCCTCGCAAATCGACAGGAAGGGGCTCACCTTTCTGCAGAGCTTCCACGATACGCTTATGCGCAGCATCACGGGCCCCATAGATCACCCCGCTCAGCAGCACTTGATCGCCGGCCCGCAGGCTCTCCACAACCTCATCTGTGAGGGGCGTGGTAATGCGCTTCGGTTCCATTGCTCTCCTCCCTTATCTGGCGATCAAATCTCGTTCGCAGCGGACGTGCCTCTGTTTGCTTTGGTCACGAGGGAAAACAGAGGAGCACGTCCACAGCTGGTTGCATGACCAACGGCCCTAAAGCTCTGCCCACTTTACCCTGGCTGCATGGCACTGGAGGTTCACTGCCACAGGAAGACTCACAATGTGGCAGGGTGCTGCCTCAATGTGCACAGCCAGAGCTGTTACCCTCCCCCCATAGCCCATGGGCCCAATCCCTAGGTTGTTGATGCGCTCGAGGAGCTCCTTTTCCATCTCCGCATAGAACGGGTCAGGGTGGGTCGACCCCACGGGCCGCAGGAGGGCCTTTTTGGCCAGCATGCCTACCGTGTCAAATGTCCCCCCGATGCCCACTCCTACGATCACCGGAGGACACGCGTTGGGGCCGGCCTTCTCCACGGTCTCCAGGACAAACTGCTTTACCCCTTCTGCACCATGGGCAGGGGTAAGCATCGTCATCCGGCTCATATTCTCTGCGCCTCCTCCTTTGGGGAGAAGGGTAAGCTTCAACCGGTCTCCGGGCACGAGCTCCACGTGGATCACCGCAGGGGTATTGTCTTTGGTGTTCTGTCTACGCAAAGGGTCGGCAACCATGGACTTGCGGAGGTATCCCTCCACATAGCCCTTCCGGACTCCTGCATGGATGGCATCGAACAGCGAACCGCCCTTGATGGAGACCTCCTCCCCCATCTCCACGAACACGACAGCAGCCCCAGTGTCCTGGCAGATGGGGAGGCGCTCGCTGGCCGCCAAGCGGTCGTTCTCCAGGATCTCGGCGAGGACCTGCTTGCCGAGGGGAGATTCCTCAGAAGCCGCTGCGGCCTCAAGCGCCCGGAGGACGTCCTCCCCTAAGAAGGTGTTCGCCTCAATGGCCAGCCTGCTCACGGTCTCCACGATATCCGTATAGGCAACTTCTCGCATGGTTCCCCTCCCGATACGGCTACGTCCTTGGTCGCCCTTTCTCCATGTGATCCCCTCCACCGGGTTCTTACGACCCCGCTGCAGGGATCCCCATCCTGGCCTGACGGCGCCTGCTCAAGCGCTGGGCGTCCACAACGGCAACTGCAGCGATGTGGACAATGTCCTCTACCTCATCACCTCTCTGGAGGACGTGCACGGACTCCCCCATCCCCATGAGGATGGGACCAATGGTCTGGGCCCCGCCCAGTCGAGCGAGGAGTTTGTATGCCACGTTCGCTGCCTCCAGGTTGGGGAAGACGAGCACGTTGGCCTCCCCCTTCAGCGTGGAGAAGGGGTAATCCCGCTCCCGAAGCTCTGGAACCACGGCTGTATCTGCTTGCATCTCCCCATCGATCATGAGGTCGGGGCGCCTTGCCTTGACCATCTCTGTAGCAAGCCGAACCTTCTCTTGGAGAGGGTGGCGCGTAGAGCCAAAGTTGCTGAAGGAGAGCATGGCGATCCTTGGCTCGATCCCAAGCTCCCGTGCCCGCTCCGCGGCCATGATAGCGATCTCCGCCAGATCCTCCGCTGTTGGCTCGATGTTCACCGTCGCATCTGTGAACAGGAAGATCTTATCCTGGACGATGACGAGGTAAAGCCCAGCGACCTTCGAAACCCCTTCCTCGGTTCCTACGATCTGGAGGGCCGGCCGGAGGACATCTGGATAGTGGAGTGTGAGGCCCGCCACGTACGCATCGGCATCTCCCATGTGGACCATCATTGGGCCAAAGTAGGTAGGCATGCGCAGGAGGGCATAAGCTTCCCGGAGAGTCACCCCCTTCCTCTGACGCAGCCGGAACAGCTCCTGCGCGTAGGCATCTAGACGAGGGCTCGTGGCAGGGTTCACCACCTCGAGCTCCGCGGAAAGGCCCAGCTCCATGATCCGGCGCCGGATGGCCACCTCGTCGCCCAGGAGGATGGGCCGCCCGATCCCTTCCTCCTTCACAATAGCTGCGGCCCGGATGATCTTGGGTTCCTCCCCCTCGGCGAAGACCACGCGCTTTGGTTCAAAGCGCGCCTTGTTGATGATGTACCGCTGGACCTCCCGCCCCTTTCCGCGCCGGGCCTCGAGCTGCTCTCGGTATTCCTCAATGTTGATCGTCCGCCTGGCCACGCCTGACCGCATCGCCGCCTCAGCCACTGCCGGCGCCTCCCATGTGAGCACCCTGGGGTCGAGGGGCTTGGGGATAAAGTAATCCGGTCCAAACTTTAGGCTCTCCAGCCCGTAGGCTCGCAGGACGACATCGGGGACATCCTGCTTGGCCAGGTCGGCAAGGGCCCTGGCCGCGGCGAGCTTCATCTCCTCGTTAATAGCCCTTGCGGCGACATCGAGGGCGCCGCGGAAGATGAACGGGAACCCGAGGACGTTGTTCACCTGATTGGGATAGTCGGAGCGGCCTGTGGCCACGAGGGCATCCGGTCTCGCCGCCTTCGCTTCGTCGTAGTCGATCTCCGGGATCGGGTTGGCCAGTGCGAACACGATGGGTCGGTCCGCCATGCTCCGGACCATGTCCTGGCTGACGATCTTCCCAACGGAGAGGCCGATAAAGATATCGGCCCCGCGCATGGCCTCGGCGAGGGTCCTGGCCTTCGTCTCTGCGGCGAACTTCTCCTTGTAAGGGTTCATCCCCTCGGTACGTCCCTTGTACACCACACCCTTGGTGTCCACCAGGACGATCTGCTCTCTGCGCATCCCCAGCAAGAGGAGGAACTCGGCGGTAGCGATGGCTGACGCTCCAGCCCCGCTGATCACCACGCGGACCTCCTGGATGGATTTCTTTACCAGCTCCAGAGCATTGAGGAGGCCGGCCCCAATGATGATGGCTGTCCCATGCTGGTCATCATGGAAGACGGGGATGTCGAGGACCTTCCGGAGTTCCTGCTCAATGTAGAAACACTCCGGGGCTTTGATGTCCTCCAAGTTAATCCCCCCATAGGTTGGGGCAATGGCGCGGACAATCCGAACGATTTCATCAGGGTCGGTTGAGTCGATCTCGACGTCAATGGCGTCCACGTCGGCGAAGCGCTTGAACAGGACGCACTTCCCTTCCATCACGGGCTTCCCAGCGAGCGCACCGATGTTCCCAAGTCCGAGCACGGCCGTCCCGTTGCTCACAACCGCGACCACATTGCCCTTGGCGGTATACACATAGGCCTCGTCGGGGTTCTCTTTGATTACTAGGCAGGGTTCAGCGACCCCTGGCGTGTAGGCGAGGCTAAGGTCCCGCTGGGTCACGAGGGGTTTGGTCGGGAGGATGGAGATCTTTCCCGGCCTTCCCCGAGAGTGGTAGAGCAATGCTTCTTCCTTTGTAATCAGCAATGGTATCCCCCCTCTTCACAAAAGAAAAACACTATATACTTCTCCGCCTCAGGGAGTTCCTTCCTACTTTACCTTACTAGATGCCCGGAGGAGGAAGCCATCGGGTGGGGAACCGATTTCCCCCCTCCACCCCCTACCTGAGAGGACTAGCCCGGCGAAGGGGAAAACGCAGGGGATCGCGAAGGAGTCCTCGCCGAAAGCATGACATCCTGAGCGAGGGGGAGAAGGATCCGTGCGTAGGGCGCTCTTGTTCTTCGTGCTCGGAGCCGTTGTCGTAGCTGCAGGGTTGATCGGGTTAAGCCTTTACTCCGCCCGCCCCCCGGAAACGGAGGTCATCGCTGTCCCAACCCAGGGCACCACTAAGGGATCGCCCGCGGCCCCCGTGACCATCATCGAGTTCGCTGACTTCCAGTGCTCCCACTGCGCCGATTTCGCCTCTGGCACCCTCAAACGCCTCGAGCGAGAGTATATCGCCACGGGAAAGGTGAAGCTGATCTTCCGGCACTTCCCGGTGCTCGGCCAGGAATCTGTCTGGGCGGCCATTGGAGCAGAGTGCGCGAGTCAACAGGGAAAGTTCTGGGCCTTTCATGACCTGCTCTTTAGGGCCCGCAAAGGGGTCGACTCAGGCGCGTTCCGCCCCGCGCGCCTCTTGACATACGCAAAGGAACTGGGCCTGGATGAGGAGGCCTTCCGTGCATGCCTGCAGGGGGGACAGGTTGCGGAGAAGGTCCGGGCGGATATCCAGGAGGGTGTGAAGTACGGTGTGGAAGGGACACCCAGCTTCGTGATCCAGGGAAGGCTGATCGTCGGAAACCAGCCCTACGACGTGTTCAAGGAGGCCATCGAGGAAGCGCTCTCGCAGAGCAAGTAGCGTTTATTGCGTTTATTGGGTTCATCGGGTTTCTTGAGCTCATCGGGTTCATTGACTCAATAAACGCGAGAAACGCGAGAAACGCAAAGAACGCGAGAAACGATCATGTGGACCTCCTGGCATCGCCGGATTTTGGTCATCGCCTCCATCCTTGGCGTGGGGATCTCCGCATATCTTGGCTATACCAAGATCTCTGGCTCTTCCCTGGTGTGCTTGGGGAGGGGATGCGATATTGTCAATAGTAGCCCTTACGCGACAGTCATGGGGATTCCCGTGGCCTTCCTTGGTCTGGGGATGTACCTCCTCCTGCTTCTCCTGGCGATCTGGGAGGGCTCTCTCGATCGTCTGCGAACGGCGGTCGGTTCCTCTCGCTCTTATATCTCACCTTTCACCGTTCACCCTTTTCTCCTCCGTGCCACGATCTTCGCTATCGCACTCGCGGGAACGATCTACTCAGCCTATCTGACGGCGATTGAGCTGTTTTGGCTCCGAGCGATCTGCTCCTGGTGCGTGGCAAGCGCCGTGCTGGTTACCCTGATCGCCGCAACAAGTGCACACGGCCTCTTTCTAGGGCATTTGGAGTAGAAGGGAACCAGCAAGGCAGGGGCGTCACCTCCCCCCACCGGTATCCCTCCCCCTCCAAGAGGAACGAAGATGTTGGTCCATCTCCCCAAGCCAGCGATGGTACTCCCACACCGCCCGGAGGAACCTTTTGGAGAGGATCTTGCGCAAGGAGAGGCGTCCACCGGGGAAGGTGAAACCGTAGAGCGCGAGCCGCCAGCGTACATACTTGGGGAATCTCGCCCACGCCTTTACCTGATGGATCGGGGGGAAGAAACGGGCAAGCCGCCACATGTTCACGGTCACTATAGCAAGGGCGTCGGGCTTTGTCCAGCGGCACGCATGCGGCAGGGGGGTGGAACCACGGCCTCATTGTTTGACTGGACAGCCCGACGCCCTGCGTTTTTTATTCTAGCCTCCCGTCAGGGGTCGTTCTATCAGGTCTAGGCCTGATCTTTGGATTCGGCTAAAGACCCTAGTAGGTAGCCAATTCGTGTCAAAGAGGGCGATCTATAGGGAAGTCAGGAAGGCGGGGGTGGAAACCAGCGGTTGGCCCATCGCTGGACTTCGTTGACGACTCTCTCGAGATCTTTCCCCATTTCTGTGAGCGTATACTCGATGCGGACAGGGGTCTCCGGGTATACAATTCGTTGCACGATCCCCGCGGCCTCCAACTCCTTTAGGCGCTCGGAAAGAAGCCTATCGTGAAGCCCCGGGATCGCCTCCAGGATCTCCGTGAACCGCCGGGGCCCATTCATAAGGACCCGGATGATCGCTCCCGTCCACCGCTTCCCCACGAGTTCGATCGCCCGGTGGAAGCGCGGGCATATTTGTTCTTTCTCTTGTGTCTCCACCTGAGATCACCATTCGGATTCTAACAAAAAAGAAGGGGCTTGACAATAGGAAGCGTTTTACTATATATTTGCAAGGAGCTTCTCTAACGGAAGCCAACAACGAAACGTCCAGGAGGTGACCGTGTATGGATGTCCTCTTCCTCATTGGCCGGATCATCCTCGGTGCATTTTTCATTCTCAACGGCCTCTTCCACTTCATGCGCCTTGACGCGATGAGCCAGTATGCAAGCTATAAAGGGGTTCCTGCGCCCAAGGCCGCGGTTGCCATCACGGGCCTCATGCTCCTCGCCGGTGGGCTCTCTATCCTCCTTGGGTACAAGGTCACCATCGGCGCTTGGTTGCTCATCATCTTCCTTGTCCCCACCGCTTTCATCATGCATAACTTCTGGACGGAGAAGGACCCTATGAGCCAAGGCAACCAGATGGCCCACTTCCTCAAGAACCTGGCTCTCGCAGCAGCGGCGCTTCTGGTGACCTTCATCCCCAACTGGCCTTTCAGCATCGCCCCGTAAAGGAAGAGGGCCGCACGTCACTGATCGCGAGGGGCGCACACCAGTGCGCCCCTCTGCATAGGAACGGAAGGTTACAGACCGAGAAGGGGCCGGCTCTTTTACAGGAGGAGGAATTTCTCATAGAAGGCTGTAAGTATATCGCAAAAGCTTGAGAGAGGGAAGGGAGTATGCTGTACACAGTCACGGGATCTGCCAGAAGCACGCTCCTCCAGTGGTTCGCAAGAGGACTGGAGAGAGTGCTGAGGGAACATGGCTACAGCTACGCAGAACCTGGCACACCGGAGATCAAGCTGGCCATCAACCTGGCGGATGCACACAATCCAAGACCCTATAGGCGGAAGGCCCAGGGGACCTTCGTTGCCTCTGTCATCGAAGGGGAGGAGATTCCCCAGGACGTCCTGAAGACCACGTACCCCCTGCTCGTCCGGACGCTCTCCAACGTGCTGATCTACCTCGTGCGCGCTGGAGATCAAGTTCATACCTATTTTGTGACTCTGGAGCAGGGATACTACCCCGTCCCGTTTGAGGAGGAGACCAAGTACTTCTCTCATGTCTACAGGAGGCTCGCCCCCTTGGCGACTTCCTGCCTCGTAATCAATAACGAGTTCCATCCAGACCTCGAGGAAGAGTTGTGGGAAGGGGACGAGATCACCCAGCAGATCTATGAAGCAGGAAAGCGCCTGGACGCCCTGAACCTCCTTCCTGCCCCATTCCCGATCCATGAGCTTCTCTCGCCACGGGACCTCCGCCACGTCGAGCGTCTCTATGGTATCGGCGGCCTCAGCTACGGGAACCTCAGCGCCCGGAAAGACCGCACCCGGTTCTGGATGAGCGCAAGCGGCGTCAACAAAGCAAACTTGCGGGTAGTGGGCCAGGATATCCTTCTGGTGAAGGGCTATGACCCCCAGCGCAACGTCATCCTCCTCAGCGTCCCACCGAATATCAAACCCCGGCGCGTCTCTGTGGACGCCATCGAGCACTGGATGATCTACACGGAACACCCCCAGGTTGGCGCCATCGTTCACGTCCACGCTTGGATGGAGGGCGTCCCTTCCACGGAGGTCAACTATCCTTGTGGGACCCTCGAGCTGGCCAAGGCCGTGGCTGAGCTCGTGCGCCGCTCCGATGATCCCAGCCGGGCAGTCGTGGGGCTTCGCAACCACGGCTTAACCATCACCGGGCCGAACCTCCAGGACATCTTCGAGCGCATCGAGGGACGGATCATCCGCCAAGTCCCCATGTCCTGAGGAGGTGCGCGAACACCGTAAAACCCCCATTCCCCAGAGAGTTCCCTGCCGCGCCCGTATCCAGACGAGCACGCAGAGAGGAGCCCAAAAAATTTGACTTCCTCCCCTGCGTGTGTTATGCTTGCGGGGACAGGTAAGGCAGGGCAGCAGACCAGGCATTATCTGTACACCAGAAAGAAGGGAGCAAGGCAATGGCAAAGGGCACAGTAAAGTGGTTCAACCCTGAGAAAGGGTACGGGTTCATCTCCACCGAGGATGGCCAGGACGTGTTCGTCCACTACTCGGCGATTCAGATGAACGGATTTCGCACCCTTTCCGAAGGCCAGCAGGTCGAGTTTGAAATCGTCCCTGGCCGGAAGGGTCCGCAGGCGACCAACGTCGTAGTTCGCTAAGGAACCTCGGCAAAGATCAAGCAGTCTATTGCCAAGGAACTTACTCACGCACAAAGACGTGATCTTCACCTGCAACGACGGGCTCCAGATGGATCTGGAGCCCGTCGTCTTGTCGAGCGCACAACAAGTCAGTACAATGGTCTCGGTGGTTGATGCACCGCACCCTGTGCGGACCTAGAGGTCTTTGACATGGAGCTCGTCGACTTCGTCAACTTCGTGTTCCGGGTGCTCTTCCTGCTCATTCTCCTGCGGGTGATCATGAGCTGGATCCCGGGACTCAATCCCTCTCATCCAGTAGTGAGTGCAGTCTTCCGGGTCACCTCCCCGATCCTGGATCCCATCCGGCGGGTCCTCCCGCCCGTTGCAGGCTTGGACCTCTCCCCATTGGTCGCGCTCCTGCTCCTTGAGCTGGTTCGAAACGCTCTGATCGGACTGATCCACCAAATCCTGTGATGGAGGTTGGTAATGGCAATCCAGGCCTACATCCTTATCCGGGTAGTCCCGGGGAAGGTCAGCGAGACACTCAAAGCCCTCCAGGAGAACCCGGAAGTGAAGATGGCCCACGCGGTCACGGGCCCGACAGATGTCATTGCGTTCGTCGAGGCCCAGGACATGGACCATCTCGGCCGGTTCGTAGTGGGGAAGGTTCAGCAAGCTCCAGGGGTCACAAGAACAACAACTTGCGTCGTGACACACGTATAGGTAGCCCCGTTTTCCACAGAGGCTCACAACGGGTCCTGTGTGCGGGTGAGGAGAGCCAGTCCGGCGAGCCCAACAACCGCGCAGAGGGCGAAGGCGGAGGAGAGTGAGGTCGCCACAGCAACAAGACCACCCAACACAGGTCCAAAGAAGAACCCTGCATCTACCGAGGCGTTGTACACACCCATCGCCGTGACGGCCCAGCGCGGAGGGACGATCCGCGCGACCCAGGTCGAAATGGTGAGCGGCACGAATCCTCCGGCGATCCCATTCAGAAGGCTCACCACGCTGAGGGAGGGGAAATCCGTCGCCAGAGGGGTTGCAGCGACAAGGCCCGCCCGTGTAAGAATCCCCAGCCCGGCGAGGAACCGCAGCGAAGAACGGTCCGCGAGCCTTCCCGCAGGTACCTGAATAAAGCTGAACGCCAGCCCTTGGAGCGTAAACAGGATGCCGATCTCCCCTGGACTGAGGCCTTGGCGTGCCGCATGCAGGGGAATGTAGGTGCTCCATACCGCCGTGATCAAAGTGTGCACCAAGTTGGCTCCAGAAAGGAGATACACACCGGGCGCCTCCCCAGAGAGAGCCAGGAGGTTGGAACGAGAGGTTTCTGGGAGCTTTCCTCCTTCGCGTACACGCTGAAGGATTGGAAGGGCCACCACAGACAACCCTGCTCCTAGGAAGAAAGGAATCACAAGCCCGTAGCGATCAGCGATCGCCCCACCTACGAGGGGGCCGATGAGGATCCCAATGCTGAAGTAGAACCAGAAGAGGCCAAAGGTTCGCCCGTGGGCATCGCTAGGAGCAGCATCGGCCACTTCTGCGAACAGAGGGGGCCAAATGAGCCCGCGAAAGATCCCCTGAAGGATGCGCGATGAATAGATCCCGACAGACCCGCGGCTGAGCGCAAACCAGAGCATGGACAGGGCGCTTCCAAGGTATCCCCACAGGAGCGCCGCTTTGCGACCAATGCGATCACTGATGTACCCACCCGCTAGCTCGCTCGCGGCCAAGCTCAAGTTCATGATTCCGACGATGAGCCCGACCTCCGCAGTGGTGTATCCGAGTTGCTCCAGGTAGAGGGGTAGAACGGGAAAGGTCACAGAAAGCGTAAGAACGCTGAGGAGAGCCAGGAAACCCAGCTGGTGCGCTATCGTCATTCTTCCGCTAAGATGTCATGCCTTCCGTACTTTGTCCTTCTTTCGCTGGCTGCGCCCCTGCGTGCCGTTGCTGCGACCCGGGAGATCCTCCTCCCAGGTGACGATGCTGTGGTAGAAGATCCGGTCCCCCTCCTCAATGCCGCGGGTGACCTCGGTAATGTGGACGCTCTTCGCTTGGAATGCCCGCAGGGCCACTTCTACAGCTGCCTCCGGCTTTGCCGACTGCCCACAGGTGTAGATGTCGAGGGCAACATAGCCGAACTCCGGCCAAGTGTGCACGGAAAGATGGGACTCAGAGATCACCACCACCCCGCTCACACCTGTCGGGGAGAACCGGTGGAAGGCAATGGACCACACCTGGACCCTGGCCGCCTCCGCGGCACGGACCATGATCTGCTCAACTTCCTCTACCTTGCTGATGACCTCTGGGTTGCAGCCCGAGGCCTCAACAATGTAGTGGTGCCCGATGGTGTCCACGTTCCCACCTCCCCCCGTGTGTTTTTTCTTCTGTGACTGGAGCAATAGTGTTCCTTTCCCGATTGGCTCCGCACAGGAACAGGCTCTCCCCGGACGGCCCAAATCACAGCTTATAATCTAGTACCCCCCAGGGGGATTGTCAATGAACTCAGCGCCAGTTCCATGCCATCTTTCCACTTCCCGACGCAGGCGTATGGAGGGCCTTCTCCTGCTTCGGGTGGGCGGCCTCCACGAGAAAAGACGGAGGAACGAGGTTGACCCCTCCAAATCACCACAGAGGGATTCGCTTTCGCTGGGCGAAATCTCCCGATACCATGCCAGGAAAGTCTGCCGAACTCTTCCAGCGTCTCGCCGATCGCTACGATGCTTGGTACGACCAGCCTCCCGGGAGCACGATATTCCCGTTGGAGGTTGCCTGCCTGCGCTCCCTCCTGGAAGGCCTCCCCCGACCTTGGCTGGAAGTCGGCGTCGGTACCGGCCGCTTCGCCTCGGCGCTAGGGGTCGAGTTCGGGATCGATCCAGCCATCCGGCCCCTGCGCATCGCCCGAAGGCGTGGGATCACAGTGATCTGTGCGACAGGCGAGCACCTCCCCTTCCGCGACGAGGCTTTCGGTGCTGTC
>JAUQQG010000102.1:45724-57119 GCA_030550015.1 bacterium | reverse complement strand
AAGCAACGCCTGCTGTACCTACGCAGGCTGGCTGTTGTGGCTCTGGAGGTTGCGGGTTCAAGTCCCGTCGGCCACCCCACCCAGAATCCTATCAGGATGCCCCCTACAGGAAGAGTCACGGTTTTCTGACAGTTCCTCCGCTGATCACTATGCACGCCATCCGCTTCGCTTATGTAGGATCATCGGAGAAGGAGAGGTGTGATGTTCAATTCCTCCGCAAGCGTTCTTAACTCTTCACAAACCTCTGGCACGAGTGGGATGCCCTTCGCCCAGTTCTCACGCTCCGCCAGGAACTCTATCTCGCCGGGAAGATAGATGCGTTCTACGCCAGGAGCAGGTGGCAGAGAGCGTACTTGTCGGATGATCGTATCCACACGGGAAGTGAACTGGTCAAATGGTACAAAGGCTTTTACATTAAGCGCGATAAAAAGGTGGCCAAGGTCCTGTCCTCTGGTGAAATCTGTAAAAAAGGGGGCGATCTCCGGTCCCACAGAAGAACCCGTCAGCACTCCACAAAGGATCTCTACCATTAGCGCGATCCCTGAACCCTTGGCTCCACCAAAGGGCAGTAAATAGCCTGAGAGGACCTCTTCAGGTTCCGTTGCCGGGCGACCATCAGGCGTGAGGACCCACCCCTCTGGAATGGATTTCCCTTGCTTAGCCATGAGAACTACCTTGCCTCGGGCTACCGCGCTCGTGGCCATATCCAAAACCAGCGGAGGTTCTTCTCTCGCGGGCACCGCAATAGAGAGCGGGTTGGTGCCCATGAAAGGTGCTCTCGCACCCCAAGGGAGAACCATCGCGTTTGCGTTGCTGAAAGCAATTCCGATCATACCAGCTTGTACAGCCATTAGGGTAAAGAAAGCCATCATCCCACAATGGTTCGAGTGTGCAACTGCGGCAACTCCTACACCGTTCTTCTGAGCTCGTTCGATGGCAAGTTGCATCGCCTGACTCCCTGCAACGATGCCGATTCCATTATTCGCATCTAACAATATAACCGCTGATTCATCCCGCAGGATCGTCAGCACAGTCTCCGCACTCATCACCCCTTTGCGGATCCGCCGCACGTAGGTTGGTAAACGCATGATACCATGAGAACTCACGCCACGAAGGTCTGCTAGAACGAGGGAATCAGCCACGATATTTGCTTGGTCGGAGGGGACACCAACACGGGCAAGCGCATCCACACAGAAGTGTTTTGCCTTCGTAGGATTTACTCTTAGCTCTTTCTCCATTTCTGTTGTGAATGCCGCATGGAACAGTAATTGGACTCTTTTACGCAGATTCCTCCAACAGCCCCTTTCGAATCTTCTCGTAGGTATCCTTTGCAGCAGCTGCGAGTAATCTTGCGTCTGTTCCAACTGCTACAAAGCGAAACCCTTGGCGAATACGAGCCAATGCATCTTCGGCTCCTTCTGCCATGATCCCCGCTGCGATGCCGTTGACATGAGCTGCGCGCAGGACTCGCTCTACAGCTTGCTGGAACAAGGGATGATCATATTGCTGAAAACAACCGAGGTCCATGGAGAGGTCCGCTGGGCCAATAAAAATCACATCCACTCCGCGGACCGCCGCGATAGCTTCTACATTCTCGAGACTTTGTGCCGTCTCAATCTGGCAGACAACGATGACCTGGTTATTCCACTCTTTATAGTATTCCATTAAGTCCATTCCATACCGGTTTGCACGAGTACCGGCGACTCCACGAATCCCAACTGGGGGAAACTTGCACGCAGAAACAACCCTCCGGGCCTCCTCGACCGTGTTCACAAGAGGGACAACCACACCCATTGCACCGCGGTCTAAGGCTTTCTTAATCAGGGCAGGATCGTTGTTGGCGACCCGAACCAGAGGGATCACCTCAGTGCCCTTCATGGCGCGGATCATGTCCTCCACGGTTTCCCAACCGGCGGGGCTATGCTCCGTATCGATTAGAAGCCAATCCATTCCGAAAGTGGCCATCAGCTCAACAATGGACGGGGAAGGAATACTGATCCAGTGGCCAATCGCATGCATCCCATTTTCCAAGAGGTATTTAAGGCGATTCTGAATCCGTACCATAAAAGGACTCCTTCCCCTCAAGTTCTTGCAACCGCACGCCCACGAATCCTTCTGCCGGAAACCAGCAAGAAGATGACGAAGGCGATCAGGATGAGTCCAGCAGGGCGTAGGAACATCGACAAGAGGTTGTTCGAGTAAGTGAGAAGTGCCCGCCGCAATGAAGTATCCGCGATCTTGCCAATGAGAATACCGAGAACCATTGGCGCGGGGGGATAATCCCGGATACGCATCAGGTAACCTAATACGCCGAAGGCGAACGCGGTCATGACATCGAAGTAGGTAAATCCTGAGCCCCAGGCCCCAAGGACTCCTAATGCAACAGCGAGGGGAAGAATGAGCTCTCGCTGGATGTACAGCAGACGAATCGTAAGACTCGACAGGAGCCAGGCGCCAATTCTCATCATCAATGCTCCGGCCCAGAAGAGAGCCACGGTGAAGGCCACAAAGCCAGGCCTGTCTATGAGCAACGTCGGTCCAGGCCTTACCCCATAAATGAAGAGGGCCGCCAGCAGAATGGCCGTTGGCCCGCTCCCAGGAATCCCGAGGACGAGCGTAGGAATGAGGGCACCTCCGGATGTCGCGTTGTCTGCGGTTTCGGCTGCAATCAAACCTTCAAAGCTTCCTTTTCCAAACTCTTCGGGATGTCTAGAAGTTCTCTTAGCCCAATCATATGCAACCCAGGGAGAAACCGCTTCACCAATCCCTGGGATAATCCCTATTCCAACCCCTACAAGAGTTGCACGCACGATCGTCGGGAAGTGTCGGAAGATGAGATCCCACCGCATAATGGCCCGGCCAGGCCTCCCGGTGAGCTGATAAGGGACCTTTTCCTTGAGGACCATGAATACCTCGGAGAGACCGAATAGGCCGATGAGTGCGGGGACAAAGTTGATCCCCTTCACCAGATCAATTGTATAGCCAAAGCGTGGGTACCCCCAGATCGCATCCATGCCCACCATTGCAAAGAGAAGACCTGCAACCCCCGCGATCCAACCTTTAATGGGATTTTTGCCAGCGAGAGCTCCAGCGATGATAATTCCTGCCACCGTGACAAGAAAAATTTCCCAGTCTCCAAGCTTGAGAGCAAGGAGCGTCACAAAGGGAAGGAAGATCAGGGTACACAGTTCGCCAAGGATCTCCCCCAAAAACGACGCACCGATCACCGCTCCCACAGCCTCCCTCGCTCTCCCCTGCTTTGCTAATGGGAAGCCATCGAGGACCGTCGCAGCTGCAGCCGGTGTACCAGGGATATTGATCATAATTGCCGTGAAGCCGCCGCTGAACTGGGCGCCCGTTTCTATGCCGATGAGGAGGGCGAGGCCCCATTCGAGGGGGAGACGGAAGACGAAGCCGAGCAGGAGCGCCATTGCCATCACGATCGTGAGACCTGGCAGAACCCCAACAACCAGCCCGATGAGTGTTCCTAAAAAGAGCGTTGCAACCGTGCCTGGCGAGGTAATGACATGGAGGAACATCGAGGGAAGCAGTCGCCATTCCTGGATGATAAGTTCCCAAGACATACACTCACCTACGGGAGTGGCATCTCAAAGAGTTTCGGTAAGACATAGCTAACAAATAAGGAGAAGCCCAGGGCGTACATTGCGATACGTGCTGGCCCTCCGATACGAAGATAAATAAAGATGGCAAGGAAGTACGCAACAGTGGCCATCCAGAATGGGATTTTGCCAAGGACAAATGTATATCCGCCGGTCATGAGGAGGATGATCAGCCAGCGCCAGAATTCCTCGTGTTTCGAAATGCCACCTAACCACATCCCCAACTTGCGGTGCCCTCCTCCCCGTATGCCTTCCGAAAGAACGAAGGTAGAGAGGAGGAAAAGTATAAACCCCAGCAAGAGAGGTAAGAAACCGGGGCTCAGCACGTATGGGATCGGACCTCGCTGTGGCATCCGTAACGACTCTACAATCACAAAGATCGAAAAGCCAACGAGTACAATACCTGCGAGGAACTCCCCGGCGTTGCGTTGTCCCTCAGAGCCGTGTTCCTCCATTTCCCATCCTCCTCGACTTTAAGATGGAGCCCGTAACTTCCTAAACATGACCTCAACTTGTTCTGGCCACGGTTTTAGAAACTCCGCGCGTGCATGAGGAGGCCACTTCCATTCTTCAAGACGCGGGATTCCAAGCTTTGAAGGATTCAACGGGGCAATACCAAGCTCAAATAGCGGCCAGGATCTCGCAGATTCGATTTTTGACATCATCTTATCGCTTTCAATCCCAAAGAGGGGCATCAAAACACCTGCCCTTTCCTCCACAGCAATCTTCCGGAAACGCTCTTGCTTTACTGCATAGATAAACGCCTCGGTGATCTTCACAACAATGTCATCGGGAGTTTTCCGGTTCACATAAATTCCGAAAAATGGGTTGATTGCGGTAAGCGGAGCTAATTTAGGGAAAACCTCTGTAATGGGCCTAAACTCAACCCCTTCAAACTTCATCGGTTTTGTATAGAGGTTTGCAAGGGGGCGCAGCAAACCTGCTTTCGCCCAATCGGTAACATCTCCCATTGTGACAGAGATGAAGTCGATCTCTTTCCCCAGGAGATACTTTCCAGCTTCCCTTCCACCGGAATAGGGAATGGAGATCGCTTGCCCTTTCAAGCCTGCTGTTGCGAGGAGGACGCCAGCGAAGATCTCTCCATTGCTTCCAGGCCCAGGATGGCCATACTTGAGTTTGCCTGGTTTTGCCTTAATTTCCGCGAGGAGATCCTCAATCGTCCTCCATGGCGAGTCCGCCCGGACATAGATCGTAGTCGGAAACATCACGGCGAGCCAGGAATAGAAGTTATTCCAGCTCACCGGACCGGCACCGAGGAGAGGCCATGTCCCGTGGACAGCGGCCCCGCCAAACCAAGTGTATCCATCTGGTGGTGCTGAAAGAACTTGTCTGGCTGCGATGGCGCCTAGGGCACCTGTAACATTCGTTACAATAATCTTAGTACCGAGGGGCTTCTCCATCTCGAGTGCAAGAGCCCTGGATACAATATCTGACGCCCCGCCCGCTGCCCATCCGACGAGGACAGAGATTGGTCCCTTCGGCCATGCAGGTCCCGCTAAGCCTGCGGTACTTGCAGCGAGGGCGAGCAAAGCTGCGCACAGTAGTGTAACGATCCTGTGCTTCATCCGAATCCCCCCTTTAGAATAGATTAAGGTTGCCCTGAGGTTCTTCTCAGAATAACCTTCCTACTTCATCATGTTCAATCAGTACGTTGAGAAGAAACGGGTGATGGGCGTGGACTGCTTCCGCTAAAGAAATTTTGAGATCTTCAGGATTGGTGATAGTGCGCGCCTTTACGCCAAAGGCTTGTGCAAGATGGATAAAATCTACCATCGGCTCCAGGATAGTGCACCCAATGAATTTGTCAGTCCGACTTGCAGCTCCGTTATAATTCCTGAAACCTTCCCTCAGAATTCGATAGCCAAAGTTATTGCAGATGAGTATGATCACTGCGATGCCATAATGTGCAGCAGTCCAGAGAGCTTGCGGGAGGTAAAGCGCTGCACCATCGCCTATGAATGCAACAACTGGTTGCTGCGGCCTCGCAAGTTTGATGCCCAGAGCCGCTGGTAAGCCATACCCCAGGCTCCCTCCCTTTATACCAAAATAGGTATTCTCATGGGGAAATTCGAAATAGAGATGGAGGCCTAGGGAGGAGGTAGAAGATTCGTCTACAATGATAGCATCACCTGGGAGCGCGTGACGTAGCTCGCGCACGAGCCTGGAAATGCTGATTGGGACATTGTCCCAGGCCCGTTCAACTTCTTCTTCGAGAGCTTTCTTTCTATGGATTGCCATGGTTTCCAGTGCAGAACGGCGGTGCATTATGAGTTCTTTTTTCCCAGCGAGTTTTTGTTCTACTTTGTGGGTTAGTATTTCCAGGGTGGCCCTCACATTTGCAACAATCACTATTCCTCCTGGTACATTCTTGCCTGCCTCCCACGGATCTGCGTCCACTTGGATCACCTTTGCACCAGGCGGGATCAAGGGGCTACCTTGATACACTACAGGGATAATACGGTTCGTTCCAGCGAGAAGAATAACATCTGCATCGGCTAAATTTGCTTGGATTTCCATCTCCTGGAAACCAATGGGACCAAAATAAAGTGAATGGCCTGTGGGAAAAGCAATCCGGTGGGGCATGCGCTCCGCATAGACCTTTGCCGCAATAGTTTCCGCTAGGCGCACAAGAGAAGGAATTGCATGAACTTTTGCAACGCCATCGCCCACAACAATGAGAGGACGTTCAGCTTGAGCAAGGACGTGGGCAGCTTCATCCAGGGCTTCCGGATCTGGGCCTGCATTGACGAGAGGAATCTGAGGGACCGGAATCTCCGCAGCGATTTCTTCATCGAGGAGATTCATAGGGAAGGAAACGAAGACGGGCCCCTGGGGTGTATCTGTAGCTACTTTCAGTGCGCGAGCCATTACCAGCGGGAACTCCTGTGCCGTACGTGTCTCCCAGGACCACTTCACAAAAGGACGGACAAGGGTTGCGATATCTGCCCACAACGGCGGCTCGAGAGCTTGGAGCCTCTGATCGGACTGTCCTGCCGTGATGACGAGGGGGACGCCGGCCCGGAAAGCATTATAGATGCTTCCCATAGCGTTAGCGACACCAGGCGCTGCATGGAGGTTGACAAATGCTGGCTGTTCAGACGCTGCGGCGAATCCGTGGGCCATACCGACTGCGATGGCGTCGTGCAGGCAGAGGATATATTGGAGGTCATCACGCTCAGCGAGCACATCGAGAAAGGGAATCTCCGTCGTACCAGGATTTCCAAACACGTAGCGCACCCCAAATTTCGTTAAGATTTCAACGATGACCTCCTTACCTTTCCACTTCTTCAACACTTCACACCTCTTCATCGTACATGTAGCTTGGTGTCCTTCTCAGTTTCGTCCAGCATTCCATATGCGATGAATTCCATACGCTCTTCTGCATGCCAGACAAAGATGATAACTTTTCATGGACCTCCCTTGAACCCCATTTTCAAAATCCCTTTCCACGTTTCCAAAAGGTGATTGCGCATCGCTTTTTCACTCTGGACGGGATTTCGCTGTTGCAGTGCCCTTATGATGCGCAGGTGAGCAAAGTAGGAGCGCTTTTCTATATCGAAATGTTGCTTGGTCATGTTCCGGATTAAAATCATCAGGTTACGGAGTTGATGAGAGAGTTCGATGAACAATTCATTGTATGTAGAACGGGCAATGAAATCATGGAGATCTGCGCCTAATGCAACTAAATACTGGAGTGTTTCTGGATCATTCTTGATGGTGACGCGCAGGAAAGCTTCGTGGATATTCTCAAGCTCATGCACGTCATGTCGCTCTGCAGCTAAGCGGGCAGCAGCTGGCTCGATGGCTAGGCGCATTTCAAAGATGTTCCTCACATCCTCAAGGGTCAATTTCCGAACCAATACGCCCCGGTTCGGGTGGACTTCGACAAGATGTTCCTGCTCAAGACGCCGTAAAACCTCGCGAATAGGGGTCCGGCTCACGCCAAAGCGTTTCACCAGCGCGCGCTCCACTAGAGGTTCCCCTGGATGGAGCGAATCTGAGAGGATATCCTTTTTCAGCTGCTCGTAGATCCACTCTTTAGAGGCGCGTGTCGCGTCCTTTGTAGTCGCCTTCACCATGGTATTCCAATTGTATACCATCCATAGGGCCCCGTCAAGCACCGTGCAGCACGCTCGTGAGCTCCTTTGGCCCAGGAGGGTCCGTGGGCCCTACGCGAAGCTGTTCTTGCTTGACCAGAATACGGTACCTTACGCCTATAGGTACTGTCCTAAACTACGGCCGGACACAACCCTCTCCACCTAAACCATTCCGATGATGATGTATAGCCCAACCACGAAATTGTAATTGTCCTAAGGTATCCCTATGTTCCAGGGGCAGGCAAAATCCCACTTGCCCACAGCATAAGGTAGAAGGATAAGATCATGGCAATGAGAAGCAAAACACCTTCAACCTTCGGAGCGAGTTTCCCATGGGTTACCCCCCAGAATCCTAGGAGGACCAAAAGGTAGCTTAAAAGTACAACCTCCACAAGGATGAGGTGCAAGGTAAGCCCCCAGGCACCAATCACGATCATTGCGATGATTGTCATGATCAAAGCAATGAGAGCGGCATTCCCTACGGGTCGAAGGTCCCACCCGGCCATCTGAACGATGCTCACCCCTAACCACAGGAACCCATAGATGGCCATCACAACGCTAAAGGTGAGCTGCATAGGAACGACATTGCCCTCTCGACCCAGAGGAGCACCGATGACAAGCCAAAAAGCCCCGAAAAGCAAACTTATTGCCCCTGTCAGGCTTCCCACAGCTCCTATGGATCGAGCAGGAGGCGGGCCCGTTGGTTCAAGGGGATGGGCGTCGATTCCCAAGAGGGCCCAGGCATTACAGAAAAGCGCATACTGCAATCCAACTACCGCAACTGCCACCGGCAACAGTCCCATCCTAAATCCCCTCCCTAAGTTTTTGGGTCGAGATTCCTTTCAAAGTGGATGGGGAAAGAAAATATCACCCTATAAATTGTAGCCTCTGGCTGGATATCTGACATGATCCGGATAACCTAATCCAAACTGCTCAGGCCTCCACTTCTGTCTCCTAAGTTGCTTAGGAAACAGCTGTGGCGAGTCTTTAAGACCCCTGTATAGGTCGGTATGGCAAAGGGGTCCACGCTGATCCTGGGAGCGAGGGCCCGTGCGCACCTTCCTTGAGCAAGCGATTTCCCGGAAAATATCCCATCAAAAAAGTTGGCAGAAGATCGAGGCACCGAGCGGGGGAGGCGCTGTTGCACATTATGAAACAAAATCTCATTGTGCTGAACGAGCGGAATCGTATAATACTCGTTGGGGGATCCGCTTGGGAATGCCATTGGGCTATGCCAGAGGGAAAACCTACCATGTCCGCTCCGTTCTCAAAGCACTGGAGCTCCTCCAAGCCTTCACCCCTGATGAGCCGGAGTTCGGCGTGACAGACCTCGCAACTCGCCTGGGGATGCATAAGAGCACTGTCTTCCGCCTCCTCATGACACTCGAAGCGGAAAAGTTCGTCCAAAGGGATCACACCACAGGAAAGTATCGGCTAGGGATCAAGCTTTTCGAACTGGGGAGCCTTGTCCAGAATCTACTCGAGTTGAGAAAGGTTGCCCGACCTTACCTTGAGGAGCTTCAGGAACGGTGTGGGGAGACCATCCACCTTGCTGTGCTCGATGAAGGACAGGTTCTCTATGTGGACAAACTCGAAAGCCCAAAGCCCATCCAGATGTACTCCCGGGTGGGTCGACGCGCCCCCGCACACTGCACTGGATTGGGCAAGGTCCTGCTGGCCTACCTTCCGCCTGAGGAGGTAGATGCGATCATTGCCCGGAATGGGCTGAAGCGCTATACCGACAAGACCATCACGGACCCACGTAAACTCCACGATCATCTTGCCCTCGTACGCCAGCGGGGTTATGCCACAGACATCGGGGAGCATGAAGAACTGATCCGCTGTGCATCTGCCCCTATTTGGGACCATACAGGGAAGGTTGTGGCGGCAGTGAGCATTACGACCATTGGTGTACGATTTGATCCCCGACGCATGGATGAGCTCGTGCATCTCGTGCGCGAAACGACCGCCCAGATCTCCTACGACCTGGGATACCGCCAGGGAATGTCTGATGCGAGTCTTAGGAGGTGAGGAAAGGATGCGGTGGGAAGGAAGAAGAATGCTCCTGCTCTTGCTTGCTGCGACCCTCCTTGTGGGATCGCTCCTCCCAACGGTCTCGGTCGCCCAGCCGAAGTACCCCATCAGGCCCATTACCCTGATCTGTCCTTGGGCCGCGGGGGGTGGAACTGACCGGATCAGCCGAATGGTCGCGGTCCTCCTGGAGAAGGAATTGGGTGTTCCTGTGACCGTGGTCAACAGGACGGGTGGGGGTGGTGCCGTCGGGCACACGGCAGGTGCAACGGCCACCCCTGACGGCTATACCATCACCATGGTGACTGTGGAGATCGCGATGATGCACTGGCTAGGCCTGGCCAAGGTAAATTACAAAGATTTCCGACCCGTGGCCCTTTTGAATTACGACCCAGCCGGGATCTCTGTCAGTGCAACAGCCCCATGGAAGACCTACCGGGAGCTCCATGAGTATATCAGGGCCAACCCTGGGAAGCTCAAGGCTTCCGGCACTGCGGCTGGAGGGATCTGGGACCTGGCCAGGGCAGGGTGGCTGAAGACCGCAGGGTTCCCCATAGATGCGGTGCGCTGGATCCCCAGTACGGGAGCTGCCCCAGCCCTCGCGGAGCTCGTGGCAGGTGGCGTGGACATTGTCACAGCAAGCCTCCCTGAGGCTGCACCGCTCATCGCGGCGGGAAAGGTCCGTCCCCTCGCCATCATGGCGGAGAAGCGGGACCCCATGTTCCCTGACGTCCCCACCTTGAAGGAGCTGGGGATCAACTGGTCGCTGGGGGCCTGGCGGGGGATCGCCGTGCCGAAATTCACCACGACGACCGCTGTGACCGTCCTGGAGAAGGCGCTGGCCAAGGTTGTGGAGAACCCAGAGTTTAAGGAGTTCATGCGGAAGAATGGCTTCGGGATCCTGTACAAGCCCGCCAAAGAGTTTGGGAAGTTCATGGAAGAGCAAGATCGCTTAATGGGCCAACTCATGAAGGAAGTGGGGTTGGCGAAGTAAGGATCTCAGCGCCAGTTCGTTCGGGATTCGGTTCTCTCAAGGGGGGATCCAGGTAGACGTCAAAAGACTTTTGGAAGGACACCGAACATGCGATGGGAGACATCGTAGCTGGGATTATCAGTTTGTCCCTCGGCGTGGGGATCTACCTCACTGCGAGGAAATTCCCTACTTTGGGAGGTGGCTACCCGGGTCCTGGGAGGTGGCTACCCGGGTCCTGGTTTCTTCCCGCAGATCCATGGTGTGATGCTTGCATGCGCCGGGTTGATCCTCGCGGTGCAGGGAGTACGGAAGAGGCCGGTGCGTCCAACGGTAAGGAAGTTCTTCTGGCGGCGGGAGTGGCTCAACGCTCTTGTGGTGGTCGCTGCGGTCGTGGGGTACCTCTTTGCCGCTCCGCGCATCGGGTTCTCCCTTACCATGGCAGCGCTCCTCACTGCTACGATGGTAGTGTTTGGCGTTCCAGTGCGGAAAGCGCTTCCCATCGCAATCCTGACCGTAGCCTCCATGTTCATGCTTTTCGGGAGGATCCTGCGGGTCCCCCTTCCCGCAGGGCCGTGGGGATGGTAGGGACAAAATGGATGTACTCCTACAGACCTTAGCTCTTCTGTCCCAGCCAAAAGTGGTCATGATTGTAT
>JAUQQG010000102.1:0-45714 GCA_030550015.1 bacterium | reverse complement strand
TGGCCTGTTCATCGGAGCCATACCAGGTCTGACCGCTACGATGGCGACGGCACTCCTCGTCCCGTTCACGTTCTTCCTGGATCCCCTCTCCGGACTCGTGGCTATCATCACCATGGAAGCGATGGCCATCTTCGCCGGCGATATCCCTGCTGTGCTCTTGCGGATCCCAGGAACCCCTTCATCTGCAGCCTATACCGAGGACTCCTACGAGCTGACGAAACAAGGGAAGGGGGAAATCGCCCTTGGGCTAGACCTGATCTGCTCATCCATCGGCGGGATCATAGGTGCCGTTGCTTTCATCGTCGGTGCCCCCCTCCTCCTTTTTATCGCCATGAATTTCACTTCCTTCGAGAACTTCTGGCTCGCCGTGTTGGGCCTGAGCGGAGCGGCCATGGTCTCGTCTGGGGCTCCGCTGAAGGGAACGATCAGCGCGCTTTTGGGCCTGTTCCTTTCCACCATCGGCATTGACATCACTCTGGGCTATCCCAGGTTTACCTTCGGGAACGTCAACCTGCTGAATGGCATCAGCTTCATCCCGGCGATGATCGGCTTATATGGGATCTCTGAGGTTCTGCGGGGAGCCTTGAGCCCCCACTTGGAGTATCCGATTACCCGCGTGCGCGCAGCAAGTATCTTCCAGGGGGTCTACCAGCTGTTGAAGCGGTATAAGCTACAGCTCTTCCGAGGAGGCCTCATTGGGACCTTTGTGGGGGCGCTTCCAGGCGCCGGCGCGGATATCGCGGCGTGGTTGTCTTACGCTGTGGCGAAGCGCTTCTCCAAGGAGCCGGAGAAGTTCGGGAAGGGAAGCTTTGAACCCATCATCGACGCAGGGACGGCGAACAACGCGGCGCTAGGGTCGGCGTGGATCCCTGCCCTTGTGTTTGGCATCCCTGGCGACCCGGTGACTGCTATTGTCATTGGTGTTTTGATGATGAAGGGCCTCAGGCCTGGACCATTGATCTTCCAAGAGCAGGCGGGTCTCCTCAACGGCCTCCGGATGATGTTCATCCTAGCCAACCTCCTCATGCTGCCCTTGGGTTACCTGGCGATCCGGGCGAGCAGTTCCATCATCCGTATCCCCCGGAACATCCTCATGCCCATCATCCTGGCGTTTTCCATCGTTGGCGCGTATGCTTTGGAGAACAGCCTCTTCGACGTAGGGATCATGCTCGTTATGGGAATCGTCGGATACCTCATGGAGTCCAATGGGTTCCCCATTGCCCCCATTGTGCTCGGCCTGGTACTGGGTCCGCTGATCGAGCAGAACTTCATGATCAGCATGATCAAGGCGCAATGGAATCTCCTAGCATTCTTCTCCCGCCCGGCAAGCTTGGTCCTCGGTGTGGTAACACTTACCGTGTGGACGTTGCCCTTACTGACGTTCTTCGTGCGCCGGAAGCCCCTTGTGGAGGCGACCTCCGGGGGATAAACAGCTTACTTTCCCGGGAATGAGATGGAGGTGGGGACATGAATCGTCCCGTGGTGACGCTGGGGGAGGCGATGATCCGCCTCAGTCCTTCGGGAAGGGCTTCCCTGGAGCAATCGGACCTCTGGGAAGTATACGTCGGAGGTGCAGAGGCAAATTTCGCTGTAGCGCTCGCTCGGCTGGGCATGCACGTCCAGTGGATCTCAAAGGTCACTCGGAATCCCCTCGGAAAGAAAATCGTGGGAAAGATCCGGGAACATGGTGTGGACGTCTCCAAGGTGATTTGGACAGATGAGGGAAGGGTGGGGATTTTCTTCGCTGAGCCCGGACCCCTTCCTGAGAGCTGGATGATCCTCTACGACCGCAAAGGATCGGCCATGTCCCACGTCAATCCGGAAGAAGTGGATTGGGAAAGTGTGCGGAACGCTCGGCTTATTCATCTTACCGGGATCACGCCGGCCCTTAGCGAGGGGTGCCTGAAAGTAGTCGAGAGGGCAATCTCAGAGGCAAAGAAAGGTGGGGCACTTGTCTCTTTCGATACAAACTATCGCGCAAAGCTCTGGAGTGCGGAAGAGGCCTTGGCGATCCTTGCGCGGTTGCTCCAGGGTGTGGACCTCCTCATCGCCTCGCTGCGCGATATCCAGGCGTTGTTCAAGGGCGGGGAAGATGGGGAGGTGGAAGCGCGAAAGCTCTACTCCCAGTTTCGTCCCAGGGTGGTGGTGGTGACGCTGGGCGAGAAGGGCGCGTTGGCATACGATGGGGAGAGGGTCTACCAGCGGGAAGCCTATCCTACGCAGGTCATCGATCGCATCGGAAGGGGAGATGCGTTCGATGCAGGCTTTGTCTACGGCTACCTCACGGGAGACATTGACAAAGGGCTCATGTATGGGAATGCCCTCGCCGCACTTGCTCAGACGCGGCCGGGGGACCTCTGCTGGTTTTCGCAGGATGAGATACACGGACTCATTCAGGGCACTTTCCGCCGCATCTCCCGCTGATCACCCGCAGCATCCTGAGGAGATTCTCCCCTCCCGATACAACATCTAGAGGTTGCCAAAGGGATGTTGAAAAGCCTAGCGAAATACTCCAAGAGAACCCCTGGTTTGGAGGGATGAGGATGCCCAGGCTGTTTCCCCGGGAGGAATCGTTCTTTGATCTCTTCAACCAGTCGGCCGCCAACGTTCTGGAGGCGGCGCGGATGCTGAAGGCACTTCTCGATGACTACCGGGACGTGGAGAGCCGGGCGGAGGCGATCAAGGGCCTTGAGGAGCGGGGGGACGACATCACCCACGCCATCATCGACCGGCTCAACCGTACGTTTGTCACCCCCTTTGACCGGGAGGACATCTTCGCCCTTGCCAAGCAGTTGGACGATGTCCTCGACTGGATCGAGGCCTCCTCGGCCAGGATGGCGATGTACAGGGTTCCCCACCCCACAGACGAGGCGCGCGAGCTAGCTCAGGTCATCGTCGGCGAGTGCGAGGCGATCGTGGAAGCGATCGCGAACCTCCGGCACCTCCACCGGATCACCTCCGCCCTCCAGGAGATCAACCGCCTGGAGAATCTGGCGGACCACCTCCAGAGGGACGCGATCGCCAAGCTGTTCGCCACCAACGGGAACCCCATCGAGGTCATCAAGTGGAAGGAGATCTACGATACCTTGGAGGAGGCTACCGACCGAGGGGAAGATGTCGCTCACGTCCTAGAAGGGATCTACACGAAGAACCTGTGACCATGGAAGCTTAGTTCAGACCTTGGAGGACCCCGTGCCGTCAATCGTCTTCATCGTCGCAGTCCTCATCCTTGCCTGGAGCTACGATTTCTTCAATGGGATGAACGACGCGGCCAATGCAATTGCAACCTCCGTCTCTACTCGCGCGCTGACACCTCGTCAGGCTATCTTGCTGGCACGGACGCTGAACTTCCTGGGAGCCTTTCTTACAACAGAGGTCGCGAAGACGATCGGGAAAGGAGTGGTACGCTCCGAGGCCCTGACGGAGCCGATGGTGCTTGCAGCTCTCATCGGGGCCACCGCTTGGGCATGGCTGTGTACTCACTACGGGATCCCCATCAGTATCACTCATTCCTTGGTTGCAGGGCTTATGGGAGCGGGCTGGGCTGGAGGAGGCTTCCAGGCATTACAACTACGCGGCTTTGTGAAGATCGCCTATGCTATGATTGTCTCCCCGGTGACTGGCTTCCTTGGAGGATTCGCGCTGATGCTGTTGGCATACTGGATCTTCCGTCGCATGCTGCCGACAGTTGTCACTCGGATCTTCCGCTACGGGCAGATCCTTTCTGCGTCGTATATGGCATTCGCTCACGGCGCCAATGACACCCAGAACGCCATGGGCGTGATCACCGCAGCACTCCTTGCCGGGGGGTTCATCAAGGAGTTCAAGGTCCCGTGGTGGGTCATCCTGGGGTCTGCTTTCTTCATGGGGTTGGGTACTTCCTTCGGCGGATGGCGCGTGATCCGGACGATGGGCATGCGCATGGTAAAGCTCCAGCCCATCCAGGGTTTCAGCGCAGAGGCATCCGCTGCCACGGTCATGATCGTGGCGTCCCTTCTTGGCCTGCCCATCAGCACCACCCACGTCATCTCCACCGCCATCATGGGGGTGGGGGCAACACGGCGTCTCTCTGCGGTGCGTTGGGGGATCGCCGGGCACATTGTCGCCGCATGGATCTTCACGTTCCCAGGCGCTGCGGCCATCGCCGCGATTGCTTACTACCTCCTCATTGGCGGACTACGTCTCCTAGGCACCTAGCTCGTTCTCTTGATGGTTGCCTCTTCAAGCTGGTCTTATTCGCGTCTTTACGAATATTGTATAAAGTGATATAATATCCGTTGCGAGATCCGTGCTCTATGGCGGTTCGCGCGCAATGATCTAAGATGCCTGTCAGAAGCTTGTAGCGGATTTTGGTAAGGACCCAACAGGGGAAAGTTCCAGAGTCACGGTGTAACAAGATTTCTGTCCGCTTATGCGAACGCAGGAGGAGCGGTCGTGTCCTTCCTATACTTCGTCCCTGCGACCGTTCAAGAGGCAGTTGAACTCCTCTCCCACTACGGCGAGGATGCGAAGGTGATCGCTGGCGGGACAGACCTCGTAGTACGGATCCGAGATGGGCTTATCCAGCCTGCTGCTCTCGTGGATATCGAGCGTATCCCCGAGCTCTCACGCATCTCCTTGGAAGACTCCAGGCTCCACATTGGCGCCACGGCGACGATTGCTTCGATCCTTGAGTCGATAGAGGTGAACCACCTTGCTCCTGTGGTGAGCGAAGCTGCGCGCCAAATGGGCGCTGTCCAGCTCCGGAATCGTGCTACGATCGGTGGCAACCTCGCCTCCGCAGTTCCTTCCGCCGACATGGCTCCCCCACTCCTTGTCCTGGAGGCCACGGTCTCCATCACCGGTCCTTCTGGAGAGCAAACTCTCCCCATCGACGAATTCTTTACCGGACCTCATCAAAGTGCTCTCCGTCCTGATGAGGTGCTCACTTCCATCGAAATCCCTGTCCAGGAGAGCGGAACCGGTGCTGCTTTTGTCAAGTTTGGAAAGCGCAGTGCGCAGGTGATCGCAGTCGTGAACGCGGCTGCGTGGGTTCGCATTCGCAAGGGTCGTATCGAAGAGGCCAGGATTGCCCTTGGGGCTGTAGCGCCAACGCCAATCCGAGCGAGAGGGGCGGAGGTCCTCCTGCGTGGACAGGAAATCCGAGCCGATCTTCTGGAAGACGCCGCTCAGGCTGCGGCGATGGAGGCACGGCCGATCACGGATTTCCGTGGGACCCTGGAATTCCGTCGTGAGCTTTGCCGCGTTCTCGTTCGACGAGCCCTGGAACAGGCGGTGCAACGAGCTATCAAGAGGGAGCAGGAATGACGTTCCATTTGCGCTTTTGGCTGAACGGGCAGGAAGTTCGTACTGAAGTAGAACCCGACGAGACGCTCCTTTGGGTCCTCCGCGAGCGCCTGAACATGACAGGAACCAAGGTTGGATGCGAAGCTGGCGATTGCGGGGCATGTACGGTACTCTTGGATGGGAGGCCGGTGACAAGCTGCCTCCTGTTGGCTCCAAAGGCTCACGGCCGCCACGTGGTAACGATTGAGGGGCTTGGCTCCCCCGCGAAGTTGCACCCGCTCCAGCAAGCCTTCATTACCTACGGAGCCCTTCAGTGTGGTTTTTGCGGCCCCGGGATGTTGCTCTCCGCAGCCGCATTGTTGACGCAGAACCCTCACCCCACAGAGAGAGAAGTCCGGGAGGCCATTGCAGGCAACCTCTGTCGATGCACCGGGTACCAGAAGATTGTGCAAGCGATCCTGGCTGTCTCACGAGGGGAGGTCCCATGACCGTCATCACGCGTCCCGCTCCCCCACCAGTTGTAGAGGAAGCGGCGGAAGGGGCTGTGGGAAAGCGAAAGAGCCGCCATGATGCCCTTCTCCAAGTGACCGGTCAAGCCCTTTATGGCGTAGATATGAAAGCCCCGGGCATGCTTTGGGCCAAAGCTGTGCGTAGTCCTTACCCACACGCCCGCATCGTTCGCATCGATCCGACAAGAGCCCTTTCCATCCCCGGGGTCGCTTGTGTGATTACGGCGCGTGACATTCCCCACAACCGGTACGGGTTCACACACCAGGACCAGCGCGTCCTTGCAGATGACCGGGTTCGCTATGTGGGAGAAGCTGTAGCGGTCGTTGCAGCAGAAACCCTGCGTGTGGCGACAGAGGCGGCCAAGGAGGTTGTGGTGGAGTATGAGCCCTTGCCTGCGGTCTTTGATCCCATCGAAGCAATGCAGCCGGGAGCGCCTCAGGTACACGAAGGAGGCAACATCGCAGCGCGCCTTCACATCCGGGACGGGGATGTGGAGCGAGGGTTCTCCGAGGCAGAGATCATTGTCGAGGAAGAATTTCGGACTCCCTTTGTTGAGCACTGCCACCTGGAACCCCACGCCGCCCTGGCAATCCCTGGTCCTCAGGGGACGTTGACCATTTACTCTTCCGTGCAACGCCCCTTCCTCGTTGCGAGCGATGTGGCGAAAGTCCTGTCCATGCCATTATCCCACGTGCGAGTGGTTGCAACCAGCGTCGGAGGCGGTTTTGGAGGGAAGAATGAGATGACTCTGGAGCCCTGGGTAGGCCTCCTGGCCCTCCGGACAGGGCGTCCCGTGAAGATGGTCTTTACCAGGGAGGAAGAGTTCCAGGCGACAACCGTCCGGCATCCTTATCGGATGCGCTACCGTACCGGTGTACGCCGCGATGGAACACTTGTGGCCAGGAGTGTAGAGATCATCAGCGACTGCGGAGCGTACGTTTCGTGGGGAGCGTCTACGCTGGCGAAGGCATGCATCCACGCCGCAGGTCCCTATGTGATCCCCCACGTGAAGATTGAGGGTTTCCTTGTCTACACAAACAACCCAGTGGGAGGGGCCATGCGCGGGTTCGGGGTACCCCAGGTAGGATTTGCCTACGAGTGTCATACAGACTCGGTCGCTGCTGCCGTGGGGATGGATCCTATCACGTTCCGTCTTCGCAATGGTCTGCGCGATGGTTGCCGGTTGCCCACTGGACAAGTGTTGGAACGCGTAACCCTGCACCAGACCCTCCAGCGCGCCCTGGAACTTGCCGGTTGGGAAAGGGGGGCTGTGCCGTGAAGAAACGGGGAAGGGGTGTGGCCTGGATGTTCTACCCCATCGGCTTTACGGCGTACGCCAACCCTAGCGCCGCCTTCGTTAAGGTAAATCAAGATGGATCCGCTGTGGTGTGGACAGGGGCGACGGACGTAGGACAGGGCTCTACAACGGCCCTTGCGCAGATTGCGGCAGATGCTTTGGGGATTCCAGTGGAGCTTGTAACCATGGTCACGAGCGATACACTCCAGACACCGATGGATATTGGGTCTGTAGCGAGCCGGGTCACCTATATCGCAGGCAACGCCATCGTCCGCGCATGCGAGATGGCCAAACAGATTCTGTTTGAAGTGGCCTCTGAGGAGCTTGGGATCGGGCCGGAGGGCCTGGAAAGCCGGAACGGGTGGATCTTCGTGCGGGACTTCCCCGAGCGCCGGGTACGCCTGGCGGAGATCGCCAGGAAGGCCGAGGTTGTGAAAGGGCGGCCCGTGATTGGTGCAGGATCGTATAATCCGCCAACGACGTTTCTCGACCCAGAGACCGGCCACGGCAAGCCCTATAACACGTACGTCTATGCGGCGCAGGTTGCAGAGGTCGAGGTGGATACGGAAACTGGGGAGGTAAAAGTTCTTCGGATTGCGGCTGTTCATGACTGTGGACGGGCGATCAATCCCCTCCTTGTGGAGGGACAGATCGAAGGCGGGGTTGCCATGGGCCTGGGATACGCGCTGAGTGAGGAGATGGTGCTCCAAGAAGGACGTGTTCTCAACACAAAACTCGCCGATTACCTGGTGCCTACTTCCCTGGATGTCCCTCCCATCGACGTGGAAATCGTGGAGGTGCCAGATCCTACGGGGCCTTTTGGAGCGAAAGGGATCGGTGAACCCTCTCTCCTTCCCACGGCACCCGCCATCGTCAATGCAATCTATGATGCAGTGGGGGTGCGCATCCGGGAACTCCCTGCAACTCCTGAGCGCATCCTCATGGCCCTTCGAGAGAAAGAAAAGGAACAACCAGGAAGATCCGTTAGGGACCGAGAAGACGGTCGACCTGAGAAGTGAAAAGGAGGAGGTGGGAAGAAAGGGGTAGTCACGGATCGTGGCAAAGTCGTTTGACCGGATCTCTCCAGAAGGGCCTCCGGCAAAAGTAAAAATTTTCCGGGAGGTTGATCTGTATTCCCAAAGGGGGGGTGTATTCTATGAAAAAATGGGCAGCGTTGCTGGCGGTTCTGCTGATCGCTGGGTTCCTAACCTCGGGAGTGGCCGGTCCGGCCGGGCCCACAAGCATCAAGATCGGGATCCTCCTTCCTCTGACCGGCCCGTTCGCTGCGGTGGCGGAGACGCAGAAGAATGGAGCGCTACTGGCCATCGATGTGGTGAACAGCAAGGGCGGGCTGAATATGCCATGGGGGAAGGTCCGCGTGGAAGGGATCGTCGCCGACGATGAGGCGAAGCTGGATGTCGGAGTCCGACGGTACCGGTACCTTGTGGAGCAGGGGGTAAAGGGAGTTGTTGGGCAGACATGGGCGCCCTTGGCATATGCCATCAATGCGGTTGTGAAGCGCGAGCCCATGCCCTATTTCCCTGTGTGCGTCATGGCAAAGGAAGCTTTTGAAAAGGGGAAGCTGGCGGATACCACCTTCGCTGTCGCGTACAGCCCATGGACAGTGGGGTACATGGCTGGATCTGCTGCGATTAAGGTCCTGAACAAGAAGCGGATCTTCTTCCTCGCCCGTGCAGATAGCTGGGGGTGGGACATCCGAGACGGTGTGCAGGCTGCCGCGAAGCAGTTTGGAGCTGAGATTGTTGGCTATGATGAGGTTCCTCTCGGCACCACGGATTTCACTACGGTGCTCCAGAAGGTTCGCGCGGCCAAGCCGGACGTGTTCATCTCAGCCCAGTTCGGCGCGGATGCTGTGGCCCTTCTGAAGCAAGTCCATCAGATGGGCCTGAACCGTGAGATGACCATCTTCAACGCCTTTATCACCAATGTGGTGGCCAAAGGGATCCCCCCTGAGGCGCTGAAGGATGTCTATGCGATGCATTACTTCTACTATGACCTCCAGGCATTCCTGGGGACCTCGCCCGTGATCAAAGCTGCGAGGGATTATACGGAGATGTACCGATCGAAGTATAAGACACCCCCTGACGCGTATGCGACCATCGCCTATACGGCCCTTTCAGAGATGTTCCGCGGGTTCGAGCTGGCAGGCTCTTTTGAACCAAAGGCAATGGCCAACGCGCTCGTGGCTCATCCCAACTTCCAGACCGTCAAAGGACCAGCTTACTGGCGGAAGGATCATGCGGCCGTCTACCGGTATGCAGCATTTCTGGTACGAGGCAAAGGTCCCGGGGAGCAGAAACACGAATGGGATCTGTTCCAAGTGATCGGTTCTCAGGGTGGTGAAGCAGTCCTGCCGTCCCTTCAGTCCCTTGGATACTAAGGATCTTGCGCGATGAGGGGGGGCCCGGGGATCGCCGTGCCGAAGGAAGCACAAGAGACTGCGTTACTGAGAGCAGAAAAGCTTACCAAACGATTCGGCAAACTGACGGCCGTGGACAGGGTGGACTATGTCCTCCGGGAGGGAGAAGTGGCAGGGATCGTGGGGCCCAACGGGGCGGGAAAGACAACATTCTTTAACCTCCTTACGGGATATCATCTCCCTGACGAAGGCTCCATCCTGTACCAGGGTGAGGAGATTACCCGGGCTACCCCTCAGAAGCGCGTTGCCCTGGGGCTAATGCGAACCTTTCAGCTTACCTCCACGTTCGACGGCCTCACTGTGCTGGACAACCTAGTGCTCTCCTACTTCCGCGCCAACCGCAAGGCCACGATCCCTTCCCTTCTCCGAAACACTTGTCGCGCCTTTTACAATGATCATGACATTGGGACATTGCTGCAGATGTTCGAGCTGGATCACTTGCGACACCGCATGGTGCGACATCTGAGCTTGGGCGAGAAACGCCGGCTCGAGATTGCCATGGCGATTGTGGCAGACCCCAAGGTCCTGCTCTTGGATGAGCCATTCGCTGGGCTTAGCGAGATGGAGATCCGGAGCGTTGTGGGAATCCTCAGAGAACAAGCGAGGAGGCGAACGATCGTTGTGATTGAACACAAAGTATCCCACTTGGAAGGGCTCGTGGATCGCCTTACTGTGATGCATGAGGGCCGGATCATTGCTGACGGCGAGTTCGAGGAGTGCTTACGGGATCCAGAGGTGCGAAGGAGCTACTGGCGGGTATCGGAGGTCACATGAGGGACGTTCCGTGGTCAGGAACTGGGAGTGACGGTGCAGACACGAAGGCCCTGGTGGTGGAGGGGCTGGATGTCTCCTACGGGGATGCAAAGGTTCTCTTCGGGGTAAGCCTGCGGGTGGAGGAAGGGCAGCTCGTCGCGTGTGTGGGCCGAAATGGGGCTGGGAAGACCACTTTGTTGCGCACCATCGCTGGATTCCTCCGCCCAAGCGCCGGGCGGATCCGCTATGGAGACGTTGACCTGGTAGGATGGAAGCCGTACGAGATTGCCCGGCTAGGGATCCGATACGTGCAACAGGACAAGCGGGTGTTCTCGGATCTTACCGTCCGCGAGAACCTCGAGCTGGCGAGCTATGCGACAGGCGATCGAAACTGGGACATCGTGTTCCACTACTTCCCAAAGTTGAAGGAGCTACTGGATCGAAAGGGAGGGTACCTCAGCGGGGGAGAGCGACAAATGTTGATGATCGGCCGTGCGTTGCTTGGAAATCCCAAGGTTCTGCTGATTGACGAACCGACCGAGGGATTAGCCCCAAGCATTGTGGAACTCCTGCGCGATGTGTTCCGGGAGCTCAAGAAAAGTTCGAGTGTGGTGATAGTGGAGCAGAACCTGCCCCTGGTGGCTGATGTCGCGGATAAGGTCTACGCGGTGAAGGAGGGCCGGATCGCTGCAGAGATCAGTGACGCGCAGGCCATCAAGGGCCATGCCTATGAGCAATACCTGTGATCCAGCCATGCGCGACCTTGAAGCAAATGTGCCGAGCTTGAAGCGTACTCTCGCAGAGAGGATGCTGGGTACCCTGAAATGGTGGGTGGGAATTCTGGTGCCTTTTGGGGTCCTCGGCCTGGCCGGGTGGATTTTGCCTCTGCCGTTCGTGATGGAAGTGCTGATCTTCTCCATCTACACCATGGCATGCAACTTCCTCTTGGGGCGACTGGGGTTCATCTCCTTCGGGCAACCAGCCTATCTCGCGGCAGGTGCCTATGGAACGGCTTTCTACCTCTACTATTTTGGGACCGACCCTTATATGGGGATTGTTGCAGGGGTCCTTGCAGGGTTCGTGGTCTCGGCGCTGGCTGGCGCTGTGTTCGTGCGCCTTCGCAGCGACTACTTCGCTCTTGTGAACCTTGCTCTGACAGTGATCGTCTTTTATATGCTCCAAAAGGTCCTGGCACCCATTACCCATGGGGATAATGGGTTATGGTTCTTGGACCGTATGCGGAATACCCCAGTTTTAGACATCACGAATCCTCGTCAGCTCGCACTATTGATATGGCTGGTTGCGGTTGCGCTATGGGCCTTCTACAAATACATCGATGGCACAATATTCGGTGCCTGTTGTTTGGCAACCAAAACAAATGAGGACAAGGTCAAGTTCTTGGGGTACAACGATTTTGCCATTCGGTGGACGGGGTTTGTTCTCGCCAATACTACTGCAGCGCTCGCGGGGAGCCTATATGGGATTTACTTCGGGTTCGTGAGCCCGGAGATGGCCAGCGCAGCGAGAGCAGCCGATCCTGTTGTCGTTACGATCCTGGGAGGAACAGGGACGCTCTATGGACCGCTGGTAGGAGCCCTGGCATATGTGGGGATGAAGGACCTCGTCAGCCGGCTTGTGGGGAACTGGGAGTTCTTCGTAGGGTTGCTCCTCGTCACGGTGATGCTGGCGGGCGAGAAAGGAATCTGGGGGACACTTCAGCCCATTGCCCAACGCTGGGTAGGGCGATGGGTATCTGAGTCCCGGGAGTAGGGTAGCTATGGAAGGCAATATCTGGATATCCGGTGTCATCTACGGACTGAGCATGGGGAGTATTTTCTTCCTCCTCGCAGTGGGCCTCTCCCTGTGCTTCGGCCTGATGCGGATCATCAGCCTGGATCAATTGCTGTATTACTCCCTGGGCGCCTACATAGCCTACACAGTTGAGACGGCGATCCATCAGCCGTGGTTGTCCGTCCTCTCTGGAGCGCTCGCAGCAGGGATCGCAAGCCTCGTTGTGGAGCGGTGGGTTTTTTACCGAATCTACGCGCGCGAGCTGACCTTCACCATGATCACCTCGTTTGGGATCCTCATTGGTGGAGTGGGAGCGATCAAGTACGTTTGGGGACTGATTCCACGCCCCGCGAGCATCCCGGTAGACATCCAAGTTTCCATCCTGGGAACCCCGGTACCCGTGTACCGGTTGATCATCGTGGCGATCGCCGCCGGGGTGTATGTTGCCATTCAGATTGTGTTGAACCGCACGGTCATAGGCAAGGCGATTCGCGCGGCAGTAGAGGATGTGGACCAGGTAGAAGGCCTGGGAGTGGATGTCTATCGACTCTTTACGTTGACCTTTGTGGGGGCAGGGATGCTCTCGGGTCTAGCCGGTGCTCTTCACGCCCCCCTGGTGATGGTCGATCCACAAATGGGACTTGAGGTGGTACCGTTCGTTTTTATGGTGGTGATCATCGGCGGGCTGGGAAGCATCAAAGGGACGTTAGTTTCGGCATTCCTCGTGGGGCAGGTGGTCTCACTGGGTTCCTTGATATATGCACCCCTGGCCCAGATGGCACCGTTCGTGGCGATGCTTATGGTTCTCCTTGTGAAACCCACCGGGTTGTACGGCAGCCCGCTGCTCCGGCGATAAGGAAGGTCCAATGGGGACACCTTGTACTGGACGAATATTGTATAAAATGATATAATATCCACACAGCGATGCACCTTAGTGATCTTGCCTCTCTTGCGGTCCAGAGGTACCGAACGACCCCAGCCCTCATCGCGGAGGTGCTCCGGGAAGCGATTCTCAGGGGGATCCTGGAGGGTGGGATGCAGCTCAGGCAGGATGAGATTGCCAAATCCTTCGGGGTAAGTCGGATCCCCGTCCGCGAAGCCCTGCGACAGCTCGCGGGCGAAGGACTTGTGGAGTTTAAACCTCACCGCGGGGCCATTGTCTCCACGCTCTCTACAGAGGAGATCCGGGAAATCTACGAGATCCGGATCGCCCTCGAGACCATGGCTATCCAGCTCGCCGTCCCGCAACTCACTGAGGAGGATTTAGCTCGAGCGGAGCAGATCCTTGAGGAGATCGACCGAGAGACGGATACGGGGAGATGGAGCGAGCTGAACGGGGAATTCCACGCCACACTTTATGCCCCAGCAAAGCGCCCCCATCTTTTCTCCTTGATCAATACCCACAGGACCAATGTGGATCGCTACCTGCGCATCTATATCTCCGTCATGAAACGAAAGCAGCGGTCCCAAGCAGAACACCGCAGAATCCTTGAGGCTTGTAGACGGAGGGATACCGAAGGGGCGGTGAAAGCATTGGAGGAGCACTTGCGAAGCGCATCTGAACAGCTCGTGACTTACCTCGAGAAGGGACAAGAAAGAGCTGTAAAGAGCTAGGCCGGACCTCCAAGGTTCTGGCCTGATCATGATGCAGGAGGATGTGATGGTCGGGTTCAAGGTGGTGGTGACCGACTACGTATTCCCCTCCCTAGATATTGAGCGTGAGATCCTTGGGGCCATTGGGGCCGAGCTGGTGCCCATGCAGGCTACTTCAGAGGAAGAGATCCTCGAAGCTGCAAGGGATGCCGATGGCCTCCTCGTGTGCTATGCTCCCGTCACGCGGCGGGTGATCGAAGGGCTCCGGAAGTGCCGGATCATCGCTCGCTACGGCATCGGGGTGGACAACGTTGCGGTCGACGCCGCAGCAGAGAGAGGGATCATCGTGACCAACGTCCCCGATTACTGCATCGAGGAGGTGAGCGACCACGCGCTGGCTCTCCTCCTCGCCTGCGCCCGCCGGATTTCCTATCTTGACCGCAAGGTCCGGAGCGGCCGCTGGGAAGCAAAAGATGCGGTCCCGATCTTCCGATTGCGAGGACAGGTTCTCGGCCTCGTGGGTTTTGGCAAGATCCCGCGGAACCTCGCAAAAAAGGCGAAGGCCCTGGGCCTGGAGGTAATCGCCTATGACCCCTATATAGGCGCAGCGGACATGGAAGCCCAAGGAGTTGAGAAGGTCGAGCTGGAGACATTGCTCCGCAGGGCCGACTTCGTTTCCCTCCACACACCCCTCACCGCGGAGACACGGGGATTGATCGGCGAAGCCCAGCTCCGGATGATGAAGCCGACAGCTTACCTCATCAACACTGCCCGCGGCCCAATCGTCAAGGAATCCGCGCTGGTCCGGGCTCTCCAGGAGGGATGGATTGCTGGGGCGGCGCTCGATGTCTTAGAGACCGAGCCCCCTCCCAGGGACCACTCTCTCTTTGCCTTGGACAACGTCATTCTGACCCCGCATGTGGGCTTTTACTCTGAGGAGTCTCTTCGAGAACTCCAGCGGAAGGCAGCAGAGGAGGTTGCGCGAGTTCTTACAGGCCAATCTCCTCGCTATCCGGTCACACCACTACCAACACAAACAAGGAGAGAAGGAGGTTTGCAATGAGCACGCCTTGGTTCACCGATCGTTGGTTCACAAGCCCCCACAACTTCGCCGAGGAGGTTCGCGCGGGCTTGCAATTCCCGGAGAAGATCCAGTTCCATGACATCACCCTCCGCGATGGAGAACAGCAAGCAGGCGTCGTATTCACCAAGGAAGACAAGATCCGGATCGCGGAGAAGCTAGCCGAGGTGGGGGTCCATCGCATCGAGGCTGGGATGCCCACGGTCTCTAAGTCGGATGAGGAAGCGATTAAGGAGATTGTCAAGCGCAACCTGGGCCCGAAGATCTTTGCCTTCTCCCGCTGCATGGTCTCGGACATCCAGCGGGCAGTCGATTGCGGCGTGGAGGGCGTCGTAGTCGAGATCCCCAGCAGCGAGCACATCATCGAGCTGGGATACCAGTGGCCACTGCAAAAGGCCATTGACCTTTCCGTAGAAGCTACGCGGTACGCAAAAGAGCAAGGGCTTTATGTGGTTTTCTTTCCCATCGATGCCACGAGAGCGGATCCTAATTGGTTTCTCAACCTGATTGAACAAGTAGCCACCCATGGGCACATGGATGCCCTGGTTCTCGTGGACACGTTCGGCGGATCATCTCCACACGCGATTTCCTACTTTACGCGGAAGGTCCGGGAGCGTATCAGGAAACCCCTTGAGGCGCATTTCCACGATGACTTCGGCATGGCCGTCGCCAACACCATTATGGCGCTCTCCTTAGGTGTGGAGGTAGCGCACGTAACGGTCTCCTCCCTGGGCGAACGGGCGGGGAATTGTGCCCTGGAGGATCTTGCTATGGCTCTCCTGACTCTCTACGGGATTGATGTGGGCCTGCGTTACGAAAAACTCTACGAGCTGTCCAAACTGGTGCGGGAGCTGGCGGGGATCTCTATCCCTCCGAACCGTCCTATTGTGGGAGATATGCTCTTCAAGGTGGAGTCGGGGATCATTGCAACGTGGCTCGCCCGGCTTAAGGACAAGCGCCCGGTAGAACTCTTCCCCTTCCACTGGAACCTCGTCGGTCAGGAGCCAGCGGAAATCGTCCTCGGGAAGGGGAGTGGTCGCGATTCCATTCTGTACTACCTGGCGGCACTGGGGTACAATGTCCCCTCTGAGGACTCGCGCGTGGACGAGATCCTCCAGCGGGTGAAGGAACGTTCCCTTGCGAAGAAGGGGTTGCTCACCATTGAGGAGTTCAAGGAGACAGTAGAACAGGTCCTATGAGAAGCCAGGACATCAGGACCATTGATGTGCACAGCCACTTCTTTCCAGCTTCATTCCTCCAGCTCGTGCAGGAGGAGGGCCCCCGACACGGTGCCCGCGTGGAGGTGCGGGAGGTAGCCCTGCTCGCGATGCCAGGCCATCCGCAGGTGCGTCTCATCCCCCCATTCGTGGACGTGGGAGCACGCGTAGAGGCCATGGACGCAATGGGGATCGACGTCCAGGCGCTCTCCCTCCCTCCTCCCATGGTGTACTGGGCCCCAGCGGATCTGGGAAGGGAGCTCGCCCGGGCCTTTAACGATGGGATCTTGGATGTGTGTCGTCGTGTGCCAGGAAGATTTGTGGGCCTGGCCACTCTCCCTTTACAGGACATCGACGCCTCCTTGGAAGAGATGGAGCGGTCGGTTCGAGATCTCGGGATGCGTGGAATCCACGTTGGGGCGAGCGTGAACGGGAGCTATCTCGACGATCCTCGCTTCCTGCCAATGTGGGAGCTAGCCCACGCGCTGGATGTCACTGTGTTCACACACCCACAGATCAACGTAGCGAGAGAGGTCCTGGACAGGCACCACCTCTTCAATACCTTGGGTTTCCCTATGGATACTACGGTGATGGCAGCACGCATGATCTACTCTGGGCTTTTGGAGCGCCTCCCCAAACTCCGGATTGTCCTGGCCCATGGAGGGGGCGTCCTCCCGTACCTGTTGGGACGCCTCGATCATAGCTACAGCCAGCGGAGGGAGTGCCAAGAAGCTATTCCAGAACCTCCGTCCCGGTATATGAGGAACTTCTACTTTGACACACTCACACATAGCGATGCAGCTCTGTCGTTCCTGATCAGTGTGGTCGGCCCCAACCGTATCGTCCTGGGGACCGATGCGCCTTTTGATATGGCCGATCGGAGCTCTGTCGCTCGTGTGAGGCGGTTAGGCCTTTCACAAGAGATGGAGTCTGCTGTGCTCAAAGATACCGCTTGCATGCTCCTGAAGATGAAATAGTCAAACAAGAGATACGAGATGGGGGAGGGGTGAGTATGGCATACCATGAGTTCTTGCAAGGGTACCATGAGTATCAACCCCGTCGTGTGTACAGCACGACGGCCACGGACTGGCAGGCACGGGTGGACTTTGCTCGGATGCGCCGGGACCGGCTCCAGCGCGCTCGGGAGCAAATGGAGCGATTCGACCTGGGTGGTTTGATCCTGTTTGTTGGAGAGAACATCCGCTATGTTACCGGAGTGTGGCAGGGGAACTGGAAGAACAACATCTTCATCCGCTACTGCGTCCTACCGCGTGGCAAGCCTCCGGTCTTGTTTGAGACGGTAGGTTCCGACATGATCTGCGCACAGATTGACGCGCCGTGGCTTGAGGCGGAGATCCGCCCCGCGATCACCTGGAAGTGGGCGGAGGATGCGGAAGAGGAGATGGCCAAGCGCATGGCCCAGAGCGTGTACGATGTCCTCAAAGAGGCAGGGGTGGAGAAGGAAAAGATCGGCATTGATGTGATGGATATGCGGGCGTACCAGGCACTCACTGGGCTTGGGCTGAACATTGTCAACGGCTGGCCAGCTATGTCAGCTGCTCGCGTGGTGAAGACTCCTGATGAGTTGGAGTGTTTGAAGATTGCTGCTGCGCATGGGGATGCGGCCATGTGGATGGCCATGCACGAGTGGGCGAAGCCCGGGGTACGTGAGTCCGAGGTTTGTGCCAAGATCAATGAGTATCTGTACCGTAGCGGGTTTGACTTTGTCTATGACATTATCGTGGCGAGTGGCGGGAACACCAGCCCCTACCGGCGCTGGCATACGGACAAGATCATCCGGCAGGGAGACTTAATGATTGTAGATATCAATGCCATTGGGCCTGGGGGGTATTTTGTGGACTTCGTCCGGTGCTGGAAGGTTGCCGCTAAGCCTACTCCCAAGGAGAAGGACCTCTACAAGTATTGCTATGATTCCCTGTATGCGGGGATCGAGGCCCTGCGGCCAGGTGCAACCACTGCGGATGTAGCAGCCAAGTTCCCCGAGTATGATGATGACAAGTATGGCAGTGTAAGCCTCCAGCAGTTCGCCCACAGCATTGGGCTCTCCCTTTACGAGGGGATGTGGATCTCCCGGGCCTACTCCCTGAAGTACCCTGCGGAGATCAAGCAGAACATGTACTTCGCCATCGAGACCTTCTCGGGGTTCCCTGGGCTGGAGCAGACGGTGCGCCTAGAGGAGAACGTGTGTGTTACTGACAAAGGGCCTGTCCTCTTCACCCTCTGCGAACATCCGGAGTACTGGTGGGAGTGAGTGAAGAGGGAAGAGAAAGTTTCCTGCAACCTAAGCAAGTACCCCCGGCAAAAGTCCAAGACTTTTGCCGGGGGGGCGCCAAAATCCGTCTATGGGATTGCGGGATGTGTGGTGATCTAGTGGTAGGTAGACGGGGGAGGGTGACGGGGTATGTCGGCGGTGAGAGTTGCAGGGATTGGGTTTGGGATTTTTGGAGTGTTCGTTGGGGTGGGCGCTCTTCGTCTTGGGGTCGGAGGCTGGCACAACCCTGGCGCAGGCTTCTTCCCCCAAGACCCATCGGAATCGCTCTCTTGATCCTCATCCTGTTCACCCTGTACGACGGTGTCTTCAGGGCTGGGAAGGTCCGGAGGGTTCGCCTCCCCTTAGAAGCTGTGAGAGGAGAGCACTGATGGAGTTCTGGATCGTACAAGCCCTCAACGGCCTCTCTTTTGGGGCGCTTCTTTTCCTCCTGGCAAGCGGCCTCTCTCTCATCTTCGGGCTGATGCGGATTGTGAACATCAGCCATGGGTCCTACTACCTGCTTGGTGCGTACATTGGACTCTCTCTCGTGAAGGCCACGGGGAACTTCCTTGCGGCTATCCTTGGAGCGGTGGCTGTTGTGGGCGCTATCGGCGTGATGATGCAACGGTTTTTCCTCGCCCGATTGTACCGTCAGGAGCAGGCTCAGGTTCTCCTCACCATGGGATTCGCCTTCATGTTTGCAGATATCGCGCTATGGCTCTGGGGTGGGGATCCCCAGCGCATCCCCACCCCAGGATTCGTGGCGAGGTCCCTCGCTATCGGGCCCGTGGTATTCCCTGCCTACAGGCTCCTGGTTATCGGAGTGGGGATGGTTGTGGCTGTCCTCCTCTGGCTCTTCCAGGAGAAGACGCGCATCGGGGCAATGGTGCGAGCCGCGGTGGATGATCAGGAGATGGCGCGGGGATTGGGCATCGACGTGAACAGGATTATGACGGCCATGTTCTTGGCGGGGGCAGCCCTTGCTGCCTTCGGAGGTGTGATGGGGGGGCCCTTCCTGGGTGTTTACCCGGGCCTCGATTTCGAGGTGATCCCTCTAGCATTCGCAGTGGTGATCATTGGGGGGTTAGGGAGCCTCCAGGGCGCAGTCGTGGGCAGCCTCTTGGTGGGCCTTGTGGATAATTTCGGAAAAGCGCTATTCCCGGAGTTCTCCTACTTCACCCTGTTCATCCCCATGGCCCTAGTTTTGGCCATCTGGCCAACAGGACTGTTCGGCCGGAGGTAACACACAGTGAGGAATGGAGCCTGGATACGGAATGTGACAGTTGCCGGGGGCGTCGTGGTGCTTCTTTTTCTTCCCCACCTCATCCCCGCTTATTACACTCACCTCCTGATCCTTACTTTCATCTATGGACTCATGGCGATGAGCCTTGACCTCCTCATGGGCTACACCGGGCTCACCTCTTTTGGCCATGCTGCCTACTTTGGTGCAGCAGCCTATGCAGTGGGGATTCTTACCACACGGTATCACGTGCACTTTAGCGTGGCCATGTTGGGAGGGCTTATCGTTGCCTTCATGATGGCTTTGATCTTTGGTCTCATGGCCACGCGCGCGACGGAGGTCTACTTCCTCATCATTACCCTTGCTCTAGGGATGGGTGTCTGGGGGCTTGCCTATCGTTGGGTTTCCGTGACGGGCGGGGATAATGGTCTCCCTGGAATCCCTCCACCCGATCTTGGACTCCCATGGTCGTTGAGTGATCCCGTGAACATGTACTATTTCGTCCTCACGTTCTTTACCCTTGCTTGCTTCTTCCTTTCCCGGTTCGTGCACTCTCCTTTTGGCCTGTCCCTTCGGGGTATCCGGGAGAGCGAGTCCCGGATGCGGGTCTTGGGATACCACACGTGGCTCCATAAGTACACTGTCTTCGTCATTGCGGGGACCTTCTCGGGGCTAGGGGGAGTCCTGTATGCCTTCTACAACCGGTTCGTCAGCCCTGCAGATGTGCACATCACCGCTTCTGCCGAGGCGGTTCTCATGGTCATCCTTGGCGGTGCGGGAACATTGTTTGGACCGGTCCTTGGGGCAGGGTTGGTTGTCTTCCTCCGTAATCTCATAAGCGCCTACACGCGACGCTGGCTCCTCATCCTGGGTGTAACCTACGTCCTTGTGGTCATGTACGCACCGGGTGGTGTGATTGGGGCTATGAAGGGTACCTTTTCGAGGCTCCGGGCGAAGATGATCCCTACGCCTGTGCCAGGCGGGCATCCACAGAAGGTGAAGCTTCAACGAGAGAACCCTGATGAGGAGGTGCTGACCCGATAACATGATTCCTTCGGATGCACCAGGCACCTGTCTGGTCCTCGAGAAGGTCTCAAAGCATTTCGGAGGCCTTCGAGCGGTAGATGGGGTCACTCTGGAGATCCGAGCAGGGGAGCGCCGGGCGATTATTGGGCCCAATGGGGCTGGGAAGACGACCCTTTTCAACCTGATCACAGGGGAGTTCCCGGTCACCGCAGGGAGGATCTGGTTCTTTGGCCAGGAGATCACGCACCTTCCTCCCCACCGCCGAGCTGCCCTCGGGATTGGCCGGACCTTCCAGATTACAAACCTCTTTCCCAAGCTCACCGTGCTGGAGAATGTGTTGCTTGCGGTGCAGGGTCTACGACCCACGAAGTACGTGATGCACAGGCCTATTTGGGGATACCCAGAGCTCCAACAGCAAGCTCGGCACCTCATCGAACGGGTTGGCCTCTGGGAGAAGCGGGATCTTCCTCTCACCAACCTCTCCTATGGAGAACAGCGCCAGGTGGAGGTCCTCCTCGCCCTGGCAGGCGGGCCGAAACTCTTGCTTCTCGACGAGCCAACGGCAGGGCTTTCTCCTGGGGAGACCCGTGTGATCGTTGAGATCATCCGCTCCCTCGACCCCACCATCACTGTGTTGTTGATTGAGCATGACATGGACGTTGCTTTTGAGGTGGCCGATCGGATCACCGTCCTCCATTTTGGAAGGGTATTGGCAGAGGGGACGAAAGCAGAAATCAAGGCAAACCGGGAGGTGCAGAACATCTACCTGGGAGCTGGGACGGGATCCTGAGAGGTTCCAAGGGGAAGGGATGTGCGAGATGGACGAGCCGCCGATCCTTCAAGTGGAAGACGTTCACACCTATTACGGGGAGAGCTACGTTCTCCAAGGCGTCTCCCTCCAAGTGGGACGGGGTCAGGCCGTGGCTGTGCTGGGACGAAACGGAATGGGAAAGACCACCCTCATCCGCTCTATCATCGGGTTCACCCCTCCCCGCAGGGGGCGTATTGTCTTTAAAGGAATGGAGATCACACGCTGGCCGTCGCATAAGATCGCTAGGCTCGGCATCGGCCTCGTCCCCCAAGGCCGCCGCATCTTTCCCTCCCTGAACGTCCTGGAGAACCTTACCGTGGGAGCCCGCTCAGGAGTGGGGAATGGCCAAAGATGGGATCTAGAACGTGTCTTCAACATTTTCCCTCGTCTGAAAGAGCGAGTAACTCATAAGGGGAACAAGCTCAGCGGCGGGGAGCAGCAGATGTTGGCCATCGCCCGGGCCCTCATGACGAACCCAGAGTTTCTCCTCATGGATGAGCCCTCGGAGGGTCTTGCCCCTCTTCTTGTTCTGGAGCTGGGGAACACCATCGCCCAGCTCAAGCAGCAGGGGCTCTCCATTCTCCTGGTGGAACAGAACCTCCCCCTTGCCCTCAAACTCGCGGACTACGTCTATGTGCTCAGCAAGGGGCGGGTAGTGTTTGAGGGATCACCTGGAGAGCTTGCGGCTTCTGAAGAAGTAAAGCGCAACTACTTGGGGGTCTAAGGTCGCCATGATGGATCAAGATCTGGCACAAAGCCTTCGCCTGGAGATACCGGAGGACGATCGAGAGGTGGTGGCGACACAGCTTTCCGCAATTCTCCAGCGCATCGCCATAGTGGAGCAACTGGTCGGGGACGAAGAACCCGCCTTTGTCCCTGAGATAGAGGAGATCTTCCGATGAGCGATCTGTGGTGGCTCTCCCTGGCTGAAGTAGCCCTGCGCATTCGCAACAGGGAGGTCTCTCCAGTGGAAGTTGTACAGACCCTCCTCGAGCGGATTGCGCGTGTGGACAAGGGCTTAAACAGCTTCCTCAGGGTGCTGGCAGATGAAGCCCTAGTAGCTGCGCGCCAAGCAGAGGATGCTCTTTCCCGCACGGAGGAACTCGGGTTGCTCCATGGCGTCCCCATCGCGGTAAAGGATATGATCCACGTGCGGGGAACCCGGACGACGTGCGGATCGAAGATCATGGCAGATTTTGTGGCCCAGGAAGATGCAACCGTGGTGAAGAGACTCCGCGAGAACGGGGCGATCATCCTGGGCAAGACAAACCTCCACGAATTTGCCTACGGCGTCACGAACATCAACCCGCATTATGGGCCCGCTCGAAATCCCTGGGATCCCGATCGGATCTCTGGAGGGAGCAGCGGCGGGTCAGCTGTTGCCGTCGCTGCTGGGCTCTGTTATGGCGCCCTAGGGACGGACACAGGAGGCTCTATCCGAATCCCTGCTGCGCTCTGTGGGGTTGTAGGACTGAAGCCCACGTTCGGGCGGGTGAGCCGGTACGGTGTTGTGCCACTTGCCTGGTCTCTGGACCACGTCGGCCCGATCACACGAACCGTTGAGGACGCTCGTCTGATGTTCCAAGTAATTGCAGGATATGATCCCATGGATCCCACAACGAGCAAGGAACCTTTGCCTGATCTGCGCGGTCTTCTCGATGGAGAGATCCGTGGGGTTAGGGTTGGGGTCATCCGACCGATGATGGAGGATGCGGACCCCCAGGTTAGGAGCCTCGTTCAGGATGCCCTGAAAGTTCTTACCGATGCGGGGGCAGAGGTGGAAGAGGTGGCGATTCCCTCCCTCCAGGAGATGCGAACGGCCGCTATGGCCATCGCTATGCCTGAAGCCAGCGCGTACCACCTTCGCTGGCTTTCCCAGCGTTCCCTGGACTATGGGGAGGATGTGCGCCAACGGCTCTTCGTTGGGGCGTTGCTGCCTGCGCACGCGTACCTGACTGGGTTGCGAGCAAGGCAGTGGCTGCGTAAACAGCTGCAAGAAGTTTTTGAGCGCGTCCAAGTGCTGGTCGCGCCTACAGTTTCGGCTCCGGCCTGTCCCATTGGGGCTCAGACAGTACGTGTTGGGGAGGAGGAGAGAGACCCCAGGGCGGCTTATCTCTGGTTCAATCAGGTCTTCAACATGGTTGGTCTTCCGTCGATCTCCGTCCCCTGCGGTTTTGTGAGACATCTTCCTGTGGGGATGCAGATCATCGGGCGGTGGTTCGCAGAGGGGGAGATCCTCAGCGTGGCGAGAGCGTTTGAACGAGGAGCGATCCAGATACACCGGCGGCCACCGGTCGACTGAGGCTGGTTCCGCATTTACCTGAGGAGGTATGCTGGACAAAAAGGAGGGGGGAAGATGAAGAAGGTGGTGTGGTATGGTCTTGCTCTTTTGATCGTGATCGTCCTCACTGCGGGTTGGAATGGGGACGCGTTGTCGCAAGCCAGGGGACCAATCCGGATCGGGTTCATCGCCCCGACCACCGGTACGTTCGCTGCGAACGGCAGGGATATGCTCAACGGCTTTCTCCTGTTTTGGGAGGAGAAGGGGTTTACCGTTGCAGGGCGTAAGGTGGAGATCATCCATGAAGATGACGCCGGAGTTCCGGCCAACACGCTGACGAAGGCACGCAAGCTCGTAGAACAGGACAAGGTCCACATGCTCGTTGGACCTCTCACGGCCAGTTCGGGGTATGCCCTCCGGGACTACGTTCATGATGGAAAAGTGGCGACAATTTACCCCATTGTCTCCGCGGACGATATCACCCAGCGCAGGAGAACCCCTTATATCGTTCGAGTGGGCTGGACAAGCAGCCAGCCGGCGCACCCCTTTGGGGAGTGGGTGGCCAAGAACCTCGGCTACAAACGGATCGCCACCATCGCCTATGACTTCGCTTTCGGGCACGAATGGGTCGGAGGATTCCAGCGTACCTTTGAGGAGAACGGAGGTCGGATTGTGCAGAAGCTCTGGCCTCCCATCGGGGCCCCGGACTACGCTCCTTACCTTGCTCAATTGCGGAAGGATGTTGACGCTGTGTTCGCCGTCTTCTCGGGAGGGGATGCCTTGCGGTTCCTTGCTCAGTACCAGGAGTTTGGGTTGAAGGGTCGGATTCCCCTGATCGGTGGAGGAACCCTCACCGATGAGCATGTCCTCCCCCAGATGGGGAACGAGGCTGTAGGGATCATTACAGCCCTCCACTACAGTGCGGTCTTGGAGACACCAGAGAATCGAACGTTCGCCTCGGCATATGCACGGAAGTATAGCAGGCCTCCTTCGTACTACTCCGAGAACTGCTACACCGCCGGGCGGTTCATCTATGAAGCTCTCGTTTCCATCCGTGGGAACGTGGAGGATAAAGAGAGGTTCCTCGGGGCATTGCGCAAGATCCGCATCCCTGATGCTCCGCGCGGTCCGGTCTATCTTGATGAGTACCAAAATCCTGTCCAGAACATTTACATTCGCCGTGTCGATCGCAGGGGAATCCTTCGGAATACGGTAATCTTCACCTACCCGAAGGTCTCCCAGTTCTGGAAGTACAACCCGGAGGAGTACCTGAAACAGCCGGTCTACTCGCGCGACTATCCACCCATCAGGCCTTGACGGCATGCGATGTCAACGGGCTAACTCCAGCAAAATGCTTGTCGAGATGTTGCCGGGGTACTGCATAGGGATGCGATGGAATCGCCTCTGGCGCTCCCTCGTGTGGTGTTCGTTGCCCAACCCGATTCCAAGATGTTGGCGGGGGAGAGCGAGGAGGTGAGGAGATGGAGAGTGTGGTAGCCGACGGGATGCGTATCGACTATGATGTGCCTATCCCCATGGACGATGGGGTCGTCCTTCGGGCCGATGTGTTCCGACCCATCCCAGAAGGCAAGTACCCGGTGATCCTGAGCTATGGTCCTTACGGGAAGGGCCTCCCATTCCAGATGGGTTATCCGGACCAATGGAGAAAGCTTGTCCAGGACTTCCCAGAAGTCGCCCGTGGGTCCTCGTGCAAATACCAGAACTGGGAGGTCGTCGACCCGGAGAAGTGGGTGCCCAATGGCTATGTTTGCGTCCGAGTCGATTCGCGCGGCGCTGGACGTTCACCAGGTGTGCTGGACATCTTCTCTCCCAGGGAGTCCAAGGACCTGTACCAGTGCATCGAGTGGGCGGCCGCCCAACCCTGGAGCAACGGGAAGGTTGGGCTCAACGGCATCTCCTACTATGCGATCAACCAATGGCTCGTCGCCGGCCTCCAGCCTCCGCATCTTGCAGCCATGTGCGCCTGGGAAGGAGCAGCGGACTTCTACCGCGACTGGCATCGTCACGGGGGAATCCTCTGCACTTTCACCTTCCCCTGGTTCAGGGCCCAGGTGGAGACCGTCCAGCACGGCGTCGGTGCCCGTGGACTCCTGAGCCCTCTCACTGGTGAGCTTGTGGCTGGTCCGGAGACGTTCCCTGGAGATGTGCTCGCCAAGAATCGCGTGGATCCTGGGCAACAGGCACTCCTCCGCGAGCTCGATGACGCGTGGTACCGGGAGCGTTCGGCGGACTGGTCGAAGGTGAAGGTTCCCTTCCTCTCGGCGGGGAACTGGGGAGGTCATGGCCTGCACCTCCGTGGGAACGTGGAGGCGTTCGTGCGGGCGGCGTCGACCCAGAAATGGCTGGAGATCCACGGCCTCGAGCACTGGACCCACTTCTACACCGACTATGGTCTTGGTCTCCAGAAGCGCTTCTTCGACCACTTCCTCAAGGGGATCGACAACGGGTGGGAGAAGGAGCCCCCGGTCCTGCTGAACGTACGGCACATTGACAGGTTCGTCCTGCGCAAGGAGCGGGAGTGGCCCCTCGCCAGAACCCGCTGGACAAAGCTCTACCTGAACCCAGCGGAACGTACCCTGAGCTGGGAGCCTGTACCTGGGGAGAGTACCGTCACATACGAGGCACTGAAGAACGGGGTCACCTTCAGGACTCCCCCGTTTCGGGAGGAGACGGAGATCACCGGGCCGGTAGCGGCTAAGCTATTCATCTCCTCGACAACCATCGACGCGGACCTCTTCCTGATCCTTCAGCTCTTCGACCCCAACGGGGAGGAGGTCACCTTTCAAGGTGCTCTGGAGCCGCGTGCCCCCATTGCCCAGGGATGGCTTCGCGCATCCCATCGCAAGCTTGACCGAGAGCTCACCAGGGAGTACCGCCCCTACCACACCCATGATGAGATCCAACCCCTCACGCCGGGGGAGATCTACGAGGTCGATGTGGAGATCTGGCCCACCTCCATCGTGGTCCCGCCAGGGTATTCCCTGGCCTTGACCGTGCAGGGGAAGGACTTCGAGCGCGAAGCTCCTAGCGGTGTGCTGGGTTTCTGGGGCGCATTCCGGGGTTCAGGACCGTTCCTCCACAACCATCCCTGGGACAGGCGTCCGGAGGTCTACGGCGGGAAGGTCACGGTGTACGGTGGGGGAGAGCGGAGTTCTTACCTGCTGCTCCCGATTATCCCGGGTTAGGGGAACGGCCGTACCTCGCGCATCAGATACTATTTCGGGGCTTGTCTCCGTTGTGGGGTTGGATGAGAGAGAAGGTGAGGCCATGTTCGAAACGCGTGTGGGGAGTGTGGACAGGTCAGAGATGATTCATGCGCTGAAAGCACAGCTGTCCATTAACCCGAGGGAGACGGCGGTTGTCCTCGTGGATGCCCACCGGGGGCACCTCGATCCCGAAGTAGCTACGATGCCCGTGGCTCCAGAGGATGCGAGGAGAGTCCGTGAGAACCTCGGGCGTCTCGTTCGGGAGGCCCGGGCACTGGGGATCCCGGTCATCCACGTCGTGATGACCCACCGGCGCATCCCCTATCCTGGAGCGGAGAGCATGAGCAATCCCTTCTGGAGGGCCGTGGAGGCCGCAAAGCAGTCCCTCACGCCGGGCCGCCCGAGTACGATCTCCGGGCACAACCTGGAAGGCTCCGTCCAAACAGAGATCATCCCTGAGGTAGGTCCAGAGCCATCGGACTATGTCATCCGGAGCAAAAAACGCCTCTCCGCCTTCTACGGTACCGATCTCGAGTTCCTCCTGCGGACCCTGAAGGTCTCCACTGTGGTCCTCGGGGGGATCAACACCAACACGTGCGTCCTCTGCACGGCGTTCGATGCCTTCAACCGGGACTTCCAGGTGATCGTTATCAGCGACTGTGTCGCCAGCATGTACGGCGAGGATCTGCACGTCTTCGGGTTGCAGAACGTCAGCCGATGCCTCGGGTGGGTGCTTGGGTTAGACGAGTTCTTAGATCTCCTCATGGCCAGGCAGGCGAGGTGAGGAAGATACCGAGGGCACGATGCCTTTGCTGCGGCGGGCCGAGAGGTTGAACCCCATGGACAGCGAGATCGAGAAAAGGATCAAAGAGGCAGGGGAGCGGGCAGAGGGTTTCCGTCAACAGGGGTTCCACTGCTCTGAGGCGGTCCTGAGAGGCGTGGCCGCTGCACTGGAGATCCCTCTTGACCAGTCTCTCCTGCGGGCCTCGACGGGGTTGCGCGGAGGTGGGGGTGGATATGGCGATCGCTGCGGTGCCCTGGAAGCAGGGGCGATGCTCATTGGCTTCCTCTTCGGCCGGGTGGTGCCAGAGGAGGACAACTCCTGCGCGAGCCGCTTGGTTTGGTACCTCCATGATCGATTCCAGAGGGAATTGGGGAGTACTCTCTGCCGCTTCCTGAAGCCCATGGCGCACCTTCACTGGAGTCAGGACTTCTCCTGTGGACCGGTTTACCGGAAGGGGGCGGAGCTCGCGGCAGAAATCATCCTTTCTGCCCATGCGCTTTTTGAGACCTGCCCGCCAGTTGAGGTCGCACGTTCCGGGGAGGGGCGGACCAAGATCGATGCCGCAGCCTTGGCGGAAATGAAAAACCGTATTGCCACCATTGCCCGTGAGGGGCGCCTGGACCTCACCGAGGTCGCGCGGGCCTCCCAGGCCCGCCTCGGCGTGGAGGATGAGGACATCCGGGTTTGCCTCTCCACGCCGCGGTTCGTGCACCCTGCATGGGGCAACAGGTACGTCGTAGAAGGTCGAAAACGGGATCGGTGGTACCTAACGGTAGTCCTCCGGATTCGTCCGGAGGGAACCTTGGAGGTTCTCGATCTTTTCTGAGTACTCCCCTCGCAGGCAATTGGCTTGTGAGGGGGAAAGGAGGAGGGGCATGGTGCGGGTATTCGTGACCCAGCCCATTCCGGAGGCGGCCCTTGAACGCCTACGGGCCAACGCCGAGGTCAAGGTGCACGGGGACGCCAGCAGGATCCTTCCGAAAGAGCGCCTCATGGAAGAGGTCGCCTCCTGTGAGATCCTTTACTGCCTTCTTCATGATCGTGTGGACCGGGAGGTTATCGAGGCGGGGAGGAATCTGAAACTCATCGCCACCTCTGCCGTGGTCCCCGCAAACGTGGACGTCGCTGCGGCTACGGAACGACGGATCCTAGTCACCGTCATCCCCAATATCGTGGTGGAGGCGACCGCGGACCTCCAGTGGGGTCTCCTCATCGCCGTGGCGCGGAGGATCGTGGAGGCCGACAAAGCGGTCAGGGCCGGTCTCTTCCCAGGGTCTCAGTCCATGTACTTCGTGGGGGGTGAGGTGAACGGCAAGACCCTAGGAACCATTGGCCTGGGTGCGATTGGAAGAGCGATCGTACAGCGCGCGAAAGGATTCCGCATGCGCATCCTGTACACGAAGCGCAACCGTCTCTCTCCAGAGGAGGAGACAGAGCTAGGGGTGGAATATCGCACCCTCGATGATCTCCTGCGGGAGAGTGACTTTGTGGTCATCAACGCGAGCTATCATCCTGGGACATATCACCTTGTGGGCGCCCGGGAGCTAGGTCTCATGAAGCCCACGGCCTACCTGATCAACACGGCTCGGGGACCTATCGTGGATGAGGCCGCCCTGGTAGAAGCCTTGAAATCGCGGCGCATCGCCGGTGCTGCCCTCGATGTCTACGAACAGGAGCCCAAAGTACACCCAGATCTGCTCACCCTGGACAACGTGGTCCTCACACCGCACATTGGCAGCGCCGCGCGGGAGACGCGGGAACGCATCGCATCCATTGTGGTGGAGAATATCCTTGCTTTTCTTCGGGGGGAGCGCCCGCCGAACCTCTACAACCCAGAGGTTCTCGCCTGAGTCAAGGGGGTACACACATGTACGCACAGGTCCTACACGAGTGGGGCGGTGAGGTGGTCTACGAGGAGGTCTCTACACCTGTCCCTGGGGCAGGAGAAGCGCTTGTGAAGGTGGAGGCATGCGGGGTTGGCCTCACTGTGCTCAACTACATGCAAGGGAACATGGGGCGACGGCCCGAGGATCTCCCACGAATCCCAGGCCATGAGGTGGTTGGCAAGGTTGTGGAGCTTGGGGTTGGCGCGGAGGGGCTCCAAGTGGGAGACCGGGTGATGGCTTACTTCTACCTAACGTGCGGCCGCTGTGACTTCTGCCGCCTCGCTCACGAGCCTCTCTGCAGGAACTTCCAGGGCTATGTCGGCGTGGCGAGGGATGGGGGATATGCGGAATACATGACGCTTCCAGCCGCCAACCTCCTCCCTGTGCCAGACGGGGTTCCCCCTGTGGAGGCTACGGCAATCCCCGATGCCATTGCCACTCCCTTCCATGTAAGCCATCGCGCAGGGATCGGCCCCGGGGACCTCGTCGTGGTCGTGGGGGCGGGTGGAGGAGTGGGAATCCACATGGTGCAGATGGCCAGGGTCTTCGGCGCGGAGGTGATCGCCATCGACCTGGGGGAGGAGAAGCTCAGGGCCACGCGGGAGGTAGGGGCGGTCGCAGCGTTTGACTTCAGCTCTCCCGATCTCTTGGACGCCGTCCACTCCATCGCTCCTTTGGGTGTTTCCGTTGCCATCGATCTTGTGGGCAAACCGGAGACTCTCTCCTTTTGCCAGGAGATCCTAGGCCGTCGTGGTCGGATGGTGTTCCTTACGACCTTCCCAGGGATTACCACAGAAGTGAGCCCACGGCGTATGGTCCTGGAGGAGCTCACCCTCATAGGATCCAGGTACACCTCGCGGTGGGAGCTGCTGAAAGCTGCCCAGCTGGTGGCGGAGGGACGGATCAAACCCATAGTTTCGTCGGTGGTCCCGCTCGCGCGCGTGCGGGAGCTCCACGAAAGGCTTCGCGCAGGAACGCTCCTTGGCCGCGGAGCGATCGTCTTGGAGGAGGGTACATAGGAGGAGTTGAGGGGTGTTGGGAAGATGCGCGCAATGGTGGTAGAGCGATACGGAGAGCCCTTACGCCTTGCCGAGGTACCGGTTCCCGAACCAGGACCTGGGGAGGTTTTGGTGAAAGTGATTGCTTGCGGGGTCTGCCGTTCCGACCTCAAGATCGTGGAGGGGCACATGCCTTTCTCTCCCACATTGCCCCTCCCGCACGTCCCAGGACATGAGATCTGTGGTGAGGTTGCGGCCTGCGGTGCAGGCACGACACTCCCTTTGGGACAGAGGGTCGTCGTCCATAACTACTGGTCGTGCGGTCGGTGTCGCTTTTGCCTGATGGGTGAAGAGACTCTCTGCGACCACTTGCGGGGGTGGGTCGGTTTTACCTCACCAGGCGGTTTCCAGGAATACCTCGTGGTTCCAGAAGCGCATGCTCTCCCGCTTCCCCCCGCGATCGATCCAGAGGGTGCAGGGGTTCTCTCCTGTGCCGTGGGAACAAGCTATCACGCACTCGTCTCACAGGCTAGGGTTCAACCTGGGGAGACTGTGGTCATCCTTGGAGTTGGTGGGGTTGGCCTGCACGCGGTTCAGGTAGCCAGAGTCACAGGAGCCAAAGTCATCGCGGTGGATGTGGAGGAGGCAAGGCTTGCCGCAGCGAGGGATTTGGGAGCCATGGAGGCGCTCCGTGCCGGGGGGGAAGCTGAGAAGGCAGTGCAGGAAATCACTTCGGGCATCGGGGCGGATATCGTCGTGGATTGCGTCGGTACCGCACAGACTTTCGCTCCAGCGATTGCCATGGTCAGGAAGGGGGGACGCATTGTCGTGGTAGGGTATACTACCGACTCCCGGGGCTATCCTTCCCTTCCTACCGATCTTGTCGCTCTCCGGCAGCTCTCTATCCTGGGATCCAGGTATGTTCCACGCGTTGAGCTCGAGCGCGTCATCGACCTCGCTGGCCGGGGGCTCATCCGACCTGTGGTCTCGGAAGTCCTGGATCTCAGCCGTGCTAACGACGCCCTCGACCTTGTACGCAGGGACAGGGTTGTGGGTCGGGTGGTCTTGCGAATCGGGCAGTCGTAACCAGGGAGCTCTCAAGGGGAATGTACGCAAAAGGTCCTTTCCAGGTTGATTACCAGGCACGCGTGGATTTTCAGGCCCTGCGGGCCTACCGTCTTCGGCGCGCCTGGCAGGCCATGGAGGAAGCTGGACTGGATGCGCTCCTTGTCTGGAAGGACGAGAACGTCCGCTATCTCACGAGCCTCCGGCCACAGCTCATCGCTGGGAAGAGTGGGCTCCTCAATGGGGCCCTTTTGCTCGCAGGGAGGGAGCCAATCCTCCTCGTCTCAGGCGGGGATCACGACCGGGCATTGGCGACAATGCCCTGGCTTCTGGATGTCCGCCCTATCCCGATCCTCGAAGAGAAAGGGCTCATAGAATACACGGTGCGCAAGGTGCTCGGAGACCTGCTTGGGCATTACGGCCTCCGATCGAAGCGCATAGGCTATGACCTTGCCAGCGCGGTCCTCTTTGCAGCCCTGCGCGATCACTTCCCAGATGTCCAGTGGGAGGATGGCGATACTGTGATGCAGCAAGCGCGCATGATCAAGGGCCCAGAGGAGCTTGTCCTCATCGAGGAAGCCACAGCTATGGCTGAGGCGGTGACGCAGGTAGCCATGGATGCAGTCCAGGTAGGGCGCAGGGAGTGTGAGGTAGCGGCTGTGGCCATGGAGACCCTCTTCCGCCTAGGAGGAGAATACGCCCATGTAACCACCCCGTTCGTCAGCTCGGGGGAGAACATGTCCCCACCCACGCGCCTTGCCACCGACAAGCTCATTCGCCACGGTGACATTGTCTTCATTGACATAGGCGTCATGTGGAACGGCTACTTTGCTGACCTTGGCCGCACCGTCATCTGCGGCGAGCCTTCGACGAGGCAACGCGAGATCTACCAGGCGGTCTATGAGGCCCATATGGCTGGCATCGAGGCAATGCGGCCTGGGGCCACGAACAGGGAAGTGGCCGAGGTGATCCGGCGGAAGGCCGCTGACCACGGGCTCGCTGAGAGGTTCCTGACGCTGTTCATTGGACACGGGATCGGTGCAGGGAGCAACGAGCCTCCGTATATTGGGGAGGTCTTCCCAGGGAGCGCCGAGGTGGAACTCAGGCCAGGGATGGTCTTCGCCATGGAGCCGCTGATCTGGGTGCCGGGAGTGAAGGGAGGCGGTGGGGTTCGGCTGGAGGACATGGTGGTCATCACAGAGAAGGGGCCAAGGAGGATCAGCCGACTGCCCTACGATGCGCGCCTCCTCAGGAGGGAGTAACTTGGTGGATCTTGTGATCAAGGGTGCGAAAATCGTGACGCCTGCGGGCCTCCTTGAGGGAGAGATCTATGTTCAGGAAGGGAAGATCGCAGGGATCGGGAAGCTAGGGCTTTCTGCAAAGGAGGTGATCGACGCAGGAGGCCTTCTGGCGATGCCGGGGATGGTGGATGCGCATGTCCACTTCATGGACCCGGGCGCAACGGAGCGTGAGGACTTCATCACAGGCTCAAGTGCTGCAGCTGTGGGTGGAGTCACGACCGTCATCGAGCACACCCACGCGATGCCTGTCCGGACTGCGCAGTTCCTTCAGGAGAAGGCACGGTACCTAGGGCCACGATCCCTCGTGGATTATGGGCTTGCGGCCCATGTATGGCCTGAAGACATCGAGCACATCCAAGAGGTCTGGGAGGCTGGCGCCCTCTTCCTCAAGGCCTTTACCTGTACCACCCACGGCGTCCCAGGCCTGACTCCCAGCGATCTCCTCCGGCTGTTTCAAAAAATTTTCAGCTTCAATGGGGTCTGCCTCGTGCACTGTGAGGACGAGTGGATCACCATGGAGGCGGAGCGTCGCCTGAAGAAGCTTGGCCGCAAGGATGGAATGGTGATCCCGGAGTGGAGGAACCGCGAGGCCGAGCTTGTGGCCGTAAACACCGTGGCCCTCTTGGCGCGCCTGACAGGTGCAAGGGTCGTCATTGCCCACGTCAGCCACCCTGCGGTCCTTGATCTCATTAGGAGGGAGCGAGTCTTGGGCGCAAACCTCTGGGCGGAGAGCTGTCCCCAGTACTTCTACCTCCTCGAGGAAGAGGTACAAGAGAAGGGGGCGTACCGGAAGTTCACGCCCCCTGCGCGAAACCGGTCTGTGGAGGATATGGAGGAGATGTGGCACCGCCTCGCGCGTGGGGAGATTTCGTATATCGCTACCGATCACGCTCCTGCGACGAAGGCTCAGAAGGAAGAGGGAGACATCTGGTCAGTCCACTTCGGCCTCCCCGGGGTAGAGACGACGTTGAGCCTGATGCTGAATGGGGTTGCTGAGGGGTATCTTTCTCTCCCACGCCTTGTGGAGGCGGTTTGCGAGATGCCTGCCAGGGTCTATGGCTTATACCCGAAGAAAGGCACACTCCAGCCAGGTGCCGACGCGGACATCGTGCTCGTGGATCCTCAAGCTGAGCGTATTCTCACCGATTCCGAGATCGTTTCCAAGGCGGGGTGGACTCCTTATGCGGGTCGCCGCATCAAGGGGAAACCTGTGATGACTTTCTTGCGGGGGAAGCTCATCGCCCGCGATGGGAAAGTCACAGCAGATCCTGGGATTGGCCACTTCCTCACAAGAAGCGCACCCCGCATGTAGGCTGCTTTTCTTGACACTTCCACGGCTCTCATTTACAATGAAGGTAGCCATCCCTCCCCCCTGGGGAGGGGATGGAAGGAGGTGTTGGGTTATGGCGAAGGATCCGGTATGCGGGATGGAAGTCGAAGAGTCTAAGGCTGCTGCCACATCGGAATACAAAGGGGTCACTTATTACTTCTGCGCACCAGGGTGCAAGAAGGCGTTTGATCAGAACCCTGAGAAGTACATTGGGAAAGAACATGGAGGACACGGGGAGCATAGGCATCCTATGTAACCCCAGCGAAATCTCTTGTCGAGATTTTGCTGGCACCCCGTTCATTCAAGAGGGGCCCCCGGTAAAAAGCCAAAAGACTTTTGCCGGGGTACTTCGTTACACTCCACCTGTCCTCTGAGGCTCATCAGGAGGGGCGACGCATGCGTCGCCCCTACCATTCAGGATACCAATGGGAAGTCTCCTTGCTCGCTTAACGGATCTCTCCTACGTGCTTTTGGGGCTTTTGCCAAGGAGCCTCACCTTTGTGCCGGTCACTGGTTGGGTAAAGCTCCACTACCGTCGCTTGGCAAAGCGTTATAACTCCCTCATTGTTCAATGGGAGCCCGCCTACGGGTCACCCTTAGATCGCGGGCTCGCGGTCATTTGCTCCGAGGATACGCGCTGGATCCTCGATGTCGGAACAGGCACAGGGTATGCCGCTTCTCGTTTAGCTCAACGGTTCCCCAGGGCATGTATTGTCGGCGTGGACCTCTCCCTAGAGATGCTCAGGGAAGCACAAAAAAAGCAGCACCGCATCATCTGGATCCAAGCCCACAACAGCAGGTTACCATTTCGAGATGGGACCTTCGACTTGGCTATCGTCCATAACGCCCCTCTTGCTCTAGAAGAGCTCAAACGGGTTGTCCGTCCCAGAGGAGAGATCCTGCTTTCTCTCTCTTCCGGCGCAGCGGTCCCCTCGGTCCTTCACGAGCTCCTCCGCCGTCGCCTTGATTCCCTAGGATGTCCGGTCATCCGATGGGAGCGGGTAGGGGAGGGGTTCTTCCTCATCGCCTACCGCACTTAACCGTCACCTCTCACTGTTCACCGATTCCCGAGTCCGATGGGAACGACCGCCGCCTTCACCATCCCAACAAGGGAAATGCCCACAAGGAGGAGTGCGCTAAGCCCGACCATGAACACGGTGACCATCGTGATCAGATTGAACAGAGGGGAGTTCGTGTAGTTGCCCATCAGGCGTCGATTATTGGTCAGTCGCAGCATGTACACAAGGATCACGGGGAGCAAGATGCCGTTCAGGGCCTGCGAGAGCACCATGACCGGGATCAGAGACAACCCCGGGATCAAGATGACCACGGCGCCCGTGGCGACCATCCCCGTATAGAGCCCATAGAAGACCGGTGCCTCTTTGAAAGTCCGGTCCAGGCCAGCTTCCCATCCGAATGCCTCGCACAACGAATAGGCGGTAGAGAGCGGGATGATGGCCACGGAGAAGAGGGCGGCGTTCAGAAGGCCAATCGCAAATAACCAAGAGGCATACCGTCCAGCGAGAGGGGCGAGGGCTTTCGCCGCGTCCTCGGCTGTCTGGATCGAAATCCCCTCCACGAACAGCGTCGCTGCACAGGCGACGATAATGAAGAACGCTACCACCTGCGTGGTAAGCACACCAAGGATGGTATCTGCGCGCGCGTAAGGGTAATCCCGGGTGGTAAGGCCTTTGTCCACCACAGAGGACTGTTGGTAGAACTGCATCCAAGGTGCAATGGTAGTACCTATCACAGCGATGATCATGGTTAGGTAAGCAGGGTTTGTTTCAAAAGTAGGGGTGAGCATCTCTTGGAACACGTGCTTCCATGGAGGCTTGGCGAGGATCGCGGAGATGATGTAGGTGATATACATCAAGGAAGCGAGCAAGAACGCCCGCTCTACCTGATGATAGCGCCCCCGGAGCACCAGCAGCCAAATCAGAACTGCTGCGATTGGGATGGAGAGATACCGACTCACGCCAAAGATCTCCAGGCTCCCTGCGATACCGGCAAAGTCCCCCACAGTGTTCGCCCAGTTGGTGATCAGGAGGGTACTCATCGCGAACACCGTTGCTCGTACCCCGAATTGCTCTCGGATCAAGTCCGAAAGCCCCTTGCCTGTTACGGTGCCCATCCTGGCCGTCATCTCCTGGACCACGATCAGGGCGACGGTGGTGAGAAGAAGAACCCAGAGGAGCTTGTACCCGAAGGAAGCCCCAGCGATGGAGTAGATAGCGATTCCGTTGGCGTCGTTGTCCACGTTCGCCGTGATGATCCCGGGTCCCATCACCGCCAGGAATGCTAGGATTTTTCGCCTCGACCATATCTTGCGGAGCATCGCCTATTGGTCCCGTCTGTCCACATGCTCCCCTCGTGGAGATCTCCTTCTTCATGGGGAGCAAAAACCGAAAATCCCTAGAGACTTGGAAAAAGATCCCACCGGAGCTTCTTAGCGCCTGCGGATCCTATGGAACCTTGCGGGCAGCCGGGGCAGGTACTTCTCCAGAAGGATCTCCATGACATCGTCGATCGTGACGATGCCAAGGAGCTTTCCCTCGGCGTCCACGACTGGGATCGCCAGGAGATCGTACTTTGCGAGAGCTCCAGCTGCCGCATCCGCCGAATCTGTATCCCGGAGGTAAATCACCTCGGTGTCCATGAGGTTCCGCAGGGGAGTCTCTGGATTGGCTGTGATGAGCGTGCGCAAGGAGAGGACGCCCACTAAGCGTCCTTCTGCGTCAGTGACGTACAGATAGTAGAGATATTCCGCTGGTGGAGCATGCTCTCGGAGGTAGCGGATCGTGTCCTCCGCCGTGAACCACTCGGGGAGGGCAATGTACTCAGGAGTCATCTTCCCTGCAGCTGTATCCTCGGGATACTGGAGGAGCTTGCGCACAGTCGCTGCCTTCTCCTGGTCCATCTGAGCGATGAGGGTTGCCGCTGTCTCTTCAGGAAGCGTGGCGATAAGATCCGCCGCCTCATCGGGCGCCATCTCCTCAAGAATATCCGCAGCTCGGTCCGGGGAAAGGCTCTTGAGGATGCTTGCCCGCACCTCCGGCTCGGTCTCCTCCAGAACATCTGCGGCTACGGCGTCGTCGAGGTTTGCCATCACCTCGAGCTGAGCCTCCCGGCCCAGGTCCTCCACGATCTCGGCGAGATCGGCGGGGTGAATCTTCCGGAGGTTCTCCCTGGAGACCCGGAGTTTCAGGGCAGTGGGGGGGCCACTTAAGGCAGCGACCATCTGCCAGGGGATGAGCCATTCCTGCAAGGGCCTGCCCAGGCGTTCCAAGATGGCTGTGACCGGGGCTTCAAGGCCAAGCCTGCGAAGGAGCCCCCTCAAACCCACGTCCACAGCGACAAGCTGCCATGTCCCGTTGGCGCGGGCCAGCTGGAGGTCATTGACCTTGACGACTTTGAGACCGTCGATGTCTACAACTTGCTTGTCTAAGAGTTCCTCTACGAGGAGAACCTCGTCAGGCTGAAGAGGCCGCGTGGTGAGTGAGGTTCGAGGTACACTGAGGCTGATGCCGATGGGAGAGATTTCCCCCACGGCTTCTGCAGGGATAATGCCGACGCGGAGCTGATCCCCTCGCAGCAGGATGCCAGAAAGGCGGAGAGCTTGGTCCTCCTGCTTGGCTGCGAGGTCGGCCACAGGGCCGATGACGGCTCCCGTCGCATCGGAAACAAGCTTTCCAACGACTTGGCTAATGAAGACCATGTCCCTTCTCTCATAAAACCCGGTTCACCCTCTCACATTGTGAAGGCCTACACGCCAGCTGTCAATTCCCTAGTTTGTTCTGAGAATAAAACGGTGCGGGGCGTGGCCAAGCGCCCCCGCACCGCCTGGGGTCTTGGCCGTTGCCCTACATCTCCATCTCCTCAGGGGAGGTGCCGGGCACCTTTTCCTTCTTCTTCTCCCGCTTCTCCACCACCAGGGCTTCAGTGGTGAGCAGGAGGCCGGCCACGCTCGCGGCGTTTTGGAGAGCTAGGCGGGTGACCTTGGTCGGGTCCACGATCCCTGCCTTCACCATGTCCTTGAACTCCCCATCCAGGACGTCGAAACCGATCCTGCCCGTCTCCCGCTTCAGGCGCTCCACGATGAGACTCCCCTCTAGCCCTGCGTTCACCGCAAGCTGCCGGGCCGGCTCCTCAAGGGCCCGCCGGACGATGTTCACTCCGATCAACTCGTCCCCCTCGGCCTGCACCTTCTCCAAGGCCGGCAGAACACGGATGTACGCGGTGCCCCCGCCAGGGAGGATTCCTTCCTCCACGGCTGCCTTCGTAGCATTGAGGGCATCCTCGAAGCGGTGCTTCTTCTCCTTCATCTCCGTCTCTGTGGCAGCTCCGACCTTGATCTGGGCAACGCCTCCAGCAAGCTTCGCCAGCCGCTCCTGGAGCTTCTCCCGGTCATAATCCGAGGTCGTGGTCTCGATCTCTTTCTTGATCTGGGCGATGCGGCCCTGGATGTCTTTCTTATCGCCCTTGCCCCCGATGATCGTGGTCTCTTCTTTGGTGACGCGCACCTTCTCCGCACGGCCGAGCATGTCTATCTCCACACCCTCAAGCTTGATCCCGATATCCTCGGAGATCACCCGGCCGCCAGTCAGGATGGCCATATCCTGGAGCATCGCCTTGCGGCGGTCTCCGTATCCGGGGGCCTTCACTGCAACGCTCTGGAGCACGCCGCGAAGCTTGTTGACCACGAGAGTGGCTAGAGCTTCGCCCTCCACATCTTCTGCGATGACGACGAGGGGCTTCCCGAAGCGGATGACTTTCTCCATCACTGGGACGATGTCCCGTACTGAGGAGATCTTCTTGTCGGTGAGCAAGATATAGGGTTCCTCGAGGACGCACTCCATCTTGTCAGGATCGGTGATGAAGTAAGGGGAGATGTACCCACGGTCGAATTGCATTCCTTCAACCACTTCCACAGTCGTCTCGATGCCCTTACCTTCTTCGATGGTGATCACCCCATCCTTGCCCACCTTCTCCATAGCATCGGCGATGATCTCCCCGATCTCCCGGTCGTTGGCCGCGATCCCTGCTACGTGGGCGATGTCCGTCCGGCCTTCCACAGGGATGCTAAGCTTCTTCAGCTCCTCCACTGCCACTTCGACGGCCTTGTCGATGCCGCGCTTGAGGAGCATCGGGTTCGCACCGGCAGCGACGTTCTTGAGCCCCTCCCGGACCATCGCCCAGGCCAGGACTGTGGCGGTGGTCGTTCCGTCGCCTGCGGTATCGTTGGTCTTGCTGGCTACCTCCTTGACGAGCTGGGCCCCAAGGTTCTCATAGGGATCCTCTAGCTCGATCTCCTTGGCCACGGTGACGCCGTCCTTAGTGATGGTCGGTGAACCCCACTTCTTCTCCAGGACAACATTTCTGCCCTTGGGCCCGAGAGTCACACGGACGGCGTTTGCAACCTTTTCCACGCCCCTCTCCAGGGCCCTCCGGGCATCCTCATCGTACAGGAGCAACTTTGCCGGCATATTTCCCCCCTCCTTTTGGACCAGGGTCGTGTATACTTGAGATAGCTGGCTTCAACGTCCTGGTGCGCAGAGACTCCTCTGGACCGCGCAGACACGAGCCTCTGCCAACTCCTGTGGGTGTTAGCACTCTCAGGTGGAGAGTGCTAACCAACCTTATATTGTTCACAGGAACGGGAGGACAAGCAAGACCAAAAATAGGCAGAAACTACTATTTTTCACGAGTTAGGCTAGATTTGCTTGAAAAATTGCTAGAAATCTCCTCTTTTGACTGAAAATCTCGCTTAGAGGGTGGACGAGGAGGAGGGCGGATGTCCCGCGATCAGTTTGGCCTAGCGCTCGTGCTCGCACTCGCAGGGTTCCTGTTGATCGTCCAGATTCGTTCTGGCCAGCGCGTGGCCCCCCGCGTCGAGCTTCCCTCCCTCCGGGTGCGCGAGCTGGCCATCCTGATCCAGCAACAGAAGGAAGCCCAGGAGGCCCTGGAGGCAGAGGTCCAGAGGCTCTATCAACGTCTCAATACCTATCGGGAAGGCCTCGCGCAAGGAAAGACCCTTGCCAGGGAGCTTTCCGAGGAGATTCGGTTCTACCGCACGATCCTTGGGTTCACCCCAGTCCGTGGTCCCGGTGTGGTGGTTATCCTAAAGGAGGGGAAGGCCTTCCCTCCACTCGTCAAGCCCATCGTCCAGGCTTCGGATCTCAGCGGGCTTGTCAATGAACTCTGGTCGGCAGGGGCTGAGGCCGTGGCCATCAACGGTTTCCGGATCCTCGCCACCACTGGGTTCTCCCAGGAGGGTTCGGCGATCGTGGCTGGTTCCCATCGCCTCAAACCGCCCTATGTCATCGAGGCGATCGGGGATCCAGAGGCCTTAAAGAACCAGCTTGGGTTGCCGGGAGGGTTTGTCGATGGACTCCAGTCGGTGGGATTCTCTGTCACGATTGAGGAGAAGAGGGATATCCGGATCCCACCTTACAGAGGTCCCATTGGGAAAAAATCTTGATTCAATGATGCTCCTAGTAAAGTTAAGAGAGCGACTGCCGCCAAGTGGTAAGGAGTACTCCGACCCTCCTTATCTCTTGGCAGACGCAGCCGCTCTTTTCGGGACCTGCCGCCCTTGGGCGATGCCGCTTTCCAAGGCTTGCTTCGCAGCACCGCCTTGCGGCCATGCCCCGCAGGTGCTAATTATAGCGAGCATCCCTCGACTTGTCAAGCCAAATCCAGCCTGAGGACCGCTCCTTCCGTGGCCGAGCTCACCAGAGCCGCATATCGGGCGAAGAGTCCAGATGTATATTTGGGGGGTTGCGGTTTCCACTTTCTCCGGCGGCGCTCCAGCTCATCTAGAGGGACCTTAAGGTCTATCCGCCGGGACTCCACGTCGATTTCGATGGGATCTCCCTCCTCGACGAGAGCAATGGGTCCTCCGACCTGGGCTTCTGGGGCCACATGACCAATCATCAGCCCCCGGGTCCCTCCACTAAAACGACCATCTGTGATGAGCGCTACCTCCGGTCCTAGACCCTCCCCCACGATGGCGCTCGTCACGGAGAGCATCTCCGGCATCCCTGGGGCGCCCTTGGGGCCCTCGTATCGGATCACTACCACATCTCCAGGCCTGATTCGTTTCTCCAGCACAGCCTTCATGGCAGCTTCCTCGCCATCAAAAACCCGAGCGGGGCCACGGAACCGGGTTACCTCGGTCCCGGCTAGTTTCAGGACCGCGCCCTCAGGGGCAAGGCTCCCTCGGAGCACGACGAGTCCCCCGTGGGGCTTGAAGGGGTTGGAGGGGCTCCCCACAACCCTTTGGCCTGGACGCTCCATGACCCCATCTAATTCTTCCTCCAGTGTTCGCCCCGTGACCGTGCGCTCGTTTCCGTCCATGAGGCCCGCCTCTAAAAGCCTGCGGAAGATCAGTTTGGTTCCTCCAGCTTCCCATAGCTCCCATGCGGTGTAGGTCCCCCAAGGGAGGAGGTCGGCGATCACGGGAGTCTTCCGGCTCACCTCGTCGAAGTCATCGAGGGAGAGGGGGATTCCCACTTCCCGGGCGATGGCGAGCAGGTGTAGCACTGCATTCGTGGACCCTCCAGTGGCCGCGACTGCGGCAATTGCGTTGAGGAAAGACTGGCGGGTGAGGAAGTCGCGGGGGGTTCTCCCTGCGCGGATGGCATCAGCCAGGATGATGGCGGCACTTCGGGTAGCCTGCCGTTTTTCCGGGACGACTGCGGGGATTGCGTTGTAGCCAATGGGACTGAGGCCGAGTGCCTCCAGGACCATGGCCATCGTATTGGCCGTGTATTGGCCTCCGCAGGCTCCGGCCCCTGGAATGGCGCTCCTCTCGATCGCCTCCAGCTCCTCCTGGGAGATCTTCCCTGCGGCGAACTGACCCACAGCTTCAAAGACGCTCACAATGGTGAGGTTGCGGTCCCCGAGACGGCCCGGGGCAATGGTCCCCCCGTAGAGGACTATGCCGGGCACGCCGGACCGGATGATCCCTATAGCCCCGCCCGGGATGGTTTTGTCACATCCTACCAGGGCGACCATTCCGTCGTAGAGGTAGCCGTGGGCGACGACCTCCACGCTATCTGCAATGACCTCTCGCGAGATCAAGCTTGCTCGCATGCCAGGGGTACCCATGCTGATCCCGTCAGAGATGGCAGGAGCTCCGAACTCAAAGGGAACAAGACCCGCCTCGCGCAGCCCGACTTTAAGCTCTTCGGCGAGGTCTCGCAGATGGAAGTTACAAGGCATCCCATCGGTGAACGTGTTCACCACGCCTACGAAGGGCCTGCGGAACCCTTCGTCGTCTACACCTACCGCTCGCAGCATGCTGCGAGCGGGGGCTTGTTGGACGCCAACCTTCACGCGGTCACTACGCATCTTGCTCCTCCCAAGGGCAGGATCTTGGCTCTTCTGTTACGCCGTGCTCGCAAGAATTCCTGCAACGGTTCTGCAAATCCAGGCGACGAGATGTGCTACAATAGTCCAGGGCTCGGTCCCTGGAATGGTGTCAGGGAGGAGCAGTGATGCGTAACCTTCTATTGAGGCTAGTCATTATCGTCCCTGTTGTTCTCTTGATCGGCCTCTTTGGCTATATCCTCGCTCAGCGTGAGATGCCTAAATCCATCGAGGTAGCACTGGCGAGGGGAGAGAGACCGGTCGCTCCTATGTTCACTCTCCCTCGATATGATGGAGGGAAACTCGTCCTCACAGATCTCCGGGGAAAGGTTGTGGTGCTCAATTTCTGGGCATCCTGGTGCGGACCCTGTCGTGACGAAGCCCCGCTCCTCGAAAAGGTCTGGCGGGAATATCGTGACCGGGGCGTTATGGTCGTGGGTGTGAATATCCAGGACCTAGAGTCCGCCGCCAGGAAGTTCATCCAGGAGTTTCGGATCACCTATCCGAACGTCCGTGACGGAGATGGGCACATCGCCAAGAAGTACGGGGTGACAGGGGTTCCCGAGACTTTCTTCATCGACCGGTCAGGGCGTATCGTGCAAAAGTTTCCGGGAGCAGTGGTGGAGTTTCGCCTGTGGCAGCAAGCAGTGGAACGCGCGTTGGAGGCGGGAGGTGGGATCTAGTTGACAGTACTCCCAACGGGTTATACCATCGAGATGGCGCGCCCGTAGCTCAGGTGGAGAGAGCGGCAGGCTTCGAACCTGTAGGTCGGGGGTTCGAGTCCCTCCGGGCGCGCCAGCAAAAACCGCGGAGATTGGTCTCTGATGCTTACCCCAGGACTTTTCCGAACCATCCCCCGTTTTAGCAAAAATCAATCCTCCCAAGTAGGAATCCGCCCACTTTCCGTGTAAAACTCCGGGCGATGGATGGGTAACAGGGCGCGCTCGATCTCCGCCCGGTGCGGCTCCAGCCATGGCGGGAGAACCAGCCGCGTACCGAGTTCTCCAAATGCCTGATCGACCATGAACCCTGGACCATCAGTGGCAATCTCGAAGAGCGCACCGCCCGGCTCAGGGAAGTAAACGGAACGAAACCAGAAACGGTCGATAATGTCGCTGATAGGTACGCCCAAGTTACGGATCCGCTGCCACCACTGCTTTTGCTCCTCATCGCTGGGCGTGCGCCACGCCACGTGGTGGATTGTACCAACTCCAACACGGCCACGGGGGGCGTATGGGGTGATGAGCAGATCCAGCCACGCACCCGATCCGCCCCGGCCGACCGCAAACCTCTTCCGGCCACCGTCCTCGGCGACCAGCCGGAAGCCAAGGTGCTCTGTGAGAAATGAGGCTGTGGGGTACTCCGATGCCTCCTTCAGCACGACGCCGTGGATCCCGCGGATGGCGTGCTGGGCGGGGATAGGACTGTCCGCCCAGAACTCCCACGGTCGGGAAGAACTATCCTTTGCTGCTACTAGCTCCAGGGCCTGCCCGTGGACATCGGAGAACGTGATCACCTCCTCATCAAACTTCCTGTACGGTCCCTCGTGGGGAACCCCATGGTCTGCCAGCCGCTTCATCCAGTACTCCATCGATCCAGAGGGGATTGCCAGCGCCACCGAGGCTAGCTGTCCGGTACCATCGCGGCCACGTAACCCACCGGGCCAAGCGAAAAAGGTGAGGTCGGTACCTGGGGTGCCAACAGCATCGGCATAGAAGAAGTGATAGGTGCCAGGGTCGTCCTGGTTCACCGAGCGTTTCACCAGGCGCAGGCCTAGGATGCCCACATAGAAATCGAGGTTCTCCTGCGGGTTCCCAGCAATTGCTGTAACATGGTGGATCCCAACAAACTGTCGTTTGTTGCTCTTCATTTTTGCCTCCTGTCTCGCGCTTGTATTCTCTCCTAGCCTCATTGCGGAGGATTTTCTGTTTCGTAAGTCATCCTACTCGCATTGAGCAGCTTTGGCAAGGCCTTTCTTTCCTAACGAAATCCAGACGTTCCTCTATTTGAACCCCTCAGGAAGGTGAGCTATTGGTAAGGAAGGATGGTGTATTTGAAGCACAGCCGCAAGCTGAGCTACAAGACCCTGGTCGAGGAGGTCTCTAGTAGCATCGCCTAGCGTATCTTCTGCCGCATCCCCCTGGACAGGGAAGTGCCGGATCGGTCGACCCTAATTACTTAAATCGGCATTTCAAGGACATCAAACTGAAAGCAGTACGGGCTTCTCAACGGAGTGACGATGGGCTTCCCCCTTCCGAAAGTGCCTTTGCCATTCATGCGCCTATCGTTGCTCATTATTTCAAAGGCGGTTAATATCCCATGAACGGCTCTCGTCGATATTCCCATACGCTTATTGTCGGCGGAACCGGTATGCTGCGGTCTGTTTCGGTGGAGTTCGCAACTCGCTCGAAGCGGTTGACCTCCATTGCTCGAACATGGCGTTCACTGTTGAGCCTAGATGCCGTGCTGGTCGGGAGCGGTTGCATACATCATATGCTAGCCTTAGACTGGAATGTCCCAGACCATTTCCTGGCCGAGATCGAGCGTCATATCGCGTCTACGGAACCTCCTGAACTCATAGTTGCCTGGATGCATAGTGATCATCTGATGCTTTCAGCTAGCTACCACATTGGTCCGAACCGGCCATCCCATGCGCTTCTTTCACGTAATTGGAAGCGCTGGGACGAATCCAAAGCACATACAGGTGGTTCTAGAAGCGCACCGATCGAGCGGGCAGACGCGATGGCTCACGCATCAAGAAATCTCGGCTGGTGTTCTTCAGGCGATCGAGGAAGAGCAGGCACAGTGGATTGTGGGAGATCTGAAAACTGGTAGAGGCATTGTATGTCGCGCTCGCGCAGCGATTGGCTATCTCCTCTGATCACATGGGACCGGGAGCAGAAAGAGCGTGCAGACAGTGTTGTATGAGTTTTGACTCTCCAGGAGGTCCTGCGTTGAGCCTGCGAGGACTCTTGGGCAGGGATGCGTAGGCTACCGGGTGATGATTCGAGCAGGCCGGTTCACCGGAACGACGCACACCCAGACCGGGCCTGGTTGTAAGCGCAGCGGATCGCCCGTGGCATCGCTGAATTTGGTGCGTGCTCCAGGATTTGACCGGCGCCACGTTCCCTCTATCCTGCGTCCAGCCGTAA
>JAUQQG010000015.1 GCA_030550015.1 bacterium | reverse complement strand
CTCCTCAGGGAGTCCCTGAGGAGCGCCGGGAGATCGAACGACGCCTGTTCACCGGGGAGCTCATCGGGGTGGTGAGCACGAGCGCCCTGGAACTTGGGATCGACGTGGGGGGCCTTGACGCAGCGATCCTCGTGGGCTACCCAGGGACCATTGCCAGCACTTGGCAGCGCATTGGGCGTGTTGGCAGGGGGCGACAGGAGGCTCTCGTCTTCCTCGTTGCCCTCCAGGATGCTCTGGACCAGTACCTGATGCGCCATCCCCAGTACTTGTTTGAGCGCCCCTGCGAAAACGCCGTGATCGATCCCCAGAATCCCTATATCCTCCTTGGTCACCTCCGTTGTGCCGCGCGGGAGCTCCCGATCTGGCAGAGCGACCTTGAACTGTTCGGCCCGCAGGCCCTGGAGATCGCTACCCTTCTGGAAGAGCGGGGGGAACTCGTCCAGCGCAACGGGCGCTGGTACTGGCGCGGAATGGGTTATCCTGCCCAGGGGATCGAAATCCGCACCGTCAGCGGCGATCGGTTCCGGATCAAGGAGGTCGGCCGGAACCGGATTATTGGGACGGTGGACGCAGCGCGGGCGTTCGAGGAGGTCCACCCCGGGGCGATTTACCTTCACCAGGGGGAACCCTACATCGTCCGCAAGCTGGATCTCGTGGAGAAGGTCGCGTACGTCTCCCCAGCCAGGGGAGACTACTATACGCAGCCACGCGTCCTCACAGATGTGGAGATCAAACGGGAGGTGCAGTGGAAGCCCTGGGGGCCGACCAAGGTGCACTTCGGGGAAGTAGAAGTGACCAACCAGGTCATTGCCTACGTCCGTAAGCAACTCTTTACCGAAGAGGTCCTAGGGGAGGAGCCCCTCGACCTCCCTGCCCAGGTCCTCCGGACGACGGCGTTTTGGTTTGAGATCCCGAAGGAGCTTGAGGATAGAGTGCTACGAGGCGATGATGACCTGGCAGGCGGGATCCACGCCGTGGAACATGCAGCCATCGGCCTCCTCCCCCTATTCGCCATGTGCGATCGGTGGGACATCGGCGGCGTCTCCTACCCCCTCCACCCGCAGACCGAGCTTCCTACCATTTTTATTTACGACGGGTACCCTGGGGGTGTGGGGTTCTCCTTGAAGGGGTATGAGCTCATCGAGAGCTTGATGGAGGCAACCCTACGGACCATCGAAGAGTGTCCGTGCGAGGATGGGTGTCCTTCCTGTATTCAATCTCCCAAGTGCGGCAACATGAACAGGCCGCTGGACAAAGCGACGGCGGTCTTCCTCCTCAAGTTCCTGCTCCAAGTCTCCAAGGGGAGGAGAAAGGTGGCCGCAGGGGGTGGGGATCCCCGTTTATAGATCGCTGTGCTTTCCCTCTCTGCGGACCCACAGGTGCAGTATGATGGTCGTAGAGGCAGGCCTCTGTGCCTGCCTCTTGAAAGGGAGGGGAAATTCGGTGGGAGTAGGGCGCAGGCGCATCGTCGGGGTGATCGGGGAGAGCCAAATCTCCAACCCTGAGCACACCAGGCTGGCCGAGGAAGTAGGTGCCCTCATTGCTGAGTCCGGCTACATCCTCGTCTGTGGGGGCCTCACTGGCATCATGGAAGCGGCCTGCCGGGGAGCACGGTCGCGGGGAGGGATCACCGTGGGGATCCTCCCTGGTGTGGACATCGCAGAGGCCAATCGCTACGTGGACATCCCCATCGCCACCGGAGCAGGGCAGATGCGCAATGTGATGATCGTGCTCACCGCCGAAGCTCTGATTGCCATCGGGGGTGGATTCGGAACGTTGTCCGAGATTGGTCACGCCCTGCGGGCAGGCAAACCGGTAGTGGGCTTGCGGACATGGCAGGCGGTGCGTGGCGGTGAGGCCGCTCCCATTGTCTACGTGGAGACCGCGTATGAGGCAGTCGAGGCTGTGCGCAAGATCCTTGGATCCTAGAAGAATCTTTTCTAAAAAACTGGACCGTGCTGAATCCAGCAGACTGGAAAGGCAGCGAGGGTCTCCGCGATCCTTGGGCAAGGACGTACCAGTAGATGGGGTGATTGGGTGACAGGGAAGCTCTATGTCGTGGGAACCCCCATTGGGAACCTCGAGGACATCACTCTTCGGGCCCTGCGCATCCTCCAGGAGGTTGACCTCATCGCTTGCGAGGATACCCGCAGGACGCGCAACCTCCTCGCTCGCTACAACCTCTCCAAACCCCTGGTGAGCTACCACGAGCACAACGAGCGGGAGCGCGCGGGAGAGCTCCTCTCGCGGTTGCGGTCGGGCGAATCCATCGCCCTCCTCACCGACGCGGGGATGCCAGCCATTTCCGATCCGGGCTCTGTGCTCATCCAGGCTGCCATCGCCGAGGGCATTCCCGTGATACCCATCCCGGGCCCAAGCGCAGTCACGACCGCTCTGGTGGTCTCTGGCCTCCCCACAGACCGCTACACCTTCGCCGGGTTCCTCCCGCGGAAGCGGAGCGAGCGCCGGGCTGTCCTGCAGTCGTTGCAGGGGCTCCCTGGGAGCCTCGTCTTCTTCGAGGCCCCCCACCGGTTGATTCAGACGCTTCGGGATCTTCTGGAAGTGTTGGGAGACCGGAGGATCGCTGTGGCACGGGAGCTGACCAAGGTTCATGAGGAGGTCCTCCGGGGCCGGATCAGCGAGGTGCTGGCACGACTAGAACAGGGGCCTGTTCGCGGAGAGGTCACCTTGGTGGTAGAAGGGAGTACGGGGCAGCGAGAGCCGAACCGCTGGGCGGCCCAAGAACATCTCGCCCAGCTTCTCCTGGCTGGGGTCCCCCCAAAAGAGGCGGTCAGACAAGTCGCCCGTGCCTACGGGCTTCCACGGCGGGAGGTATTCGCTTGGGCAGTAGGTTACCGGAAGCCCAAGTGCGAGGAGGACGGCAATGAGGTTCCTTGAACGCTGGCTCGGAAGACGGCTTGTCCGTATCTATAGCCCCTCCTCTGAAGCAGAGGCCCTCCTCCTCAAGGACCTCCTGGAAAGGGAGGGGATCCCCGTGCTCCTGCGCTCCCGCCAGATCCCAGGGTACGGCGACATCATCAGCCGAGCAACAGGAGTGTGGGGAGATCTGTTGGTCCCTGCAGAGTTTGAAGCGCGCGCCCGGCACCTCCTGCAGGCGCCCAACGACCCAGAAAGCTCCTCCTGACCTTTCCAGGATTGGCCCGCCTATCCATGGGCTAAAATGGATCTACAATTGGATCTATTTGGATCCATATAATAACGGAGACATGGACCGAGGTCGTGAGGTATGTACATCGAGCTGAAACACGAGAGCGAGGTTCCCCTCTACCTGCAGATCAAGAACTTCCTGAAGGAGCAGATCCTTTCAGGTTCTCTCCCTCCAGGGAGCCGCCTTCCTTCTACGAGGTCCCTTGCGCAGCGGTTGGGAGTTGCGCGGATCACCGTCCAGGAGGCCTACGACGAGCTCATTGCCGAGGGTCTCCTCAGCGCGCACGTCGGGCGGGGGACGTTCGTCCAGGGGCCAAGCGGGGAACCTCCTCTCCCCACCCCTCCTTCCGAACCTCCCTGGGAGGTTTCCCCTAGCCGTCTCTCCACACGGGCGATCTTGCGGGACATGCTACGGATGGCGGCGAGCCGGGATATCCTTTCCTTTGCGGCGGGAGTCCCCGCACCCGAGTTCTTCCCCGTGGATGGCCTGCGGAGGGCCATCAACCGTGTTCTCAGGAGGGAAGGGGTGAGCGCGCTGCAGTACGATGTGCCGGAAGGCCTCCTTCCTCTCCGCCAGTCGATCTCCCGCTACTTGGTAGATGTGGGCATCGTCGCGACCCCTGAGACAATTCTCATTACCTCAGGCACCCAGCAGGCCATTGATCTCGTCGCCCGCACCCTAGTGGAGCCTGGCGATGCGGTGGTCTTGGAGAGTCCCACCTACATCGGGGCGATCGATGCCTTCGAGGCCCGCGGGGCAAAGATTCTGGCCGTCCCCGTGGACGAGGAAGGGATGTGCCTACAGACTCTGAAACTCTTGCTCATCCGCTACAGGCCGCGACTCATCTACACCATCCCAACCTTCCACAGCCCTCGAGGGGGCAGCATGTCCTTGGAACGCCGGCGCCAGTTGCTCGCCCTCGCCAGGGAGCACGCCGTGCTCATTCTGGAAGATGATGCGTACAGTGAGCTCTACTACCAGGAAAGCCCGCCTCCTCCGCTCCGGGCGCTGGACACCTCTGGCTACGTGATCTACCTGGGGGGTTTTTCGAAGACCTTGTTCGCCGGGCTCCGGATCGGATACATGGTGGTCCCCCACGGGTTGCGAGAGCGGCTGATGTATGCCAAGCAGACCGCAGACCTGCACACCTCCTCGTTGATCCAGTGGGCGGTGAACGAGTTCATCCAGCGAGAGGGCATCCACACGCACCTCCGGCGCATCCGCGTCGCCTGCAGGGAGCGCAGGGATGCCATGGCCCGGAGCATGGAAAGGCACTTCCCTCCAGGAGTTGCATGGACACTACCCCAGGGAGGCCTGTACCTGTGGGCGAAGCTCCCCCGCGAGGTCAACGCGTTTGAGGTCTTCTTCCAGGGGCTGGCGCGAGGGGTTGCAATTGCGCCGGGCCCGGCGTTCTTCCCGGATCGATCGGGAGAAGAATATATCCGGCTGAACTTCTCCCTCCACCCTCCTGAGCGCATCGAGGAAGGGATCCGCAAGTTAGGGGAGACGATCCAGTTCCTCCTGGAGCGGGCCCGAAGGGCGCGGCCGAAGCTCCAGCGGGTTCCGGTGCCGATTCTGTAACTTTCTCCGCTGGGAGGTGCACGGCATGCCCTGCACCTACACCGACGGGACAACTTCAAGATGGAGGTAAACGTCATGGACCAGGGGACTGTGGCCATCAAGCGGGGCTTGGCTCAGATGTTAAAGGGTGGCGTCATCATGGATGTCACGAACGCGGAGCAGGCTAGGATTGCCGAGGAAGCCGGAGCGGTGGCAGTCATGGCCCTGGAGCGAGTTCCTGCAGACATCAGGGCGCAGGGCGGGGTCGCTCGCATGGCCGATCCCAGGAAGATCAAGGAGATCATGGAGGCCGTGACCATCCCGGTGATGGCGAAGGTGCGCATCGGTCACTTCGTGGAGGCACAGATCCTGGAGGCGTTGGGGGTGGACTTCATCGACGAGAGCGAGGTCTTGACCCCCGCCGACGAGCGGTATCACATCGACAAGCACCGGTTCAAGGTGCCATTTGTGTGCGGGGCGAGAGATCTCGGGGAAGCGCTGCGGCGCATTGGCGAAGGCGCAGCGATGATCCGGACGAAGGGCGAGGCAGGGACCGGAAATGTCGTCGAGGCAGTACGCCATATGCGTTTGATCATGGATGGGATCCGCCAACTCCAGGTGCTCCCAGAAGAGGAACTTATGACAGCTTCTAAGGAGCTTGGCGCGCCGTTCGAACTCGTGCTAGAGACGCGCAGGCTTGGAAGGCTCCCGGTGGTGAACTTCGCAGCGGGAGGGATCGCCACACCCGCGGATGCCGCGCTGATGATGCAACTTGGCGCAGATGGTGTCTTCGTGGGCTCAGGGATCTTCAAGTCGGAGAACCCTGCCCGCCGGGCCCGAGCTATCGTGGAGGCGGTTACCTACTTCAACGACCCCGAGGTGCTGGCAAGGGTCTCTGAAGGCCTGGGGGAGCCCATGCGCGGCATTGACGTGCGCAAGCTGGAGGAGAAGGAACTTCTCCAGATCAGGGGGCAGTGAGGATGAAGAGAATGGTTCAGATCGGTGTATTGGCCCTTCAGGGCGATGTCCAGGAACACATGGCCATGGTCGAAGCTGCCGGCGGCCGGGCGATGGAGGTTCGTACGCGGGAGGCCCTGAGGGAAGTGGACGGTCTCATCATCCCTGGGGGAGAATCTACGACCATCGGGGGACTTATGGCACGGTATGGCCTGGATGAGGCGATCAGGGAGAGGGTCCGGGATGGCTTTCCCGTCTTCGGTACGTGCGCAGGGCTCATCCTGATGGCCTCTGAAGTTGACGGAGGCGAACCTCCCCTCCTCAGGGTGATGGACGTGAGGGTCCAGCGCAACGCCTATGGCCGGCAGCGGGAGAGCTTTGAGGCAAAGGTGGAGGTTCCTCTTCTCGGCGCTGATCCCCTGCGGGTTGCCTTCATCCGCGCTCCTAGGATCGAGCGCGTCGGTCCTGCGGTCGAGGTCCTTGCGACCTACCAGGGCCGCCCTGTCCTCGTCCGGCAGGGGAACCTCCTCGGCGCTACGTTCCATCCGGAGATCTGTGGGGATCCCCGAGTACACGAGTACTTTCTCTTGGTTATTACTTCTTGACTCCTAGCCGCTTGAGCTTCTCGATTTGCTCCTTGGTGAGGGGATCCGCATAGAGCATTTGTGTAGCGTCAGCCCCTGACTTCAGGAAGACCCACTTGGTCGGATCCGTCTGGGCCACCTTCGGGTCTCCGGTATAGTTGGGGAAATCGAGCTGGAACGCCTTCTGCCAATCGGGCGGGACAGGGATCACGCCCTTGGTGATGACGATCGTCCTCTTGGAGGCGTCCCAGGAGGTCAGGCGGATCTTCCCGGTCTTCGCGTATTCCATGATCGTGGCATTCTGATGGCAGTCGGTACACGCCCTCCCTGTGCGGGTGATGGTGTGCGCGCGGTAGGGGGCGATGGCCAGGAAGGACCTCCCCTTGTAGGTCAGGGTCATGAGTGTGCCCGAGTAGACCTTTCCCGTTCCCTGGCGCCGGACGAGGAGGAGGAAGTCTCGCAAGGTAGCATGTGCTCGCTTGATTTTCCCCTCCACCTCACTCTCGAAGTGACAGCTGTAGCAAGAGATCACGGATTGTGCGTGACAGGAGGTACAGTGGACCGTCGCAGCGTGGATGTCATGTGCTGGGTTCCGTGCAAGGGTCCTGTGGCAGTTTTCGCAGGCGGCGTCCATTGCGCCTGGAGCAAGCCATGAGGCGTACTTCTTCCCGTCCCCGTGCATCTCGCGCGTCGTGTGGCAATCCATGCAGCGCAAGCCCTTCGCCCTGTGCACGTCGCTATAGCCCAGACCGATCTCTAAAGCCTGACGTCGGTGGCATTTCAGGCAGGTGGCGTCTGCCACTTTGTCCCCAGGTTTAGCATGGCAATCAGTGCAGTCAGGTACATACCTTGCAGGGTCGATGGGCGTGCCGTCGGCTTTCGTCCCTGGATGGCATGTGAGACACTCAAGGTTCTTGATGGGGATATTGGTGATCGCCTCGAACCCCCCTTTTGCTTTGCTGTACCAGGTGACCTTCCCAAGACGGAGGGAGTGTAGGCTGGTCGGGAAGGTTTCCTCCGGGGAGGGGGGTGCCGGGAATGACAGACCGCCGAGGAGAGTCAACGCGAGGAAAACCATGAGGGCTGTTGCTGCTCCATGCCACCTGCGCATCGCCGCCACCTCCGCTTTTCATCCTATCGCGGGGTGGCGGCCGGAGGGAATCACCACCGGGGGTGAACTTTTTCACCAGAAAGGGTGAAGTAGACGAACAGAGCGTCTCACGAAACGTCTGATCCTGTCAGTGATCGGCGAATTCATTGCGGGTTCTTCTTGTGAGGGGGGACCCGTTATTTCAAGAGGGGTCCCCGGCAAAAGTCAAAGACTTTTACCGGGGTACTTAAGCCGCCCTTGGGCTGACTCGTGCGGCGAAGGCGACGAGGGCCGTGCGATTCGATAACTGAAGCTTGCGGTATAGGCTCTTCAAGTGGGTCCTGAGGGTATTTGGAGAAACCCCAAGTTGGCGGGAGATGTCGTTGTTCGATAACCCTTCACCCAGGAGCTGCAACACGCGCCACTCCGCTGGGGTAAGAACCTCTTGCAGCGATGATCTCCTCTCGCTCTGGAAGTAGCGCAGCAATTCTACTGCCAGATCTGTGGTCAGTTTGACAGAGACGTTTCGATCGTCTGTCACGTCGCAGGCGAGCAAGGCCCACCCCAGGAACTTCCCCTTTGGGGTACGGCAATGAGCAACCATGATCCGTAATACTCTTTCTTCGGGTTCCCTGAGATGTACGAGAGATGTGGTCGGTTCAGGAGTTGTGCAGGCTTGGAACCAGGCAGCGCGCAACGCAGGATCTAAAGGTATATGGTGGAGCTGTTTCCCAAGGTCCCTGGGGCCGATCCCGAATACTTTCTGAGCGGTTCGGTTGACAAAGAGGATGCGCTGATGCCGGTTTAGGAGGACGATCGCAGTGGTCAATCCTTCGAGCGCCGACCGTACAACACATGCGCTACATTTCTGGCTGGCGATGAACCCGTTCATTGCAGCTCACCTCCGTTCTTTCGATATGGTAGGCCCCGTCTCCTCCGGGTAGGCCCCATCTTGTACAGGTTCAACCACCTATTCCCGGCAATTCCCACCATACGTGAGAGGGGACTTCTTCCCATCCACTTTTCCAGAAAGAGGCTTGTTCCCATGTATTCTTCTTGACAGAAAAGACCTCTTCTCATTGCTCTCTCCACGAGTTAGAGAACCTCATCGCACTCCCTCTTTGGCGGGAGGGCTCTCTCCTCATTCCCGCTCCCCTTGTGGGAGCGGGTGCAGGGAAGGGGGGATACGCATTGCG
>JAUQQG010000063.1 GCA_030550015.1 bacterium | reverse complement strand
CAGGGGCCGGGGAGAGGACGACTTCCATAGAGGAGGTCGCCCGCTTGAGTGGCGTGGATCCAGACGCCATCATAACCGCGGCTCGCATCCTCTCTGGAGCGAAGCGTCCCCTCCTGTTCATTGGGAGGATGACCCTGGACGGTCCAGGCGGTCTCGTTGCCATGCACGCTCTGGAGCAGCTCCGTTCCTCGCTAGAGGTTCCCTTGAACATTCTGAGGGGAAGGGGGAACGCCAGGGGTGCCGCTATTGCTGGTCTCCTCCCCGACCATCTCCCTGGGCCCTCTCCCTTGCAGGCAAGGGAAGCCCGGGAGACTGTGGAACGCCTGTGGGGAGGAAAGATCCCCCCCAGTCGCGGCTACACCGCCCTTGAGATGCTGGAGGCGTGTCGCCGGGGAGAGGTGGAGGTGCTGTACGTAGCTTGCGCCGATCCCGCAACAGAGGTATTCTCGCGGAGGATGTGGGAGGAGGCACGTGCGGGGGTACAGTTCCTGGTCGTGACATCCCTTTTCCTCACCGAGACCGCAAGCCAGGCTGATGTCGTGCTCCCAGCTCTCTCCTTCGCCGAGAAAGAAGGGACGGTGGTCAATCTGGAGGGTCTGGTGCAACACATCTCTCCCGCTCGCAGGGGTCCCGGTACGGCGCGCAGCGAGGGGGAAATTCTCGTCGAATTGGCTTTGCGCCTCGGTCAGGTCCTTGAGTATGGATCATGGAAGGAAGTGTGTGCGGAGATGCAAGAGCTCATTCCCGGGTTTTCTGTCGGATCGCGGATCTCTGTTTCTTCTCAGCCTCTCCACCTCTCGGCTCCCACCGAGGAAGAGGGGGATCAACCTGAGGTTAGTGGGACTCTAGCGCCTGCGATTGTTGAAAAGATCGGAAGGGTAGAAGGGGATCGTCTCCTCCTCGTGACCGGGGATGTGCTGTTTGATCACACGGACGTCACCAGGCGGTGTACTGGGATCGCCACCTTGGCGGGGACCGCTACTCTCTCCCTGAACCCTATAGATGCCGGTCGCCTTGGGATCGGTGACGGCGACCTCGTGGCTGTTTCTGGGGAAGGCAGAGAGCTCCTCGCCGTAGCCAGGGTGAGCGGGGTTGTTCCCCCAGGACATGCTTTCCTTCCCCTGGGATTCGGGGAGGCGCCTGTGAATCTGCTGGTCATGCCCGACCGGCCCTACACGGCCGTCCGGGTAACAGCCCTGGAGCGGGTGTAGATCGCTATGCCTGGAGAGATTGGCATCATGGCTCTCAAGAGCGCTTTCCTTGTTTTCTTGCTCCTCACGGCGTGTGCCTACATGACGCTCCTGGAGCGAAGGATGCTTGGGCGATTCCAGGTCCGTATCGGCCCAAATCGTGTCGGCCCCTTTGGTCTCCTCCAGCCTCTTGCAGACGGGATCAAGCTCTTGGTGAAGGAAGACTTCGTCCCCAGGGGGGCGGATCTTCTGGTGTACTGGTTGGCACCTGGCCTCTCCATGGTCACCGCCTTGCTCGTTTACGCGGTGATCCCGTTCGGCCCCGAGGTTCGGATCTTTGGGAGAGAGGTGCCTCTTTACCTTGCCGATGTGAACGTGGGGATCCTTCTGGTCCTGGCGATCTCCTCCCTGGGGGTCTACGGGATTGTCTTGGGGGGATGGTCGGCGAACAACAAGTATGCCCTCCTGGGGAGCCTCAGGAGCACGGCTCAGCTGATCAGCTACGAGCTGGCCCTGGGCCTTGCAGTGATCTCCGTGGTGCTTCAGGCAGGATCGCTGAGCCTTGTGGAGATCGTGAAGGCGCAGGAACGTGTCTGGTTTGTGGTTACGCAGCCCGTGGCCTTCCTCCTTTTCTTCATCGCCGGGGTGGCTGAGACAAACCGTTCCCCCTTTGACCTTCCCGAGGCTGAACACGAACTCATTGCAGGCTACCACATCGAGTATGGAGGCTTTAAGTTCGCCATGTACTACGTGGCTGAGTACATCAACGTGGTCACCATGAGCGCCCTCGCCGTAACGCTGTTCTGGGGAGGATGGCACGGGCCATGGCTTCCTGCACCTTTGTGGTTCCTTCTCAAGGTCTTCGGGTTCGTTTCGGTGTTCATCTGGATCCGTGCAACCCTCCCCAGGGTGCGCTACGACCAGCTCATGGCCCTCGGGTGGAAGGTCTTGGTTCCGTTGGGAGTAGCGAACGTCCTGGCGACTGCGGTGGTGATGGTGCTCCCTAAGGGGATGTAATGGCAAAGGAGATAGAGCGATGACGCGGTACGCAACTCAGGCGCTGGCCATGGTCAAAGGGCTTGCGGTGACCTTCCGCTACTTGTTCCGCCGCCCGGTCACCGTGGCCTATCCTGAGGAGAAACCACGCGTGGCAGCTCGCTACAAGGGAAGGCACTGGCTGACCCTTTACGCCGACGGGATGGAGCGGTGCGTCGGGTGTGAGCTATGTGTCATCGTCTGCCCCTCACAGGCGATCTATGTGAAGGCTGCGGAGAACACTCCCGACCACCAGGTCTCTAAGGGTGAACGGTACGCGGAGATCTTCCAGATCAACGAGCTCCGTTGCATCTTCTGCGGATTCTGTGAGGAAGCCTGCCCAACAGGCGCCATTGTGCTGGGTCACGAGTACGAGCTGGCGGGGTATACACGGGACTCCCTGATCTATACCAAGGAGATGTTGACCGAACCATACCCCGGTGCCTCGGGGCGAGATCCTCGTCGGGAGATTTAGTGATCAATTCTCGGGTCTTCGGAACAATCAAGGACCAAGAACGAGGAACCATTACCCAATGGAACCGGTACTCTTCGGTATCTTGAGTGTGGCTGCGCTGGCAGGAGGGGTGGGGGTGATCGCCTCTAGGAATCCCGTGCACAGCGCCATCGCCCTCCTTGCTGTCTTGTGGAGTCTTGCCGTCCTCTACTTCCTACTCCTTGCTCCATTTGTGGCGGTGCTCCAGATCTTCCTGTATGCAGGGGCCATTCTCGTCCTCTTCTTATTCGTGATCATGCTTGTCCACGGCCACCCCCTCGCTCACACAGGGGAAAAGCTCGTCTGGCAACGGCCACTCGCAGTTGTGCTCTCGGCTCTCCTCGTGCTCTTCCTGAGCTATGCAAGTATCCACGGCCTCACCTCCCCTCGCGCTAGCCCTGGGGAGAACTTCGGCACGGTCCAGGAGGTGGGCCGGGCTCTCTTCACTACCTACTTGCTGCCCTTTGAGCTTGCATCGGTCATCCTTCTTGTCGCTATTGTGGCCGCTGTGGTCCTTGGGAAGCCTGTTCCCCGGGGAGCCGAGACGTTGCCAAGACCTCCCCGTGAAGAACGGCCGCTCATCCCAGCGGGTACCCGGGAGGGGAAGGCATGAGCACATCCTGGTATCTCCTCCTCAGCGCAGCATTGTTTACCCTTGGGCTCTTTGGTGTCCTGGTACGGCGGAACGCCCTCATCCTGTTCATGTCCATTGAGCTCATGCTGAACGCAGTGAACCTGAGCTTCGTTGCCCTGTCCCGCCACATGGACGATCTTGCTGGGCAAATCGCCGTCTTCTTCGTGTTCGTTGTGGCAGCCGCAGAGGTTGTGGTGGGCCTTGCAATGATCGTGGAGATTGTTCGGTCGAGGGCAACGGTCGACATTGACGACATCAACTTGCTGAAAGGGTAGGGTGGATTGGATGAGATTTGTCTTGGGGATCCTCGTGGCTCCCCTGGCCGGGATGCTCGTGAACGGGCTTGTGGGTGGGAGGCTGTCTAAGAAAGCCGTTGCAGGGATTGCCTGCGTAGCTGTGGGAGCTTCGTTCGTAGGGTCCCTGTGGACATTCCTGGATCTCCTGCGCCTCCCTGAGGAGGGTCGCCGGCTCTCCCTGATTCTGTATCCGTGGGTTCTCTCCGGGGAAGTAACCGTGCACGTCGGGCTTCTCGTGGATACGCTTTCAGGTTGGATGGCCCTCCTGGTGAGCGGGGTGAGCTTCCTCATCCATCTCTATTCCACTGCCTACATGGGAGAGGACCCTGATTACTCCCGTTACTTCACCTATCTCAACTTTTTTGTGTTCTCCATGCTCCTCCTGGTCCTCGCCGATAACCTTCTCCTCCTGTTCGTGGGATGGGAGCTTGTCGGCCTATGCTCCTACCTCCTCATTGGCTTCTGGTTCGAGCGCCCCCAGGCGGCCATGGCGGGTCGAAAGGCATTCGTCGTCAACAGGATCGGCGACGCAGCGTTCCTGCTGGGGATCGTCCTCCTGCTTCTCCGCCTAGGGACCGTAGAGATCCAGGGGATCCTCCATCGCGCGTCTGATGCGTTCTCCCCCGGCGACTTCACGGCCACCGTCGTTACCCTGCTTCTGTTTACAGGGGCCACGGGGAAATCGGCCCAGCTTCCGCTCTACCTCTGGCTTCCCGATGCCATGGAAGGGCCGACCCCGGTGAGCGCCCTTATCCACGCCGCCACCATGGTGACGGCCGGGGTCTACATGATCGCTCGCCTCCATCCCTTATTCTCCCTGGCTCCCCTGACCATGGAGGTGATCCTGGCGGTGGGTACGCTGACCGCCCTGTTTGCCGCCTCTGTCGCCATTACCGAACAAGATCTCAAGCGTGTCCTGGCCTACTCTACCATCAGCCAGCTCGGGTACATGTTCATGGCTGCGGGGGTTGGGGCATTCGCAGCCTCCATTTTCCACCTGACCACGCATGCCTTCTTCAAGGCGCTCCTCTTCCTCGCGGCGGGGGCCGTCATGCACGCAGTGCATGGGGAGACGAACCTCCAGCGTTTGGGAGGGTTGTGGCCGCATCTGCCAGCAACGACCTTTGCTTTTCTCGTCGGCGCCCTGGCCCTTGCCGGGATCCCGCCGCTCTCCGGGTACTACAGCAAGGATCTTATCCTCCTCCACCTCCTGGGCCAAGAGAAAGGAGCCGCCTGGGTGTTGGGGGTCGGGACAGCCTTCCTCACCGCCGTCTACATCGGCCGGGCGGCTACACTCACGTTCTTCAGCCCAGCGCCCCGGACCTACGATCATGTCCATGAGGCCCCGCCCCTCATGGCGACGGCGATGTGGATTCTTGTGGGCTTGGCAGCTTTGGGTGGTTGGCTTGGGGCCTCGTGGGGCGGGGAGCCGCTTTTGCGCCTCTTGGCCCCTGTGTTCATGGAAAGGGAACTCCCACATGCTCTGGCGCTTGGTTTCGCTCCAGTGCTCGCGGGCCTTGCCGGCCTTCTCTTGGCCTGGGCGGTCTATCTCCGAGGGGCTTTGCGACTTGCGAACCCCACCCTTTCGCGGGTAGTTTCCCGGAAGTTTTACATCGAGGAACTTTACCAGATCCTGATTGTGACCCCAGGCAGGAGGATCGCCCAGGGTCTTGCCGAGGTGTTTGATCCTCTGCTCATCGACGGGGTGGTGAACGGCGTCGGCGTCCTGGTTCGCGCGATCGGCGCAGGCCTGAGGCTTTTCCAGACAGGCTACCTGAGGAACTACGCCCTGGTGTTCCTTGCGGGAACTCTGTTCCTCTTGGGGTACTGGTTGTTCCGGTAGGGGGTAGATCCCTATGTCTGTCCAACCATAGGTGGGTTCTGGACCCCGCGGGGATTGCCCTAGGGGAGTGAAAGAAGATGACGCAACTTCCGATCCTCACATCCTTGGTCTTCACGCCCCTGGCGGGGGCTGTGGTCGTGGCATTCGTGAACGGGCGCGCGCACATCACCCGCTGGCTTGGTTTCCTTAGCAGCCTGCTCACCCTCGCCCTGGCCATCTGGATGTTCTTGCGGTTCAGCCCAGGCGTCGCAGGGATGCAGATGGAGGAGCGTGCGCCGTGGATCCCCCCACTTGGGATCTCCTATCACCTCGGGGTCGATGGCGTCTCCGTGCTCCTCGTGGCGCTTACAGCCGTGATCTTCCCCCTCGCTCTCCTTTCCTCCTGGGAGTCCGTGACGGAGAAAGTGAGGGAGTTCACTGCCCTCATGCTCCTCTTGGAGACGGCGATTCTGGGAACCTTCCTCAGCTTGGACCTCATTTTGTTCTACGTGTTCTGGGAGGGGATGCTCATCCCCATGTACTTTCTTATCGGCATCTGGGGCGGGCCCCGCCGCTCCTACGCAGCGATCAAGTTCTTCCTGTATACCATGGCCGGGAGCGTCCTGATGCTTGTCGCCATTGTGGTCCTCCACCTGCAAGGCCGGTCCTTCCTGGGCATCCCCACCTTCGACCTCCTGGAACTCCAGGGGATCCGCCTTCCCCCTTCCACCCAGATGTGGCTCTTCGCGGCCTTTGCGCTTGCCTTTGCCATCAAGGTCCCCATCTGGCCTTTGCATACCTGGCTCCCCGATGCTCACGTGGAGGCGCCCACGGCGGGGAGCGTGATCCTGGCGGCCCTCCTTCTGAAGGTAGGGGCATACGGGTTCCTGCGTTTCGGCCTCCCCCTCTTCCCGGAGGCTAGTAGAAGCGTTGCAGATCTTTTCGCCATCCTGGCCCTGATCGGCATCGTCTACGGCGGGCTTGTTGCGTGGAGGCAACAGGACGTCAAGCGGCTTGTGGCATACTCCAGTGTGAGCCACTTGGGGCTCGTGATCCTTGGGATTTTCGCCCTCAACCAACAAGCTATCCAAGGGAGCTTGCTCCAGATGGTCAACCATGGAATCAGCACGGGGGGGCTCTTCTTGATCGTGGGCATTCTCTATGACCGCGTGCACACCCGGATGCTCCATGACTTCGGGGGTGTAGCCAGGCTGATGCCGACATTCGCTGTCGTTGTGTTGATTGTGAGCCTCTCCTCCATGGCTCTTCCAGGTACCAACGGGTTCGTGGGCGAGTTCCTGATCCTCCTGGGGGTCTTTCGGAGCGACTGGCGGTATGCTGCGGTGGCGGTTTTGGGAGTGATCCTCTCTGCTGTCTACCTCCTGTGGATGATCGAGCAGGTGATGCACGGTCCGGTAAGGGCCCGCTCGCCTGAGCGCCTTGTGGATGTGAAGCGACGGGAGCTCCTCGTGTTCCTCCCCTTGCTCCTGCTCATCTTCTGGATCGGGATCTACCCGCGCCCATTCCTGGTCCGGACAGAGGCTTCTGTGGAGAGACTGGTGACTCGTGTCCAGGAGCGCACCTTTCCAACGACGGTTCTCAGGACACACGTGAGCAAGTTCGCAGACTATGCGGTTAAAGATTCCAACCTGCCAACCTATCCACGTGCCACTTTGCAACCTGAGGAGATGAGAGGTGAGGGTCGGTGAACGCCTTTCCCTCAATGGACCTTCGGATCCTGGCACCGGAGATCTCCGTCGCCGTTGCTTTGGTCGCTCTCTTGGCCCTTGACCTCCTGCTGGGAGAAAGACGACGTGCGTTGCTGCGCTGGCCTGCTCTGGCCGCAGTAGTTGTCACGCTTGGGATAGCCGCAACCAGCACACAGGGCGCTTTTCCGGACTCAGCCGGGATGTTCGTTCGCGATGAGCTCACTTGGCTGTTCGAGACCGTTCTCCTTCTCGCCCTTGGGATGGCGATCCTGGTGGGAGCGGGCTACCTCCACAGGTTCCAGCTGGAACGCGGGGAGTACTATGCGCTTCTCTTTGCCTCCACCCTTGGTGCAATGATCATGGCTGGGTCGCGGGACCTCCTCCTTCTCTTCCTCGGGCTGGAGACCCTCTCTATCCCGTTGTATATCCTTGCCGCGTTCGCCCGCAGGAGCCCAAGATCCCTGGAGGCGGGCATGAAGTACTTCCTGCTGGGTGCGTTTTCCTCGGCCTTCTTCCTATACGGGGTTGCTCTGATCTACGGCGCGACCGGGACGATGCGTTTGGATGCCCTCCCTGGTTCACATGGGAGCTTCCTCCTCCTGGCAGGGATGGGTCTTCTGACAATCGGGCTTGGGTTCAAGGCTGCTGCAGTCCCTTTTCACCTATGGGCCCCGGACGTCTACGAGGGTGCTCCCCTCCCTGTGACAGCGTTCATGTCGGTTGCGGCCAAACTCGGGGCTTTCGCTGGGATCCTGCGAGTCTTTCCCCTCTCGTTGGATTTCCTCGCCCTCCAGTGGATCCCAGTCCTGGCGGGGATTGCCGCAGCAACCATGATCCTCGGGAACACCGTCGCTCTCCTCCAGGGGAACTTCAAGCGCCTCATGGCTTACTCCAGCATCGCTCACGCTGGCTATGCTCTCGTGGGAGTCGCCTCTGGTACCCCCTCTGGGCTCTGGAGCACGGTCTTCTACCTGCTCAACTACCTCTTCATGACGCTCGGGGCGTTCGCGGTAGTGGCGCTTTTGGAGCGGGATGGGGCGGAGGCGGACCTCATTGAGGACTACGCCGGGGTCGGAGCACGCAGGCCTCTCCTTGGGGTAGCGATGGCGCTCTTCATGGCCTCCCTCGCAGGGATCCCCCCCACAGGCGGGTTCATGGCAAAGCTGTACGTCTTTACCGCGGCCATCGAGGGTGGACAGGTTGGACTGGCCGTCCTCGGCGTGCTCACAAGCGTAGTCTCTGTTTACTACTACATGCGCGTTGCCTATGTGGTGGCCAGTGGGGAGCCCCGTCCCTACGTCCAAGTTCATTCCAGCGTGCCTGCTTCTGTGGCCATGACCCTTGCAGCTTTGGGCGTCCTCCTTCTCGGAATTCTCCCCACGCCGGTCCTCTCGGTGGTACAGAGCCTGATCACCCTGATGCAATGACCTCTCTCACGCTCTCCTTTACTGGTCAGCTAAGGGTCTTTTGGACTTGGCCATCACAT
>JAUQQG010000109.1 GCA_030550015.1 bacterium | reverse complement strand
ACGGACGCCTTCGGCAAGCCTGGCGTGCCTGGCGAGCACGTTGGGGAGCCCTTCCTCGAAAAGCATCCGGAGGGCTTCCCGCAGGCCGTAGAGGAGGAGGGTAGCGGGGGTGTATGGGAAGTACCCCCTGCGGTTCTCCTCGAGGACCGGGCGCCAGTCAAAGAAGTAGCGCGGGGAGGTGACCCGTTCGCTCTCGGTGATCGCTCTCGGGCTCACGCAGAGCACAGCCATCCCCGGGGGCAACATCAGCCCCTTCTGGGTGCCGGTGAGCGCGACGTCCACCTTCCACTCGTCAAAGCGGAAGTCGATGCTCCCCAGGGAGCTCACGGTATCGACCAAGAGCAAGGCAGGGTGTCCAGCAGCGTCGATGGCCTCCCGGACGGCCTTCACGTTGGAGGTCACCCCGGTGGAGGTCTCGTTGTGGACCACCATCACAGCCCTGTAGGTATGCTGGGAATCCTTGGAGAGTTTGTCGTAGACAATCTCCGCCGGGACTCCAGTACCCCAAGGGAGGTCCACCTCATCCACCACGACCCCAAAGCGCCTCGCGCACTCTGCGTAGAGATGGCTGAAATGCCCGATGTTGAAGGCAAGCACTCTATCGCCCGGGCTCAGGGTATTCACGATGGAGGCTTCCCATGCCCCTGTCCCGGAGCCTGGGTAGAGGACGATCTCTCCTTCCGTGGTCTGGAAGAGGCGCTTAAGACCTGCGGTGATCTCTTGGACCAGCCCTGGAAGCTCGGGCCCGCGGTGATCAGGGATGGGCCGGTCCATGGCCCGCAAGATCCGGTCTGGGATGTTGGTAGGACCTGGAATCTGAAGGAAGTGACGGCCCGCGCTCACGTTTTCCCCTCCCCGCCGCCAGCGGTCACCGCAAGAGGGAATCCGCCGGACTTTAGGGCGTCGAGCAACGCCCGCTTCTTTCCCCGGATGTGGGCACGCATGAGGGTTTCCGCAACCTCCTGGTCCCGCCTCCGCAAGGCATCCAGGATGGCCTCATGCTCCTGGTGGGATCGCCTGGGAAGGCCTGGAACCTGCAAGGTTAGCTGGCGGTAGGCAAGGATAACATCACTGAGGCGGCGGATGAGATCCTGGAGACGGCGGCTTCCGCTGGCCGCCACGATACCATCGTGGAACCGTGTGTTCCACTGGAGGAGGGAAACAAAGTCTCTAGCCCGGATAGCCTGTTCTGCGCGCCGCAGAACACGCGTGAGCGCCTGGAGGTCCTTCTCTGTGATGCGGAGGGCAGCAAGCCCTGCCGCATGGCTTTCCAGCACCTCACGGAGGCTCATGATTTCCTCGACGTCGACAAGGTCCAACCCAGCAACAACTACCCCGCGGCGACCTGCAGGTCGGAGAAGTCCTTCCTGTTCCAGTCGGTGAAGTGCTTCTCGGACTGGCGTCCGGCTTGTTCCCAGTTGTTGCGCCAAGCTGGCCTCTACAAGACGGGTCCCTGGACGGAGGGTACCCTGCAGAATCTGCTCTCGGAGATTCCGATAGACCTCCTCGCGGAGATGCTGAGGTTTTGAGAACTTGAGTGCGCGGACCACTTTGGGATACAATAGATCCAACTTACCCTCATTATGTGAAAGCGAACTTCCCTTGTCAAGACCAAAGAATCCTGAAATGCCCACAATGCCATAAAAAGACGGAACGCCGAAGGAGGAGTCCAGTTAAGAAAGGAGAATTTGTAGTATACGGTATGCAAACTGCGTTGAATGGCGTGCGCGTCCTGGATTTTAGCCAAGTGATGGCCGGGCCTTTTTGTACCATGCTCCTTGCTGATATGGGAGCTGATGTGATCAAGGTGGAACCGCCTGAAGGTGATTCCACAAGACAGATGGGCCTGAGCCAAGATGGAGAATCTCCCGCCTTCTGGGCGGTCAACCGGAACAAACGGGGGATCGCCGTCAACCTCAAGAATCCCAGGGGCGTAGAACTTTGCCGCCGCTTGGCCCAGACCGTCGACATCCTCGTGGAGAACTTCCGGCCGGGAACTATGGACCGTTTGGGGCTTGGATATGGTGATCTGCGACCGCTGAACCCCGGCCTGATTTACGCGTCGATCTCCGGATACGGGCAGACGGGACCCTACGCCTCACGCGGAGGCTTCGACCTCATAGCCCAGGGGGAGAGTGGGATCATGTCGGTAACGGGGTTCCCCGGCTCTTCCCCTGTGAAGTGCGGGATTCCCATTTGCGACCTGGGCGCGGCGCTCTTCCTGACCTATGCCATCCTCAGCGCCTACATCCACCGGCTTCGTACTGGAGAAGGCCAGTACGTGGAAACCTCGCTCCTGGAGGCAGGAATCGCCTTATCAGTATGGGAGGCCACGGAGTACTTCTCCACAGGAAACGTCCCCCAGCCCACTGGTTCAGCACATCGCATGTCCGCGCCTTATCAAGCTTTCCGATGCCAGGACGGATACATCACCGTTGGAGGGGCAAATCAACGCAGCTGGGAGCGTCTGTGCAAGGCGCTTGGACTTGAGCACCTCCTGAACCGCCCGGAGTTTGCCACGGACGCCAGCAGGGTCCGCCATCGGCAGGAGCTTGCCGCGATCATCGAGGGCGTCACCGTCCAAAAACCCCGTGACCACTGGTTGAAAGTGCTGGAGGAGGCGGGCGTCCCCTGCGGATCCATCCTCACCTACCCGGAGGTTTTCTTGCATCCTCAAACCGTGGCAAGAGAGATGGTCCAGGAGATCGAGCATCCTGTTGGAGGGAGGATCCGCCAGATCGGCCCAGCGGTGAAGTGCTCAGCGACGCCGGCGAGGATCCGCCGCCCAGCTCCCCGTCTTGGGGAGCACACCGAGGAAGTCCTCCGGGAACTTGGGTATACCACCCAGGAGATCGAGACGCTGGTGAGTGAAGGAGTGGTCAAACGATGTCTGTTTCCGTAGATATCCAAGGCGCGGTCGCCTGGATCGTCGTTCACCGTCCCGAAGCCAGGAACGCGATGACCTTTGCCATGTACGACGCTTTCTTCCAGGCGTGCGAGGAACTGGACGCAAATCCGGAAGTACGGGTGGTGGTGCTGCGCGGGGGAGGAGGAACGTTCATCGCCGGGACGGACATCCGGGAGTTTTTGAACCTGCACAGCGGAGAGGATGCACTCGCATACGAACGACGCATCGATACCGTCGTGGGAAGGCTTGAACGCATGCGCAAGGCAACCATTGCCATGATCGAGGGCCACGCCGTCGGAGGAGGGTTCACGCTTGCTCTTGCCTGTGATCTCCGCTACGCCGCACCGAATGCGCGCCTGGGGGTCCCCATTGCTCGCACGCTCGGGAACTGCCTGTCCATGTCTAATACCAGTCGCCTCCTCGAAGTCGTGGGCCCTGGGATCGCGAAGGAACTCTTGTTCACCGCAAGGCTCCTCTCTGCTGAAGAGGCGTACAGGTTGGGCCTTGTGAACGCCGTCGTCCCAGCAGAGGACCTGGAACGTCATGTCAAGGAGGTAGCCTCCACCATCGCAGGGCACGCTCCCCTCACGGTCCAGGTAACTAAGGAGGCGATCACCCGTATCTTGAGCCATCGCCGCGCCGTAGACGGAGAGGATCTGGTCCTCCGGTGCTATACCAGCGAGGACTTCCGCGAAGCAGTCAGGGCGTTCGTGGAAAAGCGGACACCACAGTGGAAAGGACGCTAGCCCACCCACACTTTCAGAAGCCTCTAGTGGGCCGGGTCCTACCAAATCTTAGGATTTTTGTGGGATGAGGGAGCGGTATCAGAGGGGAGGAAAGAACAATGTGGATCAACCCGAAGCTTTGCGTGGGATGTGCAAACTGCATCCCTTTCTGCCCGGTCGGGGCAATTGCCGTGGGACCTAGTGGCGTCGCAGTCATCGACCGGGACGCCTGTGTGGAGTGCGCCAACTGCTACCGGAGCATGAGCCGGGAGAATCTTCCTCCCTGGCTTGTACGGACGCTGCGGAAGGCCGCCCAGCTTCTCCGCCTGCGCCCTGATCCCGATCTGGATATCTGTCCCACGGGTGCGATTACCCCAGAACCCCTCGAGTGGCCCAGGGTGGTACGGAGCCTGTTCAGCGACCCTACAAGTGAGCACAAGGTAACAGGCGTCGCCGGGAGGGGAACCGAGGAGGCCAAGACAAACGACGTGACAGGACGGACAAAGGAGGGAGAAGCAGGATTCACAGTAGAACTCGGGCGACCTGGAGTCGGGGTGACGTTTGCAGAGATTGAGGATGTGACGGCATCGTTGGCCAACCTGGGGATCTCCTTCGAACCAAAGAACCCGGTGACTTCACTCATGGAAGACCCGAAGACAGGCCGCATCCGGAAGGATATCCTCCAGGAGCGGATCCTTTCTGCAATCGTGGAGTTTACTGTGCCCCTGGAACAGGTCCCGGAGGTCCTCCGTACCGTAGAGGAGGTCTCCACCAGGCTCCAGACCGTGGTGAGCATCGGGGTGTACACCAGGAACGCGCGTGATGGCTCCAATCCCCTGCTCGGCATTCTCCACCAGCTGGGGTATCGGCCGCAAAGGGCGAAGGTCAACATGGGGCTGGGTCGGCCCCTTGCGGAGGGGAGGTGATGCACCATGACCAACACGCTGCACCGCTATGGACCGCGCCAAGAAGGAGATTACATCGTCTTCGCCATCCCCGCACGGGGGATCAACGATGCCGGTTGCGAGGACAAGCTACAGGCCTTCCTGCGCCTAGCGTCCCGTTTCAACCCGGTAAACATGGGGAACGGGAAAGGGGGGAGTCTATTCCGGCCTGAACGTTCCCTGAACCCCTTCACCTGGTTTACGAAGCGAAGGAGGCACAAGGTCTCCCCAAACCGCGTCATCGAGGAGATCAAGGGGCCGTGCACGGCAGCTGCCACCTTTGATTCCCGCGACGCCGTGTGCGCCGTCCTGAAAGCGGTCAAGGAGGCGGATCTGGGGATGTCCGTCAATGTCAGTGGCCCCATCGAGGGGACCTACAACGCAGCACAGGAGGCAGGGATCACGCCCCACAGTATCGAGTACTCCCTGGAGTTCCATGGTCGACTGGACCTCCTTCCGGAAGCGCCGGTCCTGGAGCTCATCACCATGTGCGGGCATGGAATGGTGTCCCGACACCTCGCGAGAAAGGTCGCTTTCCTCGTCAAGGAGGGCCGCCTCACGAGCGAGGAAGCGGCCATCTACCTCGCCAAACCATGCGTCTGTGGCGCCTTCAATCCGGCGAAGGCACAGGTAATCCTAGAAGAGATGCGCCATTGGTGGTGAAGTAGCACGGAGGAATCTCGGGATGTCACACCCGAGTTTCACAAACCTCTCACTGGATATCTTGAATGGAAGGATGAAAGGCAAGGAGGACTATTCCCACCGCAAGGGAGATGAGCGCGGAGGTAGTGATCGCCTTTGGAACTCCTAGAAGACGCGCAACGATACCAAGAAGCAGGGATCCGAGAGGCATTCCCCCTAGGAAAGTCAGGCTGTAGACCCCCATGACCCTCCCGCGAATTCGATCCGGAACAAGGCTCTGAACGAGCGCGTTGGAGAGATTCACGACGAAGATCGTGGATGTACCAATGGCAGCAAGCAAGAGGAACGACCCGGGAAGCCACCACACCCAGGCAAAGGCTAGCATCAGAAGGGGATAAAGAAGGCTCCCTAGGATGAGGGCGCGGCCACGAGGGAGTTGTTGACTGAGTGTTGCGAGTGTGAGAGCCCCAACGAGTGCTCCAAGCCCACGGGCTGCTTGAAGGAGCCCATTGGTTTGCGCGTCCCCGTGAAGAACATCCACTGCCCACGCCGGCATCAGAGAGATCAAGGACCATCCAAACACGCTCACGGACGTGACCAGGAGGACTACGGTACGGATGACCGGGTGGGAAGCGACATACCGGATCCCTTCACTGATCCCGGATGGGGTAGAGGTTCCTTGGCCTAGATCACCACGTCGTTGGATCTCCATGAACAGGAGTGCTGCGATGACAGCGAGGAAGGAGATTCCGTTGAACACGAAGCACCATCCAGGACCTAAAGAGGCATAGACGATGCCAGCGGCAGCAGGCCCCACCACTGTTGCGGTATTGAACATCACCGCGTTGAGAGCGACAGCATTCGTCAAGTCCTCAAGGTCGACGAGCTCCCAGACAAATGCTTGACGAGCGGGAGCATCGAACGCGTTGGCAATCCCCAGGGCGAATGCCAGCGCGACGATGTGCCAGGGCTTGACGATGCCACCGAAGGTGAGGCCCGCGAGAAGGAAGGCGAGGACCATCATGCTGGCTTGGGTGACCAAGAGGAGGGTACGGCGGGGCATCCGGTCGGCCACAGCGCCCCCGTACAGCATCAACAGCCACGAGGGGATTCCCGCAGAGAAGGCCACGTAGCCAAGATAGGCCGGCGATCGCGTGAGTTGGTATACTAGGAAGCCTTGGGCAGTGGCTTGCATCCAGGTCCCGAAAAGGGAAACCGTCTGCCCTAGGAACCACAGGCGGAAGTTTCGGTGTCTGAATGCACGAAATGTTTGAAGCCTCCCTTCCCTCTCTACACCAACAGACATACGGTTCACCCGTATTATTTAGATCCTCAAAGTATTTGCGAAACTAACATACACCTTACCAGAGGCCAGTGCGTGTGTCAATCTGTGGTCCGTCTCCCATAGGTCACTCATGCGAAGGAGTTCCCATACGACAGAGCCACCTGAATTACCAGGTTGAGGAAAGCGGGAGAGTCATCGTGTTCCTTTCCGTAGACTGGGCGTGGGGTTGTTCGGTGAGGATGGAAGCGACTGCTAAAATCTGTTGAAAACAGGGAAACAGAAGAGGACAGCTCCCCTCATCCGATCTTACCGCATCCGCGGGCTTATCCGGACGATGTGCCCCAGAAATCCTCCGACCCGTCGATTGTGTATGCCAACACCGATCCATTCTTGAAGTACTTCGGCCTGCCTGCATGGCCTCGGCGATCTTCCCCGCTTGGGTAGACCAAGTGCTCTCCTCGCCCTGCTCTAGATCCATGGCAGGAATGAGTAGAATGAAGTAACAAAGATAGAGGTACCACCATGGAGAGAAGCCGGGGCTGGATTTCTCGGAAATATGAAATCAAAACTCAAGCGGGAAAGCGGATGGCCGGCTGGCAGGGGCGGCCGGATTTGAACCGACAACCACTGGTTTTGGAGACCAGCGCTCTACCAGGTTGAGCTACGCCCCTATGGAATTTCGGATTTGGGATTTCGGATTGCGGAGTTTTTATTGGAAGTTCATCATCCGGATTTTGACATCCGCAATCCGAAATGATTATACGTTACCGCGTCTCCCGGTGCAAGGTGTGCTTGCGACACCAGGGACAATATTTATTGAGCTCCAAGCGGTCCGGATCATTCTTCTTGTTCTTCGTCGTCGTGTAGTTCCGGCGCTTGCACTGGGTGCATGCCAGGGTGATGATCTCTCTCGCCATATCTTGTCCGACCTCCTCAGTGCCCTTATCGGGCACTCACAGGGGGGTACCCTTACTCAAGGATCTGGGTCACCACCCCGGCGCCCACGGTCCGGCCCCCCTCCCGGATGGCAAACCGCAGCCCCTCCTCTAGCGCCACCGGGGCGATCAGCTCCACCTCCAGGTTCACATTGTCCCCAGGCATCACCATCTCTACACCCTCCGGAAGCTTGATCGTCCCCGTTACGTCCGTGGTCCGAAAGTAAAACTGCGGCCTGTATCCGCTGAAAAATGGTGTGTGCCTACCCCCCTCCTCCTTGGTCAGCACGTACACCTCCGCCTTGAATTTGGTGTGGGGTTTGATGCTCCCAGGTTTGGCTATAACCATCCCGCGCTCCACTTCGTCTTTCTCAATACCCCGCAACAACACCCCAATATTATCCCCAGCTACCGCCTCGTCAAGTACCTTCCGGAACATCTCAATCCCCGTCACCACCGTCCGCTTGGGTTCCCCACGGAACCCCACAATCTCTACTTCCTCCCCAACCTTCAGCCTCCCACGCTCTACACGACCCGTCGCTACCGTCCCCCTCCCCGTGATGGAGAAGATGTCCTCCACCGCCATCAGGAAGGGTTTGTCTACCTCCCGCTGCGGAGTAGGAATGTACTCGTCTACCGCGTCCATCAGTTCCCAAATGGGTTTGCAGGTAGGACAGTCCCTCCCCTTGTTCGGACACTCAAGACTCTGCAACGCAGACCCACGGATCACCGGTACTTCGTCCCCAGGAAATCCGTACTGGCTCAAGAGGTCCCGAACCTCTACCTCCACAAGGTCCAATAGCTCAGGATCGTCAACCATGTCCACTTTGTTCAAAAACACTACAATGTACGGTACGTTCACCTGCCGCGCCAGAAGAATGTGCTCCCGCGTCTGCGGCATCGGCCCGTCCGCCGCAGAAACAACCAAAATCGCCCCATCCATCTGCGCCGCACCCGTAATCATGTTCTTAATATAGTCCGCATGCCCAGGACAGTCTACGTGCGCATAGTGCCGCTTCTCCGTCTCGTACTCCACATGGCTGATGGCAATGGTGATCCCTCGCTCCTTCTCCTCCGGCGCGTTGTCAATCTCCCAGAACCCCATGGGCTTCGTCCTCCCCAGCGTCGCCAAACACTGGGTGATCGCCGCCGTCAATGTCGTCTTCCCATGGTCCACGTGCCCAATGGTCCCTACGTTCACGTGTGGCTTGATCCGCTCAAATTTCGGCTTCGCCATGGTCTACCTCCCC
>JAUQQG010000087.1 GCA_030550015.1 bacterium | reverse complement strand
TGCCTCAGCGAGCTTGGCAACGGCCTCTTCAAGGCGCCCTACACGCTCTTCAGTCCTTGCTTGTGCCTCAGCGAGCTTGGCAACGGCCTCTTCAAGGCGCCCTACACGCTCTTCAGTCCTTGCTTGTGCCTCAGCGAGTTCTCCCAGCCGAGTCTCTGTCCTAACTTGCGCCTCAGCGAGCCGATCGACGCGCTCGGCAAGCACTTGAAGGGTACCCTGCGTCTGTGCCTGAGCTTCGGCCAAGCGGGCAAGAGCAGATTCTAACCTGTCCACGCGAGGATCGCGCAACATACGCCCTCATTCTCCGTTTGAAGCATATCGGCTTATTCCCTCTACGTCAAGGGTCGCACGACGCAGCTCGCGCTCGTCCGGTGAGCATGGATCCATTTCGGCTACCGGGGCGAAGCGGTAGCAGTGGGTAGAGTGAGGGATGAGGGGGGCTAACGAAGGTGACGGAAGACCTCTCGTGCAGCTTCTACTGTACGCTCGATCTCTTTCTCGCTGTGGGAAAGGGAGACAAACCAAGCCTCAAACTGGGAGGGTGGGATGTATACCCCTCTCTCCAGCATCCCCCAGAAGAAACGGCTGAACTGCTGCTTGTCGGAACGGTTCGCGTCATCGAAATTCTCAACAGGACCTTCTGTGAAGAACACGGTGAGCATAGATCCAACTCTGTTCACGGTCACAGGAATCCCTGCTTCTCTTGCTGCTTCCCTTAATCCTTCCGCCAACCGCACCCCAAGCTTCTCCAGCCGGCCGTATGGGTCCGTGGTCCGGAGGATCCGCAACGTAGTCGCCCCACATGCCATAGCCACGGGGTTCCCGGAGAGCGTTCCTGCTTGGTACACCGGACCGAGAGGGGCAACGAGCTTCATGATCTCTCGCGGTCCTCCAAAAGCGCCCACAGGGAATCCGCCACCAATAATTTTCCCCAGGCAAGTGAGGTCTGGAAGAACCCCGTACAAAGCTTGTGCGCCTCCATAGCTCACGCGAAATCCTGTAATCACTTCATCAAAGATGAGCAACGAACCCGAACCCTTGGTCAGCCTGCGTAACCCTTCAAGGAACCCAGGCTTTGGGGGAACTACTCCCATGTTCCCGGCGATGGGCTCGACGATGACAGCCGCGATGCGTTCGCCATATAGTTGGAAAGCCCGCTCCACAGCTTCGAGGTCGTTATAGGGAAGGGTCAAGGTCATCTCCGCAATTGCCTGGGGGATTCCGGGCCGCGTTGTGATTCCGAGGGTGGCGATCCCGGAGCCACCTTGGACGATGAGCCCATCGGAATGCCCGTGGTAGCCCCCAGCGAATTTCACCACTAGATCTCTGTTGGTATACGCTCGGGCCAGCCGGACCGCGCTCATGACCGCTTCTGTCCCCGAGTTGACCATGCGCACCATTTCCACCGAGGGTACTCCTTCCACGATCAGTTGGGCAAGATCTACCTCCCATGGGGAAGGCGCTCCGAAGCTGCTCCCCAGCCGGAGAACCTGGGAGGCAACCTCCACCACCTCTGGGTGGGCGTGCCCAAGGATCAACGGTCCCCAGGAGCACACGTAGTCGATGAATCTGTTGCCATCCACGTCTATAAGATAGGCCCCTTCCCCCTTCGCAATGAAAAAGGGGGTCCCTCCGACAGCTTGGAATGCGCGTACAGGGCTGTTTACGCCTCCTGGGATCAAGTTGCAAGCCTGGGCATAGAGCTGTTGTGACCGATTCTGTATCAACTCTCCACACCTCCGCCGGCCAGGATTCTGGCGACATCTTCCTGGAAGGGGAAGCTCCCCGGCTCGTAGGCACAGAATGGATCCTCCGCAAGAGGATCAGCGCTGACTCCGAAGGCCCTGGACCTGGATCCTCCGCAGACTGTGCGGAACTCGCACCTCCCGCACCTGCCCCGCAGCTGATCTGGGTCCCGCAGCGATCGAAAGAGGGGAGAGCTCCTGTATAACTCTCCGAGCGGGGTCAGACGGACGTTTCCAACTCCAAGAGGCAGAAATCCGCTCGGGAAGACCTCTCCGAGGTGGTTGATGAACACGAACCCCTTGCCGGCGTTAACGTCAAGGGGAGGACGCCGCATCTTTCCTGGGATCTCCCCCGCCCCTGGGAGGTGCACGCGCTCCCGCAGCTTGCGGTACGTTGGCCCAAGGGGCAGGATCTCCTCGGGAGGGATCCCCCGCTGTTCCAGGATGGTTCGCTGGACCACCACGCGTTTGTAGTGATGGCCCTCTGTGGTCTTCACCGGGAGAACCTTGGAGACATCGTAAAGAAAGTGCATGACATCTTCAAACTCCTGTGGGGTGAGCTGAGGAAGACCCTTTCCCCTCCCTGTGGGAACTAAGAAGAAGATGCTCCAGGTCATCACCCCCCTACTCCGGACCAGCTCGAAGATGTTGGGGAGGTCATCGAGGTTGTGAGGGGTAACGGTGGTGTTGATCTGCACCTTCAGCCCACAGGATCTCGCCGCATCCCAGCCCCGCAGGGTCCAATGATAGACCCCATCCACCCTGCGGAAACCATCGTGAATTGCGGGAGTAGATCCGTCGACGCTGAAGGAAATGGCCACGGCTCCTGCCTCCCTTAGCCTGCGGATGTTCTCCGGCGTCAGCGTTGGAGTTCCCGAGGGTGATACGGAGACAGGAAGCCCCTTCTCCGCTCCGTACCGGACGAGGTCAAACAGATCCTCCCGCTTGAAGGGATCTCCCCCTGTCAGGATGAACAGGGGCGGAGGAGGGATGAACTCAGCGACCTGATCGATGAGCCTGTATCCCTCCTCTGTGGTCAGCTCCCCTTCCTCTCGTTCTGGGATTGCAGAGGCTCGGCAGTGGACACAGGCGAGATCACATGCCCGCGTAACCTCCCAGATCACCAGAAACGGGCGCTGATTCAGATCGTAGGTAGGATGTCGAATTGTCTTTACCCGTGAGGTGTTCATCCTTCAACTCCTTTCCCTGAGCCAATGTGCCGCATCCTTGGCGAAGTACGTGAGGATCACGTCTGCACCTGCACGCTTGATCGCCGTAAGGATCTCCACGACTGTGGCTCGCTCATCCAACCACCCTTGTTGGGCCGCTGCCTTGACCATGGCGTACTCCCCACTCACGTTGTAGGCAGCGGTTGGCATGCGAAACAGCTCTTTGATCTTCGCTAGGATATCCAAATTGGGAAGGGCAGGCTTGACCATGACCATATCTGCCCCTTCCTCGATGTCCAGGGAGACTTCCCGGATCGCTTCTTCGCGGTTTGCGATGTCCATCTGGTAAGAGCGCCTGTCGCCAAACTTCGGTGCGGATTCGGCTGCCTCCCGGAAGGGTCCGTACAGGGAGGAAGCGTATTTGGCTGCGTAGGCCAGGATGGCGATGTCTTGGTATCCTGCCCCATCCAGGGCCTCGCGGATCGCCTGGACTTGGCCATCCATCATCCCCGAAGGGGCGATGATGTCTGCTCCGGCTGCAGCTTGGCTGATGGCGATTTCGCGATATCGGTCAAGCGTCCGATCATTGTCCACAGTCCCGTTGCGGACGATCCCACAGTGGCCGTGCGAAGTATACTCGCACATGCACAGGTCAGTGATCAGGAGAAGCCTCTCACCGAACTCCTCCCGGATCCGCCGGAGCGCCCGTTGGATGATCCCGTTGGGGTCACTCGCGCCACTCCCTTCAGGGTCCTTCCGAGCGGGGATGCCAAAGAGGATCACAGCCGGGACACCGACCTCCACGAGTTCCTCGCACTCCCGCACCAAGCTGTCCAGGGTGTGTTGGTACTGACCGGGCATCGAGGCAATGGGTTCCGGTGCGGCGATCCCCTCTTTCACGAACAGGGGAGCGACGAGGTCGAACACCTCGAGCCTCGTCTCCTGGACCATCCTCCGGAGAAGAGGGTTGCGGCGCAACCTCCGCATCCTGACGACAGGAAAGCTCATCTTCCTCCCTCCCCTTTCTTCCAACCCAGGTTCCCAACCAGGGCCCGTACGAGCCCCTCGCTCGTATACTCTTGGGCTACAGCGTCCACCCGGATCCCCAGGTTCTTTGCCGCCTCTGCAGTCACAGGGCCAATGCACGCCACAAAGACACGGGAGAGGGCGTCGATGCCGCCCTCACCCACCATCACTAGGAAGTTCCGAACGGTGGAGGGGCTGGTGAATGTGATGGCGTTCACCACTCCCTTGTTCAGCAACTCCCGGATTGCCTCCCCGTTCTCCATATCAGGGACGGTTCGATACGCAGGGACGACGTCCACCTTGGCGCCGAGCTTCTCTAGCTCCCTCGGGAGGAGATCCCTCGCCTCCTCCGCCCTTGGCAAGAGGATCCGTTTCCCGCGGAGATCGTAGTTGGAGAAAGCCTCCACGAGCCCTTCCGCTCGATACTCTTTTGGGGATAGAGTGACCCGGATTCCCTGCTCCTCCAGGGCTTCCCGGGTTGCAGGGCCGATGGCCGCAATCTCCATTGCGAGAAGCTCCCTCGGATCCCTGTGGAGGGCTTTCATCCGTTCCAAGACAGCCCTAACTCCGTTCGCGCTGGTAAACACAACCCATTGATAGGAGGAAAGGTTCGCTAGCGCGTGGTCCAGCCGCTCGTAGCTCTGGGGTGGGATGATCCGGATGGTGGGGTAGAGCAAGCATTCCGCCCCCAGCTCCTCAAGGGAATGGACCAGGTCCTTCGCCTGCTCCCGAGGCCGTGTCACGAGGATCCTCCAGCCGGAAAGAGGCTTGTGCAAGGTCTCACCCCCGCCCATCCCTTTGGAGAACGGCCTCCGTAAATATCTCGGGGCTCTCTGCGCTCAGCTGCTCTCGCAGTAGCCAAGCAGCCTCTTCCGGAGAAGCGGCGCGCACGCTTCCTCGCAGAATCCGACCGGCACGGGTCCCGACCATCCCGGAGAGGGAGATCCCGTCCTCCTCCACGGTGGCATAGGCGCCAACGGGGATCCGGCACCCTCCCCCGAGCACGCGGAGGAACTCCCTCTCTGCTTGGACTGCCTTTCTGGTCGGGAGATGATCGAGGGCACTGACAAGATCAAGAATGGGCTTGTCATCTGCCCTTACCTCGACCGCGAGCGCTCCCTGTCCTGGCGCTGGCAACATGATCTCGAGAGGGAGCACCTCTGTGATCTCTTGGGCCCGACCTAGCCTGTGCAGCCCTGCACTCGCGAGGACGATCGCCTCACAATCCCCCTGGGAGAGCTTCCTGAGACGGGTGTCAACGTTCCCCCGGATCCCCAGGATGGTCAAATCCGGACGGAAGGCCAGAAGCTGGACTGCGCGGCGTTCGCTGGTTGTCCCAATCCGGGCCCCTTCAGGAAGGGTCGCAAGCGTGTGGCCTTCCCTGGAGATGAGCGCATCTCGGGGATCTCCCCGAGGAGGGATTGCCCCGATCACCAACCCTGGGGGTTGTTCTGTGGGGAGGTCCTTGAGGCTGTGGACTGCGATGTCGATCTTCCCAGCCAGGAGCGCCTCCTCGAGCTCTCGGGTGAAGGCACCAGGCCATGCATCGACCCTTCCCCGGTCTCCGGAGGTTGTGATGATAACCTCTTCAAAGGAAGCATCTGGCCGGGCTCTGGAGAGCTGTTCTATGACCCAGCGGGTCTGGGCTCGAGCAAGGGCGCTCCCCCGGGTGCCCACGCGTACCCTATGCATGAGGGTTTACCTCCTGAAACCCGGATCTCGTCCTCGGGTCCTGGTCCCCAAGATCGCGCGCCTGAGACCTCAAATCCAATGTCTGAAGCCTACTTTCCGCCGCCCCGTCCAACCCGAACATCTCCCTGACCGCCTCAAGGGAGGCAGTTTCACCGTACGCCACCCTCCGCTTCAAGGAGACGACAGGGAGGTGGAGGAGTTTCTTGACCAAGGCGGAAGTCATGGCTTCCACGATTTCCCTCTCCCGTTCTGTGAGGTGCCCAAGTCGACGTATTGCTTTTCGCACCTCCGCAGCACGGATCATCTCGGCGCGAGCGTAGAGCTCCGCGATCGTTGGGGCAACTTGGCGCGTTCGGAGCCAGCGGGCGAACTTCTCCACCTCCTCGGCGATGATCCTCTCCGCCCTTGGTACTTCCTCCATGTTCTCGCGAATCCGCTCGTTGACAATCTCCTGGAGTCCCTCCAGATCGTAGAGGTAGACGTTAGGGAGAGTTCGTACCCGCGGGTCGATATCCCGGGGGACAGCGATATCGATGAGGAGGAGGGGATGCGTGCGGCACTTCGCAGCTTCCTCCATCAGTTCCAGGGAGATGACAGGATGTGGAGCTGCTGTTGAGCTGATGACGATATCGACTTCCTTGAGGGCGTCCGGGAGATCCTGGTATGTGATCGCTTGCCCCCCGTATCGTTGAGCGACCACGGATGCCCTCTCAGGGGTGCGGCTCACCACGAGGATTCTTCCCGTCCCATGCCTGCGAAGAGCTTGGAGGACCAGCTCGCTCGCCGCTCCCGTCCCGATGACCAGGATCACGCGACCGCGGAGGTCCCCGAAGAGCTTGCGGGCGAGCTCGACAGCGACGGAGCTAATAGATCTCCCATGGCCACCAATTCGAGTCTCCTTCCGCACCCGCGCCCCCACCCGGATGGCCTGGCGGAACAGAGCAGAAAGGTATGCCCTGGCTGTGCCTACAGCTGACGCTTGTTTCAACGCATCGCGGACCTGTCCAAGAACTTGGCCTTCCCCCACCACCATGGAGTCAAGGCCTGAGGCAACGGTGAACAAGTGCTTCGCAGCATCAAGGTCTTGGAGCTGGAACAGGTATTCCTCCAGAACCTCGAGCGGGACGTCTCGAGATCCCCCGAGGAACCTCATGATCGAGGAAACGCCCGTGGAGACGTCAGGGGTAGCTACGTAGACCTCCGTGCGGTGGCATGTGGTGAGGAGGACCGCCTCCTTGATGCCTTCCAGCTGGCAGAGCTCAAGTAAAGCCCCAGTGATCGAGCCGGGCGCGAACGTGAATCGTTCTAGAATCTCAAGAGGTGCGGACCGATGACTCACGCCGACGGCGACGATCTCCATGCCTTCACCCTCTCCTCCCCTCCTCGTATCCTTCCATGAGGACGACGAGGATCCGGTCCATGAACCGGTCAAGCCGGCGTAGCCATTGGACCCGATTCTCAGGGTGAATCTCTTTTCGCTTGGTCACGACCTCGGTCATAAGCCGCTTGATAAACAGGAAACTTTCTGCGGCCTCCTGGGCCAACAGGTTCTTCTTCCCAGCGAGCAACCCTATACCCCGCCCGGCAACCATCCCTTCCTCCAAGTAGTGTTGCTGCTGTGGACCACCTCGCAGGTACTTCAGCAATGCACGCAGGAGTTGCCGTCCAAGGACCCGCATTTGGTGCTTGGCTTCCTCATCGAAGGCTTCGTACCATCTGCGAGTCATGTACCACTCCCGGACAGGCTGCACCACAAGATGATTGCCGGTCCGTTCAATCTCCTCCACGATCGAACCGACGCGGTGCTGCGGGTGCGGCTGCGTGAGCAACGCCTCGATTTGCTGGCGGGAAAACCGCCGGTGCCCCCCGGGGGTTCGAAAAACTTGGATTTTGCCAGTATCGGCCCACTGGCGTAGGGTGCTAGGATCCACTCCAAGGAGGAGACTGGCCTGACCCAGGGTCAGCCACTCCGATTGCCCAGCATACTTGCCCCGTTTTCCAACAGTTTCGTTCAAAGGAGCCGCCCCCGCTTTCAATAGCTATAGGGCATATACTGGGAAAATCTATAAAATCCTCCTTGAAACTATGGAAATCTCCAAAAGTGATACCACCTCTAAAATAACTACGATCTTGCTCCAAGAGAATCGGGCCACGGACTGATTTGCTGTCAGGTCACAGGAGGATGTTGAGGAGCCTTCTCGAATTTGGAAGAACCTCCCCCCACCCTGCTCCCTTGCCTGCGCCAGCCCAATCGCCGTGTTCAGGACAAGGAGGTTGGTCGGGTGCATCATCGTAATCCTGAAACAGCCTGTGAACGTAACTATTCCCGGGAACAGGAGGAAAGTCGCGTTGATCGCGAGAATTTTGGAGCTTATCTTGTGGTTTGGAAACCACTGCATCCCTATACCTGTGGAAAAAGGATAGCGGCGCGCTTGTAGGGTCCTTGGCTTTCTGGCGATCCCCGGCTTGGGAGGCCTTTTGTGCTGGAGGATATAATGGTAATCTCAGAAAGGTCCAGGCACAGTGAAAGACTCCCGCAGGGTATGGAACGAATCGTGCCTAGAAGGTCTCTATGGGAGGGTTCTTATGCGCGTTGAGTTCCTGTACTGGGAGGAGTGTCCTTCGCACGAGGAGGCGCTCGCCCGCCTGAAGGCCGTCCTGGCAGAGGAAGGGTGCGAGGCTACCGTGGAGGTCATCCGTGTGGAGACCGAAGAACAAGCAGAGGCGCTACGGTTTCCGGGTTCTCCCACCATCCGGTTCGATGGAAAGGACATCGTCCCTGTGCCTGAAGGGACGCGTTTTTCTCTCACCTGCCGTGTCTACCACCTCGAGGATGGCAGGGTATCCCCGCTTCCCTCCAAGGAAATGATCCGCAGGGCCTTCAAGGAGGCCCTCGCATCAAAAACAACCGAAAGGAGGTCTCTGTAATGGCTGCCCTTGAGATCGGTGCTTCTCTCATCCCCTTCGCCCTTCCCGGAACCGACGGGAAGATTCACCGGACCGAGGACTACCAGGATAAGCGAGCGCTCGCAGTCATTTTCACCTGTAACCACTGCCCTTACGCCCAGGCCTGGGAAGGGCGGTTGATCCAACTC
>JAUQQG010000061.1 GCA_030550015.1 bacterium | reverse complement strand
AGAAGGGAATCACCCCACTCAGCCTAGCGGATTCTTCGGGGATTCCTCTCTTCCTGCTGTTGCCTGGGAGAAAGGATTTCCCAAGATGGGCGCTTGACCGGCCCATGGCCCGTTCATAGAATGAAGGAGGACGATGAAGGCGCGCTCCATGCTCTTCACCATCTTTGGCGACTCTGTTCGCTACTACGGCGGTGAGATCTCCACAGGTAGCCTCATCCGCTTGATGGGAGAGCTTGGGTTTTCCCCGGGAGCGGTGCGAGTTGCCCTGGCGCGGATGGCCCGGCAGGGGTGGGTAAAAGCTAGGAGGGAGGGGAGGCGGAGTTTTTACGCTCTCACCGAGCGTGGCCGGAAGCGCATTGAGTATGGGACGCATAGGGTCTATAGCCTTCGCCATGGCCCGTGGGACGGTCTTTGGCGAATTCTCTCCTACTCCTTCCCAGAGGCTCGACGGGGAGAGCGTGACCGTCTCCGCCGGGAGCTCATTTGGCTTGGCATGGGCCCTCTGGCAAACGGTACATGGATCACCCCGCACAACCTTATCGACTACCTCAAAGAATTAGTGACGGCACATGGGATTCAGGAGTACGTGATCCTGTTCACCGCTAAGTTCACCGGGCCCGGAGGGGATAAGGCGGTGGTGCAACGCTGTTGGAACCTCGAGAGGATTGCGCGGTGGCACCAAGCGTTCATAAGAACCTTCAAACCAAGGTTCTTGACCCTCCAGAGGCGGTTTGCCAGAGGGAATCCGCCTCCGGATAATTTCTGCTTCGTGGAGAAGGTCCGGCTGGTCCACGAGTACCGGAAATCCCTGTTCGTGGACCCGTGGCTTCCGGACGACCTGCTTCCAAAGGATTGGGTTGGGTACGAAGCGGCGAAGCTTTTCTTTGCGTATTATCAGCTCCTAGCGCCGCGTGCACGAGCGTTCTTTGAGAAGGTTTTTGAGCCTCCCCCAGGTTGGACACCTCCGAAGGCTCCTGTCGATCCCTTCCAGATTGAAGCGGCTACGCCGCAGCTTGCAGTCGCCTCCTTGGGCGATATGAGGTAGAGGCCATTCTCGATTTTGAAGGTTTTAGAGGCTTCCCCCTTGACAGACTCTCCACAGTTTGATAGCCTGTCCTCAGAAAGTTCTCTTAAGAGAACTTTATTCGCTAGAGCGAACATGCAGAAGGTCCGCCGCGTTCCTGCCGTTGACCGGGCGATCCAGTTGCTCAAGCTCTTGAAGGGCTCAGAGATGCGCCTCACGGAGCTCTGCCGGCGGACGGGTTTGCATAAGAGCACAGTCCACGGAATCCTCCATACTCTTGAGGCCCACGGATTTGTCTCTCGGAACCCCGCCACGAAGCGCTACCGCCTTTCGTACGGTCTCTTGGAGCTAGGGAACGCGGTGCTCGCGTGGATGGATCTGCGACGCATCGCCCGCGGGGCCATGGAGGAGCTCTGGAGGAAGACGGGAGAAACTGTTGTCCTCCACTTGCTGGACCGCCAGGGAAGCCTTATTATTGACCGGGAGGAATCTCCCCACGAGCTGCGGGTTGCTGCGCCCATTGGGAAGCGCTTGCCTCCCTTTGCCGGCGCGGTGTATAAGGTGTTCCTTGCTGGCCTTCCTGATGAGGAGCTGGAACGCCTTCTCAAGAATACTCGCCTCCCTCGGTTCACTTCTCGTTCCATCACCGATCCTCAAGCGTACCTAAGGGAAGTCCGGCGTGCGCGGAAGCTGGGCTACGCCCTCGATGACGAGGAATATCTTCCAGCAGTGCGCGCAGCTTCCGCAGCGATCTGCGATCCTGAGGGGACCCCCGTTGCTTCCCTTTCGGTCGTGGGCGTGAGCGTGCGTATGGACAACAAACGCCTGCGGGAGATCGGCGAACTCGTCCGGGAGGCTAGCCAGAAAGTCTCTGAGCTCCTCCGGATACAGGAGGGAGATGGAAGAAGCGAGGTTTCCTCGCCTCGGCGAGGTGCTGGGAAAAATGGGGATGCCAAGGCTCGTGCGCCTTCATGTGAACGGCCAGGTCCATGAGGTCTTCACTCCTCCGCACAGGACCCTGCTCGAGCTGCTACGGGAGGATCTCGGCCTCACGGGCACAAAGCACGGGTGCGAGCTGGGGGAGTGCGGGGCTTGCACAGTTCTGGTTGATGGACGTCCCATATTGGCTTGTCTTGCCCTCGCGGTGGAGGTGGAAGGAGCAGAAATCCTCACGGTCGAGGGCTTGGGCCGCCCAGGGAACCTCCACCCCTTGCAGGAGGCGTTCATGGAGGTTGGGGCCTTGCAATGCGGCTACTGCACTCCTGGATTCCTCCTCTCTGCAAAAGCCCTCCTGGACCAGAACCCGGCGCCAAGCCGCCAGGAAATTCATGAGGCCCTTTCAGGGAACCTCTGCCGGTGTACAGGATATCTGAGGATCGTACAGGCCGTCGAGCGGGCGGCCGTGAAAGCGAGATGAAAGAGTTCACCTGGATTTCTAAGCCGTATCCCCGGGTGGATGCCGAGGCCAAGGTGACAGGGAGGGTGCGATATGCCGACGACCTTGTCCTCCCCGGCATGCTATTTTGTAAGCTTCTCCGTAGCCACCTCCCTCACGCGCGCATCCGACGGATTGACACAACGCGCGCCAGGAGCCTCCCAGGCGTTCTTGCGGTGCTCACAGGGAAGGATCTCCCTGCTCATAAGTTCGGGATCCTCCCCACCTCCCAGGACCAGGAGGCTCTTTGCGTGGAGAAGGTCCGCTACGTAGGGGACCCTGTGGCTGCTGTGGCGGCTATAGATGAGTGGACGGCCGAGCAGGCTGTGAGGTTGATTGAGGTGGAGTATGATCCCCTTCCTTCTTATATGACGATCGAGGATGCTCTTTTTAAGGAAGGGGAGCCAATCCACGCACAGGGGAACGTCCACAAGGAGGTCTCCCTCGAGTTCGGGGATGTCGCGACAGGCTTCGAGGAAGCTGACTACATCCGGGAAGATATCTTCCTGTACCACGGGAGCGCACATCTGCCCTTGGAAGAACACGCGGCCGTAGCCAGTTATGAGCCGGGGGACCTGCTCACCGTCTGGTCGAGCACTCAGGTGCCACACTACCTTCATCGCACCCTGAGCAAGGTACTGGACCTGCCCATGAGCCGGATCCGGGTGATCGCGACCCCCGTGGGCGGAGGGTTCGGTGGGAAAAGCGACATCTTCAACCATGAGATCGTGGTGGCTGCCCTGGCGATGATTACCGGAAGGCCGGTGAAGTGCACGCTGACAAGGGAAGAGGTCTTCTATACCCTTCGGCGCCATCCTACCTTGATGTGGGTGAGGACAGGGGTACGGGAAGACGGGACAATCACTGCGATGCACTTCCGGGCGATCCTGGAAGGAGGAGCTTACGGTAGCTACGGGGTGGCCACGACTTACTACGTAGGGGCATTGCAGCCGATCACCTACAAAATCCCCAATTATCGGTTCGAAGGGATGCGGGTCTTCACAAACGCGCCGCCTGGAGGCCCCAAGCGCGGACACGGAACACCCCAACCTCGGTTCGCACTCGAGTGCCACCTCGACAAGATCGCAGAGGATCTCGGTATGGACCCCGTGGAGCTGCGGCGTCGGAACCTCGTCGCCCCCCACACGAAGACAGTGAATTGGCTCCGCATTACAAGCTGCGGCCTTGCAGAGTGCCTCAAGAAAGTCGTGGAGGCTTCACGGTTCCACGAGAAGCACCGGCGGTTACCCAGGGGAAGGGGCGTTGGGTTGGCCGTGAGCGGCTACCTGAGCGGGGCGGGGTTGCCCATCTACTGGAACGACCTTCCCCACTCCCAGGTCCACCTTCAGGTGGACCGGAGTGGGAGTGTCACCCTTTCCTGCGGCGCCATCGACATCGGGCAGGGGTCGAATTCGGTTCTGGTGTACACCGTCTGTGAGATCCTGGGTGTCTCTCCCGAGGATGTGCGACTCATCGTTGCGGATACTGCGATAACGCCCATCGACCTGGGGAGCTACTCGAGCAGGGTGACGTTTATGGCCGGGAATGCTGCGCTGCAAGCAGCACAGCGCATGCGGGACCTCATTGCTGCCGCTGTCGCGGAGAAACTAGGGGTCCCGGCGGAGTCCCTTATCTTCCAGGGGCGCCAGGTAAAGGTAGGAGGGGGTGAGGACCGAGCCCTCAGCTGGCGGGAGGCCTGTGAGGTAGCTGAGGCGCGCTACGGGCTGCTCTCTGCGACAGGTACCTATACCCCTCCTCGCTTAGCAGGTCCCTATAAGGGGTCAGGAGTTGGGCCATCTCCGGCGTACAGCTACTCCGCTTGTGTAGCGGAAGTTCAAGTGGATGAAGAGACCGGGGTCGTCTCCGTGGAGAAGATCTGGATCGCCCATGACATCGGGCGGGCTCTCAATCCCCTCCTCGTCCTCGGCCAGGTGGAGGGGAGTGTCTATATGGGGCTTGGGGAAGCTCTTATGGAAGACCTGTCGGTGAGGCAAGGTGTGATAAGGGTTCCGTCGATGCTTGAGTACAAGAGCCCCACCGTCAAGGAGATGCCTGAGGTAGAGGCCTTCCTGATCGAAACCGTGGACCCCGAAGGCCCATTTGGAGCGAAGGAGTGCGGTCAGGGCCCGCTTTTGCCTGTTCCGCCGGCCATTGCCAACGCCATTTATGATGCTGTGAGAGTGCGCATCGATGAGGTCCCCATCACACCTGAGAAGGTATTGAAGGCCCTTGAACGGAGGAGAAAGGGAGAAGAGGGACGCTTCGGTCCAGGCGGGTTTCCCGCCATCCGGTTCAAAGAGCCGATCCGGGTTGCACCTCCTTCGCCCTCTTCGGCGGGGAGGGTGGAACCTCGCCCATGAGGGAAATCCGGGAGTGACGGATTTGATTCGACAAGGAGGAGTACGATGCTGCGCCTTCCGCCATTCCAGTATGTGAGGCCAGGGACCCTTCATGAGGCGGTGGGGATCTTGGCCTCAGAGGGAGGGAAGGCTGTCCTCATGGCGGGTGGAACAGATCTACTCCCTCGCATGAAGCATCGGGTTGCCGCGCTGGAGGTCGTGGTCGCGATCCGGGCGCTTCGTGAACTGAGGGGAATCTGGGGGGACCCGCGACAAGGCTTGGTCATCGGTGCCGCCTCTACCTTGGCGGAGGTGTGCTCCCACCCCGCAATCCGCCAGGGATATGAGGTACTTTCGCTGGCAGCAGCGCAGGTAGCTACCCCGCAGATTCGGAACATGGGAACAATTGGCGGGAACTTGTGCCTGGATACGCGCTGCAGCTACTATGATATGCCTTACACCTGGCGCAAGGCCATGGGGTTCTGTCTGAAGAAGAATGGCGACACTTGTCTCGTTGCGCCAGGGAGCACACGGTGTTGGGCTGTCTCTTCCTCAGATCTGGCCCCAGTGCTCATGGCGCTGGACGGGCGCGTCCGCCTCGTCGGACCCCGAGGGGAGCGCGTCGTTCCCGTTGAGGAACTTTACCGGGACGACGGGATCCGCTACCTCAACAAGGAACCCGCGGAGATTCTCACGGAGGTGCTCCTCCCTCCCCTCGATGGCTGGAAGGCCGCCTACTGGAAGGTCCGGAGGAGGGGATCTTTCGACTTTCCTGTTCTCAGCCTGGCCGTTGCTGTGCGCCAGGATGAAGGCGGGCACATTGCCGATGCGCGCCTCATCCTTGGAGCTGTCCGGAGCTCGCCGCTTCGAGTGCGTGAGGCTGAGGAAGCGCTGAGGGGGGAGAAGCTAGAGCCAGGTATCATGGAGGTCGTCTGCGAGCTCGCCTCTCGCGCTGCTAGACCTGTGGAGAACACCGATTTCACGGTCCTGTGGCGCAAGCGCATGGTGAAAGTCTTCCTGAGGCGAGCGCTCGGCACATTCGCTTAAAACTCGATCTCGGCAAATGCATTTTGTCCTAAGAGGGGGGAGACCATGGAGGTGTTCAAACCCAGACCTGCTGAGGAGTTCGAGTTCCAGGAGATCCTCTACGAAAAGCGAGATGGCATCGCCAGAGTAACCATCAACCGTCCTCATGCCTATAACGCATATACAACCAGGACCCTTTGGGAGATGTTCCAAGCATTCCAGGATGCAGCCTGGGACGACTCCATCAGCGTTCTTGTTCTTACAGGCGCTGGGGACAAGGCGTTTTGCACCGGCGGGGATGTGAAAGAATATGCAGCTGTGTACACACGCAAGCCCCGGGAGTACTGGAAGTACATGACCCTCTTCGCCATGACCCATGATATGCTGAGAAACCTGGGGAAGCCAGCCATCGCGCGGCTCAATGGCATCGTGGCCGGTGGAGGAAACGAGTTCAACATGGCCTGCGATTTAGCTATTGCCGCTGAGCACGTGACCATCCGGCAAGTGGGCACGCGGGTTGGGAGCGTGGCCGCGGGTGGCGCAACCCAGTGGCTTCCCATCATGATTGGAGACAGGCGAGCGCGGGAGATGCTCTTCCTGTGTGAGCCCATCACCGCCCAGCAGGCGCTAGAATGGGGACTCGTGAACCAGGTCGTCCCCTACACGGAGCTGGATGCGGCAGTGGAGGAGATGTGTCAAAAGATCATCCGGAAGTTTCCGGAGTGCACCCGCTATACCAAGCAACAGGTGAACTTCTGGAAGGACCTTGCTTGGCACGCCACCATTGGCCACGCCCGGGACTGGCTTTCCTTGCACTTCGCTTGCTGGGAGCCTCTCGAGGGGATGACGGCGTTCGTGGAGAAGCGCGAACCGCGCTACCTGGAGATCCGCCAGCGCCTTGCAGAGGGACTCCCCACCGAGTTCCCCTGGGGAGGGTACGTCCGTAGCTGTCCTTCCTGTGGAGCCTCTTTTCTTCCTGAGGGGTTCCGCTATTGTGGGCAGTGCGGCGCTGTGCTCCCATCACCATGAAACCTACAAGGGGGATGAGCGATGGCCTACGAGTTTATCGAATTCCATGAGACAGACGAGGTTGCCCGCATCACCTTGAACCGGCCTCCCCTCAACATCCTCACCGCGGCGATGATGGAGGAGATCCACACTGCCCTTACCGTCGCTGCTTCTTCCCTGAAGAGGAGGGTAATCGTCTTCGACGCCGTGGGGAAGGCGTTCTCTGCTGGGGTAGATGTGGCCGAACACACGGCAGACAAGGTCGAGGCAATGCTGGAGGCGTTCCATAAGATCTTCCGCAGCCTTGCCGAGATCGAAGTGCCCACTCTCGCCATCGTTCACGGGCCGGCCCTGGGCGGGGGGTGCGAGCTCGCGATGATGTGCGACTTTGTGATCGCTGGTCGGTCAGCGACCTTTGGTCAACCAGAGATTAAAGTAGGCGTGTTTCCTCCCGTAGCTGCGGCGAGCCTGCCATATCTTGTAGGGATTCGGCAAGCCTTGCGGCTGATCTTGCTCGGGGGAACCATCGGTGCCGAGGAGGCAGCAAGGCTTGGCTTGATCACCCTGGTTGTCCCCGATGAGGCCTTGAAGGAGGAAGGGGAGAAGCTCATCGCCACCCTGGCAGGCTTGAGTGCTCCAGTGTTGCGTCTGGCTAAGAAGGCGACCTTAGGACCAGTCCGCCGCCTCTTCTCCCGCTCTCTGGAGGAAGTGGAAAGGCTTTACCTCCAGGACCTGATGAAGACCCGCGATGCCCATGAGGGCTTGGCAGCGTTCCTGGAGAAGCGGGTACCTGTCTGGCGCCACGAATAAAACGTATTCCAAGAATCGGACTGTGCTGAGAATCCGGCGGATTGAGGAGGCGGCGAGGGTCTTCCCCAGAGTGGACATTGACAAGGCCAACCTCTAAACGACAGTGGCGGAGGCCGAGGAATTGGGAGCGAAGGGGAGACCCGAGCACATTCCATCCATTCACTCAAGGGAGGTGAGGGTGTTGAAGGCAGCGATTTTTGAGGAAGCAGGAAAGCCCCTCCGTGTGGACGAGGTGCCGGTTCCCGCGTTGGGGCCTGGGGAAGTTCTTGTGCGAGTCGCCGCGTGCGGGATCTGCCACACGGATCTGCATTATATCGACCACGGCGTCCCCACCTTCAAGGCCCCCCCGCTCATTCTCGGCCACGAGGCCTCCGGGGTCGTGGAGGAGGTTGGGCCAGAGGTCGAGAAGATAGGACGAGGGGACCGCGTGCTCATCCCTGCCGTAGTGACCTGCGGCACCTGTGTATACTGTCGGAGCGGCCGGGAGAATATCTGCGAGCGGCAGGCTATGTTCGGGAACCATATCGACGGAGCCTATGCGCAGTATGTGAAGGCTCCCGCCAAGGATCTCCTCCTTCTTCCTCCGGAGCTGCCCCTGGAGGAGGCCTGCATCATTGCCGACGCCATCTCCACGCCCTTCCATGCAGTGACGAACCGAGGGCAGGTGCGACCCGGCGATCAGGTTGTTGTCTTTGGGTGCGGGGGAATTGGCATCAACATCGTACAGATCGCGGCCTCGCTGGGAGCAGTGGTCTATGCGGTGGATTTGCGGGAGGAGAAGCTCGAACTCGCCAGGAAGCTGGGAGCACACGAGACGATGAATCCGCAGGAAGTTCCCCAGGTCTCCAAGGTGATCAAGCAGCGCACCGGTGGCGGAGCAGATGTCGCATTTGAGGCTATTGGGAAGCCGGAGACGATCCTCCAGGCCTTCGATAGCCTCCGCAAGGGAGGTCGTCTCTGCATCGTCGGGTACAGCCATCTCCCCGCCGAGTTCAACGTAGCCAAGATAATGTTCTTTGAGATGGAGGTTGTAGGATCGCTGGGATGCCGTCCTGTGGACTACCCGCGGATCATTGAGATGGTGCGCCTGGGAAAGCTGCGCCTTGAGCCGTTGATCTCCCATCGCCTTCCCTTGGATGAGATCAACCACGGGCTTGATCTTGTGCGCCAGGGGATTGGCGTCCGCAACATCGTCCTCCCCCATGCGTAGTTAACCCCCAGGCAACCCCTAGGGGGTTCGACATGCAAGATCCCTTGCCAGGATCTCTGATCCTTGTAGCGCATGCTGCAGGCGAGGTGAGATCCAGCCTCTCGAAGGCGTTTGAGGCCGAAGGGTGCCGTGTGCTGGCTGTGCAGGACGGGGCTGAGGCAGTGGAGCTGGCCCGACGGTATCACCCCCAGTTGGTTGTCCTTGACCTTGCACTTCCCCGTCTCAGCGGGTTGGAGGCTGCACGGATCCTGCGCGCGGAGATGCGGGTCCCTATCTTCCTCCTGGCCGATCCCGTAGATGATGCTCTCCGGTTCATCGCCCTGGCCGCCGGAGCGGACGACATCCTTCCCAAATCCACAGCAGCCGGTGTCCTGGTGGAGCGCGCCAGGGCAGTGCTGGGGAAGCGCTCTAGCCGGGAAGCAGGTCCCCTCCTCATGTGCGGCCCCCTGGCCATGGATCTCTCTCGTAGGGAAGTGACCCTGGAGGGGCGCCCCCTTTCCCTCACGCCTCTGGAGTTCAGACTCCTGCAAGTTTTCCTGGAGGCACCTGGCCACGTCTTTTCCCGTGACGAGCTGCTCACACGCCTCCATGACGTGACGGGGAGCACTCCCCTCGATAGGGCCATAGACAATCTCGTTGTTCGGTTGCGCCGGAAACTTAGGGACAACCCAAGACGCCCGCGGTTTATTGAGGCCGTGCGCGGAGTGGGTTACCGCCTCAGGGAGCGCGGGCAGGGCATGGTCCGCCATCACACCCTTTTCCAGGAGGCTTTTCAGTCCCTCCCCTTGCCCTTGGCCATCCTTGATGCCGAGCGCACCCTGATTTTGCTCAACCCTGCAGGGGAGCGCCTTATTGGGGTGAAGGCCCGGGAGGTTGTGGGGAGGGCCAAGTGCTTCGAGCTCCTGAGCTGCCATACGAAAAGAGGATGCCCGCTGCAGGAGGCGTGCTTGGGGATCCAGGCGATGCGTCAGTCCCTTCCTCACTTGGAGGCTTCCTACCTGGTCACCACAAAGGTACATAAAGACCTTCCCGTCCTCGCCACGTACTGCTCCTTCCTCGCAGAGGGACACCCCCACTGCCTCATCGTCCTGAACCCCCGCTTACCCATTGGGACCTACTCCCGGAAAAGGATGCGGTGAGCAATGGTTTTCTTACAGAAATCATATCGTTTTGGCACATTTTTATGCTACACTTTTTTCGTAAATCGTGATAAATTCGTTACATATGCGCCATGCGTGCAGGGGTTGAAACGGCGGAGGAGATCGTTGCCCGGTGCAGGGAGGTTGTGGAAGACCTCTCCTTCCAGACAGTGCGGGAGTGGAAGGCCCAGCACCCGAAGGCGCGGGTGGTGGGATGCTATCCCGTATACTCCCCAGTGGAACTCATCCACGCAGCGGGGATCTTGCCCGTGGGGATCTTTGGCGGCGGCAACCAGATCGAGATCGCCCACGCCGACGCCCGCTTCCAATCCTTCGTATGCTCTATCGTGAAGAGCACCCTGGAGCTTGGTCTCACGGGTAGGCTGGACTTCCTCGACGGGATCCTCTTCCACTCTATCTGTGACCCAGCGCGGAACTTGGCTTCGGTGTTCCAACGAAATTTCCCCTCGCTCCACGTAGACTACATCCATTTCCCCCAGAACCTTGCCTCCCCACTCGCGGAAGTCTACCTTACGCAGGAGTATCGGAGGGTCCTCCGGGGGCTGGAGAAAATTGGTGGGCAGCCAGTCACCGAGGAGGCGCTCGTCCAAGCGATCTCTACAATGAACCGCTGGCGGAGCCTAGTGCGCGAACTCTATACTCTGCGCGCGCTTCAACCCCACCTCCTCCCTGCTGCGGAGCTGTACCCCGTGATCCGTGCGGGAACCGTCCTCCCCGTACAGGAACATATCCGGCTTTTGGAGATTTTCCTCGAAGGGGTGCGCAGGCGCGAGGGCAAGCCCAAAGATCGTATCCGCGTGCTCGTGGAGGGGTCGTTCTGCGAGCAGCCACCCATCGATCTTATCGCCTGTCTCGAGGAGGCAGGGTGCTACGTCCTCGACGACGACTTCCTTCTAGGGTGGCGGTGGTTCCTCGAAGACGTCCCTATCGATGGAGATCCGGTGCAGGCGCTTGCTAGGGCCTACATCCACCGCAGCGTCTATTCCCCGACCAAGCACGACCTAAGGCGTCGAAAGTCTGACCACCTTCTGGAGAAGGTACGTACCCTCGGCGCGGATGCAGTCGTCGTCCTCATCCCGAAGTTCTGCGAACCTGCCCTCTTCGACTATCCCTTGTACCGCCGGGCCCTGGAGGAAGCGCGAGTCCCGCATCTGTTCGTGGAGTACGAGGAGAAGATGTGGATCTTCGACCGGGTACGCACGGAGGTCGAGACGTTTGTGGAATCCCTGCTGTTCGATTGAGGAGGCTCAATCATGGCACAGCAAGCGATGGGTTCGCGCTATCAAGGGCGTATTCACCTGCTCCAGAAGGAGCTGATGGGCCAGTACTTCCAGGAGCTCACCCAGGCGGCCGAGAATGGAGGCCCTCCCGCTGCCTACATGCTCATCAGCGGGAACCCTGTAGAGCTTGTCAGGGCGTTTGGCATGCTTCCTGTCTATCCAGAGGTCAATGCACTGCAGCTTGCGGTGAAGAAGGAATCCCTCCCCTATATTCTCCTGGCGGAGCAGATGGGCTACTCGGTGGACAATTGCGCCTACGTGAAGGCAGACATTGGTCTCTTCTTCAACGGGCTACGGGCGCCGTTTGCGACATTCCCCAAACCTACACTCATTCTATGCAATTATGTCGGGTGCAACGTCTACCTCAACTGGTTTGAGCACTTGGCCGAGTACACCGGCGCTACGATCTTCCCCCTTGATATCCCCTTCATCCGCGACCCTGCGCAGGGCCCGAGTGAAGAGGATGTGGCCTACGTAGTGGGGCAGCTTGAGGAGCTCATCGCCGTGTGCGAGCGCCTCACCGGGAGGCCCTTGGACTGGGAGCGGCTGAAGGAGGTGGTACGTCTTTCCCAGCAGACGGGACAGCTCTGGGCGGAGATCAAGCACCTCACGAAGAATAAGCCTTGTCCGTTAGACGCCTACTTTGATGCCGTGACCCTCATGGGTCCGCTTTACTGCCTGCGGGGGACGGAGGAGGGCCTTGCTTTCTTTGAGGAGGCCTATCGGGAGGTGGAGGAACGTGTCCGACACAACATTGGCCCAATCCCGGAGGAGCGGTTCCGGATCGTGGTGGAGGGCCCCCCGCCATGGCCCTATCTCCGGACCTTCCGGGATCTGTTCGCTCGGTGGGGTGCGGTTGCCGTGGCTTCCACTTACTCTACCGTGGGAGGGATGTGGGAGTTCGGTTTCGCGCATGATCCGGAAAAGCCTCTCGAGAGCATCGCGATGCATATGCTCTACTGGAATCTCACCAACCGCAGCCTCCTGCTGCGATACCAGCAGATCCGTCGCTACATCGAGGAGTGGGAAGCCGACGCGCTGGTGATCCATTCGGTGAAGAGTTGCCGGCTGTTCAGCGCCGGGCAGGGGGACATGCGGGAGTACTTCACCAAAGAATTGGGGGTGCCCACGTTGCTGCTGGAGTCGGACCTGGAGGACCCCCGCTACTTCTCCGAGGCGCAGATGCGCAACCGCATCGATGCGTTCTTTGAGTCGCTCGAGCATAGGAAGATCCGTGGGCATCCCGTCGAGGCGGCTGTGCAACACAGCAACTTCAGTCCAGGGGAGGGGGAGGCAAGGTGATCTACGCAGCAGGCGTGGATGTTGGGTCCACCCAGACCAAGGCGGTCATCATGGATGGGTCGCGGCGGATTCGCGCCCGGGCCCTGGTGGATACAGGTGCCAACGTCGCACGCGCTGCGGAGCGAGCGTTTGAGGCTGTCCTTCAGGAAGCGGGGCTGCGCCGGGAGGACATTGCATTCGTCGTAGGGACGGGCTACGGCCGGTTCAAGGTCACTTTTGGGGATGCTCAGATCACCGAGATCAGCTGCCACGCGAGGGGTGCATCGTTTGTCTTCCCCGGGACACGGACGGTCATCGACATGGGCGGCCAGGATGCCAAAGGGATCCGGGTTGCCCCCGGCGGGGAAGTCGTCGATTTTGTGATGAATGACAAGTGTGCTGCAGGGACTGGGAGGTTCCTGGCTAACGCCGCCGAGGTGCTGGGGCTCCCCCTCGATGCTATCGGAGAAATCTCCCTTGCAGGGAAAAACCCCGTGCGTCTGTCGACGGTGTGCACAGTATTCGTAGAATCCGACATCCTGGCCTACCTTGGCCAGGGGAAACGTGTAGAGGACATCCTCGCCGGTGTCCACAAGGCCATCGCTGCGAGAACGGTTTCCCTGGTGCGGCGTGTAGGTATCGAACCCGAGGTTACCTTTACTGGAGGGGTGAGCAGGAACATCGGGATGGTGCGCGCCCTTGAAGAGAAACTGGGGCTCCACCTCAACGTCAGCCCAGACTCCCACTATATGGGAGCTATCGGCGCCGCCTTGTTCGCCCTTGAGCGTGCAGAGAGCGGAGTGCTCAGCCGGAGGTGAAGCCATGGTTATCGCGGGCATCGATGTAGGATCCCGGTATACCAAGGCGGTGCTCCTCGATGGCGAGGGGAGGATCGTTGGATCCTCGATCGTGCGTACCCGTGCCGATATCCCAGAGGTGGCCCAGGAGGCGTTAGACTTGGCGCTGCGGAACGCAGAGTTGGAGAGAGAGGAGGTCCGCTATATCGCTGCTACCGGCTTCGGGCGGTACAACGTTCCCTTCCGGGATGTACAGGTGACGGAGATTACGAGCGGGGCAAAGGGGGCGGTGGCGCTCTTTCCTCATACTGCGTGCGTCTTGGACATCGGGTTCCAGAGCACCCGGGCTGTGCGCGTCGAGGGGGGGAAGGTCAAGGAGTTTGCGTCCAACGACAAGTGCGCCGCGGGTGCTGGGGGATTCCTGGAGCGAGCGGCCCGCTACCTGGAGGTTCCCCTCTCCGAAATCGGTTCCCTCTCCCTCCGTGCACAGACGCCCAAGACCATTAGCAGCATCTGCGCTGTCCTGGCGGAGACCGAGATCATCAACCACCTCACCGCTGGGGTGACCGTAGAGGACATTGTGGGGGGAATTCACCAATCGCTGGCCGCGCGGGCCCTGGCCCTTCTCAAGCGTGTCGGACTTCAGGATGAGATCACTTTCATCGGAGGACTAGGGCTACAGGAGGGAATGGTGCGGGCTTTGGAGGAGACCCTGGGAAGGAAGGTGAATGTGCCCGAGCAACCCCAACTGGTCTGCGCCCTGGGTGCAGCGGTTCTGGCTCGCCAGCGCCTGGCGCGCCTGATGGCAGTAGAGCGAAGAAGGTAGGCATGCGGGCCCCGCCTGAAGACGATGAAGCGGGGCGAGGGGGTGGGGGATGGCCATGGCAGTGAAGCAAGAGAGCCTGCTAAAGGGGATCCTGGACGTTGTGGCCAGGACAAGGGATGGCGTCTTCGCAGTAGATGAGGCCCACCGGATCGTTCTCTGGAACGCTGCGGCCGAGGAGATCCTGGGCTACTCATCTGGCGACGTGCTTGGCCGGCCTTGTTATGAGGTGACGAAAGGTCGGGATCGCAACGGGAATCTCCTGTGTTACCCGGGTTGCCCCATTGCCTTCATGGCTCGCCGGGAGGAGTTCATCCGGAGCTACGACATGATTGCACGCTGCAGTTCGGGGGAGGACCGCTGGATTAACGTCAGTACCATTGTTCTCCCGAGGGACAGTGGCCTGAACTGCTTCATTGTTCACCTCTTCCGGGACATCAGCGAGGAAAGGGCGCTCCGCAGGCTCGTGGAGCAGTTCTCCATCTCCGGGATCGTCCCCGCTGGGGGCCGTTCGCCGCTCGCTTCCCTGACGGCCCGAGAGAAGGAAGTCCTCCTGCTTGTGGCCCAAGGTGCTAGGACGCGGGAGATCGCAGCGAAGCTGTACCTCTCCCCGCTCACTGTGCGCAACCATATCCATCGTATTCTTCAAAAGCTCGGTGCCCGGTGCCGCACAGAGGCGGTTGCTCTGGCAGTGCGGTACGGCCTGAAGGTCCCCTGAGTTCCCGACATCCAAGTGCCCCAGCAAATCTGGCTAAGAGATTTTGTTGGCGCCACTTCAAGCGGATGTCTCGGGAGGTTTGCCTTTCCAGCAGACCGTTTGGTTTTCCCCTTAATGGTCTTCCAAAATAGTACATTCGCACCACAAAAATTGGGAGAGGATGTTCATTTGTTCTAGGAGCCACATTGGATACAATAAATAGAGTACACGGGGGTGAGCGATGTGAGGAAAAGCCAGATACTTATGGTGTTCCTCGTGGGGTTCATTTTCTCCACGACGGTAGTGCAGGCTCAAATGCCCCGGCTTGTCCTGGATATCAAGGTCGGCATCGTGGATACTTACAGCGGACCCCCAGCTGTCTTCAGCAACGACGCGCTCAATGGCTTCAAACTTGCCCTCAGCGACATCAACAAGGCGGGGGGTGTGTTGGGTTCCCGTATCACTTTCGTCACCCGGGACGAGAAGTTTTCACCCGAGACCGGGCTGAGCATGGCGCGGGAGCTGGTCCTCCAGGAGAAGGTCGACCTCCTCGTGGGCACTATCAACAGCGCGACCGCACTGGCCATCTCCGCCTATGCCCGGGAGCAGAAGATACCCTTCATCGTATGGATCGCGAAGAGTGAAGTGATCACAGGTGCAAAGGGCCACCGCTACGTCTTCTCCACAGGGGAGAATACGGCGATGGCGGGGAAGGCGCTCGCTCAGTTTGCGGCCAGCCGGCCTTACCGCAGGTGGTGGATCGCTGGCGAGGACTACGAGTACGGCCATGCAATTGCCGACGCATTCTGGCGGTATATGAAACAATTGAAACCGGAGGTGACGCTAGCGGGGCAGACATGGTGGAAGACGGGCGAACCTGACCTGATCCCGTACCTAACGGCGATCCTGTCCGCCCGCCCTGATGCGGTCTTCTTTGGGACAGGTGGTGCTGGGATGGCGAACGTCCTGAAGACCATGCGTGCCATTGGGTTTGCCGAGCGGGTCCCAACTGCGATCCACACTGCCATCGACTATACTGCTCTGAAGCCCCTTGGTCTGAATGCCCCAGAAGGGGTGATGGGCACTACTGACTACCTCTTCTACTACCCGGAGACCTCTGACAACCAGTCCTTTGTCCGCGCCTTCCAGTCAGCCTATGGAACCCCGCCGGGGTTCCCGGCCTTTCATGGATACATTACTGCTTACTTCATCGCTGAAGCCTTCCGCAGGGCGGGATCCCTCGACCGCGAACGGTTCATTCACGCCCTCGAGGGCTTGAGAGTCCGGACTCCGGTGGGCATGGTGGAGATGCGCGCCTGCGACCACCAGGCCGTGTTGCCCATGTTTGCGGGCGTAACTCAGAAGAGTCCCAAGTTCGATTTTCTTGTAGCCTCGAATATCGTCACCTTCCGTGGGCCCCAGGTGATGCCGACGTGCGCGGAGATCCAGCACGCTCGGGGGCAGTAACGACGGTGAACGGGGCTACGCACGTCGCTAGCCGTTGAGGGGCGGAAGCATGGTCTTGGGGTTCTTGGCAAGCCAACTCCTGGTTGGACTCAGCCGAGCGATGATCCTCTTCATTGTGTCGGCGGGCCTGACGTTCGTTCTGGGCGTCCTGAGGGTGCCAAATGTGTTCCACGGATCTCTCTACATGATCGGGGCGTTCTCAGCGTTCAGTATTGCAACCCAGCTGGGACACCACCCTGCCAGCGTGTGGGTGGCATTCCTCACCGCACCCCTCGTTGTGGCGCTGATAGGGCTGGCCGTAGAGCGCACGCTGTTAACACGTCTCTACCAACGTGAGCACCTCATGCTCATCTTGTTCACGTTCGGCGTCACACTCGTCCTTAACGATCTCGTTAAGCTCGCGTGGGGTGCGGACTACCGGTCGATTTTGCCGCCACCGGTCCTGCAGGGATCGGCCGTGCTCATGGGGGTTCCTGTCCCACGGTACAATTTGTTCCTGCTGGCCGTGGGACCTCTCGTAGCCCTGGGGATGTGGCTGTTCACTCATCGAACCCGGATAGGGAAGCTGGCGCGTGCCGCAGCCGTGGATCGTGAGATGGTCGCTCTCCTCGGCATAGACGTAAACCACGTATTCGCAGGGGCATTTCTAGTGGGGGCCTACCTTGCGGGGCTAGGTGGGGCGCTAGTTGCTCCTTCTACAAGTATCACCCTGGGGATGGATCACACCATCCTTATTGAGGCCTTCCTAATCGTGACTACAGGTGGCCTAGGGAACATTTGGGGCGCGCTCCTCGGAGCGCTCCTCTTCGGTCTCACTCAGTCCCTTGGAGTTTTGATCTGGCCCCAGTTCGCCATCGTCTTCCCATACCTCGCCACAGCCTCCGTTCTCCTCGTGCGCCCCAGAGGTCTCCTGAGATCAGTATGGTGAAAGTCAGGCGTCCTGCCACAAGTGAGACATTGGCTGGTCGAACTTGGCCTATTGGATTTTTGTTGATCTTGATCCCCGCCCTCCTGCCAGCTATTCTTCCGATTTTCTATACCTACCTCCTTGCGTTGATTTTTGTGATGGGTCTCTTGGCAATGAGCCTAAACCTCGTCTTGGGGTATGGGGGAATCTATCAGTTCCACCACGCTGTATTCTATGGGGTCGGGGCATATGCTGTGGCGCTGAGCATCACCCGAGCCGGTTGGCCTGCGCCGGTGGCCTTCCTCTTGGCACCACTGGCCTCAGGGCTTACAGGCCTATTCATCGGATGGTTCTGCGTTCGTCTCACGCGGCTCTACTTTGGTATGCTGCAGATTGCGCTGGGATCGCTCCTCTGGGTGATCGTGCTCCGATGGTATTCCATCACCGGGGGCGATAACGGGATCCATGACATTCCTATCCCATCTTTCCTGCGACAGATCCTCCCTGCTTATTATTTCATCCTGGCCGTGGTAGTTATCTCCCTGCTCGTCCTCTACCACATCGTCCGTTCCCCCTTCGGAGTCACTCTCCAAGCGATCCGTGACAACGCACAGCGTTGCCAGGTGGTGGGGGTGAATGTCCGCCTGCACCAGCTCGTTGCCATCACATTGGCTGCAACCTTTGCTGGCGTCGCGGGAGCTCTCTATGTTGTGCTCGAACGTTCTGTGTTCCCCAGTATGCTGTTCTGGGTCCTTTCGCTAGAGGTCCTGGTCATGTGCCTGCTGGGGGGTTGGTATACGTTCTTGGGGCCGATGGTGGGGGCAGCAATCGTGGTGACGCTCCGGACCACTGCAGGACGCTACACTGAAAACTGGACAATGATCCTGGGCATCCTCCTGATCCTCCTTGTCTTCTTTATGCCGGAGGGGGTGTTGGGGTTTCTGGGGAAGCTGATAGCGCGCGTGGCGCTACCTCAAGGAAGGCAGCAGGAGTTTAAGAGGGCGGAGTCCGCTCAGGCAGAGGAGAAGGTGATTCCAGGAAGGTCCTCCCATGAGTGAGATCCTTCGCGTGGAAGAGGTGACGAAGACTTTTGACCGATTTGTGGCGGTACAGGGGGTGAGCCTATCTGTGGAAGAGGGAACAATTGCCGCCGTCATCGGACCAAACGGTGCGGGGAAGACTACCCTCTTTAACCTCATCACAGGCATCCTCCACCCTAACCGTGGACGGATCCTGTTTCAGGGAGAGGAGATCACCTACCTCCCACCCCATGTCATCTGCCAACGGGGGATCGGGCGGACCTTCCAGATCGCCAACGTGTTCCCGAGGCTGAGTGTTTTCACCAACGTGCAGGTAGCCGTGCTCGCGCACCAGCGAAGGAGCCTGCATTTCACCCATCCAGCTGAGCGCCTGGCCATTCGTGAGGCCGAGGTCGCCCTAGCTGCTGTGGGCCTGCTGGAGAAAGCAGGACAGGTAGCGGGAACGCTCTCCCATGGAGACCAGCGGCTTCTAGAGATTGCCATTGCGCTTGGGACAGAGCCGCGGCTCCTTTTACTCGACGAGCCCACAGCAGGCATGTCTCCCGAAGAGACGGTCGCGACGATGAAGCTGATCCGGCGCCTGGCCCAGGAGCGGGGCCTCACGATCCTCTTCTGTGAGCACGACATGGAAGTGGTTTTCGCTACAGCCTACACCATTATGGTCATGCATCACGGCCGCATTCTCGCGCAGGGCCCGCCGGAAGTTGTGCGCGCGCACCCTGAGGTGCAGCAGGCCTACCTGGGAGCCTCCGATGCTTGAGATCCAGGGCATCCATGCGTTCTATGGTCTCAGCCACGTCCTTTTCGACGTCTCGCTACGCGTGGGGGAAGGTGAGGTGGTCTGTCTTTTAGGCCGTAACGGCGCTGGCAAGACGACCACGCTCCGGAGCATTATGGGCATCGTACCACCCCGGCAAGGGCATGTATGGTTCCGAGGGGAGGAAATCACACACCTGCCGCCGCATCGAGTCGTCCAAAAGGGGATCTGGTATGTCCCAGATGATCGCAGGATCTTCCCGGATCTCACGGTGCGGGAGAACCTAGAGATTGCCGAACGCCCCGGCCGCAGGGGGTTGTGGGATCGTGAGCGCGTGTACGAGCTCTTTCCCGTGCTGAAGTCCAAGGAAAGGCAAAAAGGGGGCACCCTGAGCGGGGGCGAGCAGAAGATGCTGGCGATCGCCCGGGCGCTTGTGGGTAACCCGGATCTGCTCCTCCTGGATGAACCCCTGGAAGGGTTGGCCCCCCAGTTAATCCGGGCGATCTTGGAACAAATCCAAGAGATGAAGCGATTAGGCCTCACAGTCCTTCTCGCGGAGCAGAATGTCCACGCCGCCTTGCAGGTGGCAGACCGCGTCTATGTAATTGACGACGGCCGCATCCGCTTCCACGGGACGGTCGAGGAACTGCGCGCACAAGAGGGAATCAGGCGGAAGTACCTCTTGGTCTAGGGAACAGGGGCGGAGCCCAGTTAGGGCACGATGAACTACCCCCGGCAAAAGTCTTTTGATGGTTGCCGGGGCCCCTCGTGAGGCATTTTAGCCCTTCTGCCTCACACTACCTTGCCGGGATTCAAGACTCCTGCGGGATCGAACAGGGCCTTCAGCTGACGCATCCATTCCACCGCTGGTCCATGTTCGAGGGGGAGGAACCGTTTCTTCCTGAGACCCACCCCGTGCTCCGCCGAGGCCGTTCCTCCGAGGTTCAGCGCTATCTCTACCACCTGCTCTGCGAAGCGCTCTGCCCTGCTGTATTCCCCAGGCGGCACTGCTACGAGGGTATGGAAGTTCCCGTCCCCTACGTGCCCCACGATAGAACCCTCTAGACTCATCTCCCCGAGGAGATGCTGAGCCTGTGCTACGATCTCTGGGAGGGAGGAGAGGGGGACAGCAACATCGGTGATCATGAACTGGTGCCCGGCGAAGTGCGAGGTGAGGGCCCAGTAGAGCTTGTGCCGTGCTTCCCACTGCGTTGCCCGCTCCTGCTCCGTTCGTGCCACGTCCGTCCGGATGGCACCTTCGTCGTGGAAGAGTACCAGCGCTTCCTCCATTTCAGCATTCGCCCCTGCAGATGTACTGGCGTGGAACTCCACGAAGAGGACTGGCGCCTCTGGGTAGGAACGTCCAAGGTACCGGTTCACTGCCCGCATGCCCAGCTCGTCAACGAGCTCCAGCCGCGCGACGGGAAGGCCGCTCGCCATAACCACCGTGGCAGCGCGGACAGTCGCCACGAGGTCCGGGAAGAAGACGCGGAACGTATACACGTGGGCAGGCAACGGCTGGAGACGGAGGGTGAGGCGGATGATCACACCCAGAGTGCCCTCGGATCCGATGAACAGGTCTTTCAGGTCATACCCACTGCTGCTCTTCCGGACCGGACGGCCCACCTCAAGAACTTGGCCATTCGCCAGGACCACCCGGAGGGCGAGGACATTCTGGCGCATCCCTCCATACCGCACAGTCATCGTGCCAGAGGCGTTGGTTGCAGCCATCCCGCCAAGCGTTGCTTCGGCCCCAGGGTCGATAGGGAAGAAGAGCCCGTGGTTGCGGACCAGATGGTTCAGGCGCACCTGGGTGAGGCCCGCCTCGGCGACGGCGAGGAAGTCTTCGAGGCGTACATGGAGGAGGCGGTTCATCCGCGAGAGATCCAGGCTGACCGCCGGCCCCTGGGGGAGCAGCTGTCCCTCCAGGCTCGTCCCAGCGCCAAAGGGGATGACGCCGATACGGTATTCCCCCGCCCACTGTAACACACTCCGGACATCCTCCTCACACTCCGCGAAGACGACAGCGAGCGGCGGCTTTGACTCTGGGTAGCTTTCACAATGCCCATGCGTCTCTACATCATACCGGTTCTGCGACACCTTTGGACCAAGCCACCTGTGGAGCCTAGCAATAGCTTCCTCTAGAGCCATAGCTTGGGTGTTTTTCTACGCATGAGAATGGTGTTCCTGCTGGAGGTCTCATCGACGGGAGCCAGAAGCGCGTTAAGGTTTTCTTTCCACCAAAATAGTCCATTTGTACTAGGAAATTAGGATGAGTGGTTGATTGTTCACCCGTAAGGTTCCATGGGAGAATGGAATCGACCAAACGGTCGGGTGGACGGACGGGCCTAACCTCATTTATCTCCGCTCCATGATCCATCGTTACCAACGAACCTAACCTCGTACTCTTAAGAAGCTGGGTCCGCAGCAAAATCCTGCTAAAGTCCTCCTAGGACTACTTGGCAATGGAGGAGGGCAAGGACAATGAGCGAGGTTCTTCGCCAGGACGTTGCGCCAAACGTACATATTCCCGAGGTGTTCAATGTGGCAACCATTATGGTGGATCGCCACCTTGCGGAGGGGCGGGGCGGCAAGGTAGCGATTTACTATGAAGATCAGGAAATCACATATGCAGACGTACTTGCGTTCGTAAACCGCACAGGAAATGCCCTTCGCGATCTGGGTGTTCAGATCGAAGACCGGGTTCTCCTCCTGCTGCTTGACTGCCCGGAGTTCGTCTATAGCTTCTTCGGTGCCATCAAGATTGGTGCTGTTCCCATCCCGACCAACACGCTCCTCAAGCCCGCGGACTATGAATACATGCTGAACGATTCGCGGGCGGTCGTGGCCATCGTGAGCGAGGCGCTGCTGCCGCAGATCCAGGCCATCCCCCGTGAACGCCTCCGCTACCTCCGCCATCTTCTTGTCGTAGGCAACGCCCCTTCCGGTACGCTTTCGTTTACGGACTTGTTGGAACGGGCTTCACCCGAGCTGGAACCCGAGCCCACTCACAAGGACGATGCAGCGTTCTGGCTGTACTCGTCTGGGACCACGGGATTCCCAAAGGGGTGCGTCCACCTGCATCATGATATGGTATACTGCGCTGAGTACTACGCGAAGGGGATTCTGGGCATCCACGAGTATGACCGGACGTACTCGGTGGCGAAGCTGTTCTTTGCGTACGGGCTTGGAAACGCGCTCTACTTCCCCTTTTATGTCGGCGCGTCTACCATCCTTTTCCCAGGACCCCCGACGCCTGCGAACGTGTACTGGGTGATCGAGCGCTACCGGCCGACCCTGTTCTTCTCGGTCCCAACGAACTATGCCATGCTCCTTGCCCAGGAGGGGAATTATGACCTCAGCTCCATCCGCTTAGCTGTCTCGGCCGGGGAGGCACTCCCGCCAGCGATCTATCAACGGTTCCTGGAACGCTTTGGGATCCGAATCCTAGATGGCATCGGCTCTACTGAGGTATTGCACATTTTCATCTCCAACAGGCCCGATGATGTGCGCCCGGGGTCCAGCGGCAAAGTTGTCCCTGGGTACGAGGTGAAGATCGTGGACGAGGAAGGACGGCCTGTTCCCGTAGGTGAGATTGGGGATCTCTGGGTGAAAGGGGACAGCACCTGTGCCTTCTATTGGAACAAGCACGAGAAGACGAAGGAGACCATCCAGGGGCACTGGATCCGCACGGGAGACAAGTACTGGCAGGACTCCGATGGGTATTACTGGTACGCGGGGCGGAGCGACGACATGCTCAAAGTGGGTGGAATGTGGGTGAGCCCCGTTGAGGTGGAGAACTGTCTCATGGAACATGAGAAGGTGCTTGAGGCCGCTGTGATAGGACGGCCTGATCAGGACGGGCTGATCAAGCCCCATGCGTATATTGTCCTTCGTCCAGGCTACGAACCCAGCGAGGCGCTTGCGGAGGAGCTGAAGGAGTTCGTCCGAGGTAGGATTGCCGCGTACAAGCGTCCTCGCTGGATCGAGTTTGTGGATCAGCTCCCCAAGACCGCGACCGGGAAAACGCAGCGGTTCAAATTGAGAGAGTTGGCGTCTAAGAGAAGTGGCGAGAGAACGTAAGAGGCGCGCATTTAGACCTTGGTGGAGAGGCCTGCGATTCGAGTATGAAAGGGGGCGGGGGATGTTGCGCGGTCAGGCAATCCGGGTTTTGGCCATCGGGCTGTTCTTGACGGTGGTTCCGATGGGTACGGTGGGGAGCCAAGAGAGGCCCATGAAGATTGCCTTCCTGAGTTCCCTAAGCGGGCCCTTCGCGTTCTGGGGAGTAAACGCCCGGGACGGCATGAAAATGGCCATTGCAGAGGTGAATGAAGCAGGGGGCGTCCTTGGCCGTCCCGTGGAGCTGGTGGAGCGGGACGACCGCAACAACCCTGCGGAAGCCATCACCTCCTTCCGATCCCTAGTGGAGCGGGAAGGGATCCTAGCTGCAGGAGGGGTGATCTCGAGCGATGTTGCCCTGGCTGTATCTAGGGAGGCAGAGAGCCTGCGGGTTCCCCTGTTCCTCACTATGGCGGGTTCTCATGCCATCCTGCGGAAGAGCAGCCGGTACACCTTCCGCACCTGCCTCGTGGCCGCGCCAATGTACGTTCAGGCCATCGCAGCCATCATCCAATATGCAAAGCACGCGCGGGTGGGGGCCATCATTGCCGACTACGCATGGGGACATGCCATCCGGGAATCCCTGGAACGCTACGTGGCAACTCTTCCAGGAGTGCGGCTTCAGGTAGAGGTAGCGCCTGTGACTGCCGCGGACTTCACGCCTTACCTCCGCCGCCTTCAGGGTTTCGACCCGCAGATCCTAGTGATTGCAGGGCATCCCCCCGGGAACCCTATCATCGTCCGGCAAGCGGCGGAGCTAGGCATGCGTCAGCAGCTCGTGGGCTCCGTGCTCCCGCCCGAGCTCATGGTCCAGAGGGGTGGGGATGCGGTCTTCGGCCGGTTCATAGACTACTCGTGCGTGGACTTTACGCACCCCGTGTACCGGAAGCTAGCAGCGAAGTACTACATGATGTACAAACGGTACTTCGACAACAGCGCGTTCTCCGGCTATGTGATAGTACGCATGGTGGCGGACGCCGCTAAGCGAGCTAACAGTACGGATCCCCGCGCCATCGCGGAGAGGATCCGAAAAGGGCGCTTCGTGCAGCCCGGGTACGGATGGCCCCTCTCATTTACAGAATGGGGGGAGATGAAGGAGGCGCGGATCATCTTCTTCACCATCGAGCGCGGGGAAGCGCCTGCGGGGATTTGCCCAGGATGCGGTTGGTTCCAGAAGTACCAGTTCCGGTCGACCCCGGTGGAACCCTATGTCCCCCCAGAGTGAGGAAATTCTGTTACGCTGCTGTGAGGTTACCAAGCGCTTCGGCGGCTTGGTGGTCCTGTGGGAGGTAAACCTGGAGGTGAGGCGGGGGAGCCTCATCGGGCTTATCGGCCCGAACGGGGCGGGGAAGACGACTCTCCTTAACGTGATAAGCGGGTTGCTGCAGCCAGATTCTGGTCGTGTCGAGTTCTTAGGACGACTGATCAACGGACTTCCCGCGCACGCGGTAGTCCGCCTCGGGATAGGCAGGGTTCTCCAGATCCCTCGTCTCTTTCCTCATCTCACAGTGGAAGAGAACGTCCTTGTTGGCGTACTCTTCGGGAGACGAAAGCCTCCCGCGCGTGAGGAGGCGCAGGAGGAGGCAAGGAAATTCCTGACCTTGGTTGGGCTGGAGGGCAAGCACCGCGAGCGGGTAGGTAAGCTCAACACCCAGGAGAAACGGCTGGTAGACTTAGCCAGGGCACTAGCTACAGAACCGCGGATGTTGCTTGTGGATGAGCTTATGAGTGGTCTCAGCCTCGTCGAGATGGAGCGGTACACGACATTGTTGCGACGCATCCGGGAGCAACTCGGTGTTGCCATCCTCTGGGTGGAGCATGTAATGGAGGCGATCCTGGGAACGGTGGACGAAGTGGTGGTGTTGGACCACGGGGCAGTAATTGCCCAGGGCTCGCCTGCTGAGATCGCCCAGGATCCTCTGGTAATCGAGGCATACCTGGGAACTGGCGCAAGAGAAGTGTTGGGGGCGCACATGGGCTATGCTGGAAGTTCGTGAGCTATGGGTAGGATACAACGATGTATCCGTGATCCGTGGTGTAACCCTGGAGGTCCCTGCAGGGGAGGCGACTGCGGTGCTAGGACCCAACGGCTCCGGCAAGACCACTTTGTTCCGGGCGCTGGTAGGACTGCTTCGGCCCCGCAGTGGATCTATTCTTTTTGAAGGCGTCCCGCTCAATGGCTTGCGGCCTCCCCAGGTTGTCCAGCGGGGTATTGTCTACGTAGCTGCGGAGCGGGAACTATTCCCTCAGCTTACTGTCTTGGAGAACCTGGAACTGGGGGCTTACTGCTGCCCACGGGCCTTCCAGTCTCGTCTAGAACTTGTCTTTGAGCTCTTCCCTCGGCTTGCAGAGCGTCGCAGTCAGCGGGCAGGGACTCTGAGCGGAGGCGAGCAGCAGATGCTTGCGATCGCCAGGGCCCTCATGGCGCAGCCCAAGCTTCTCCTTCTCGATGAACCCTCCACAGGTCTTGCGCCGCTGCTCGTGGCGGAGCTCTATCGGCGTCTGGAGGCGTTGCGACGAGAAGGGGTGACCATCCTTTTGGCGGAGCAGCAAGTGGGCGCAGCACTATCCCTGTGCGCACGGGTCTACGTGCTCAAGGAGGGGCGTGTAGCGTTTTGTGGCGGGGCCTCCTCTCTGCGCGGAAGCTCCGAGCTGAGGAAGGCGTACTTGGGCGGGATCGGAGGGGTAGGCGGATGAGTATCGTGATAGATGGCCTGGTGCTGGGTTTGCAGCTGGCACTGTTAAGCGTGGGCATGGTCTTCGTGTACGGCTTAGGCGGTATTCTGAACTTGGCCCACGGTGAGGTGGCGGTTGCTGGCGGACTTATTGCCGCGCTCCTCCTCCAGGGTGGGAGACCTCCGGTAGTCGCATGTAGCGCAGGGGTGATCGCATCGGGCGCCCTGGCGTGGTTCATCGACCGTACCCTCCTGCGGCCTGCATACTCCCGCCATGGTGAGGAGCGGCTGATCCTTGCCCTTATCTTGACCTTGGGGACATCTTTTGCGCTGGACGGGTTCTTTACGTACCGCTATCCTAACGTCGCCCTCACCCTGCGACTACCGACTACCTCAGTGGACCTGTTCGGTATCACGGTGCGCACTGCGAGCCTCGCAGTCGGCGGTCTCGCGCTAACCACCTTCGGGGTCCTTCTGGGATTCTTGAAGAGCACGATGCTGGGGAAGGCGATCCGGTGCATCATCCAGAACGAGGCAGGAGCTTTACTTTGCGGGGTAGACGTGGATCGGGTCCGAACCTTCACCCTTTTCCTGAGCGGGCTATTGGCTGGGCTGGCCGCCATTGCCCAGGGCTTTTTCTCCTACCTGGGCCCCGACATGGGGGCTGAATTCACGATTCTGGCTCTCATCGTCGCCGTGGTAGGCGGGGTGCGAAGCCTGACGGGTACGTTCCTCGCGAGCCTTCTGCTGGGGTTGGTGAATACTACAATGAGCTACTGGGTGGGTACCTATCTTACCTGGATCGCGCTCCTCGCCGTGACGGTGACGACGCTCCTGGTACGGCCCCAGGGCTTGCTGGCATACTGGCCATGAATGCTCGCCCAGTGCTCTCCCACATGTTGCCGGTTCTCGGGACAGGGATCGCCCTCGCGGCGGTTCCCCTGTTTGTGAGGGAAAGCGGGTATGTGTTGCGCATCGCAACGTTCCTGCTTATGCTTGCAACCTACGCAGTAGGGTTCAATTTGCTTTTCGGGCACACGCGCCAGCTCTTCCTGTGCATAGGTGTCCTCGCGGGCACAGGCGCATACGGGTCTGTGCTGCTCGTGCGCAACGCCGGGCTCAACCCAGTCGCCGCTATAGCCGTGGCGGTGGCGATCGCTACAGGGTTGGGGGCGTTTCTGAGCTACGTAGGGGTGCGCCGGGGATTTGGCGTCCTGTTCGTGGGTATCGTGACTCTGGCCGTTTCCCTCATCTTCCAGAACCTAGTCCTAGGTCTGCGGAAGTACACCAACGGTGAGACCGGGATCGTTACCCAGGGGCTCGGCGTGGGTCTCGCAGAGAATCCCGTCCAGGCTTACTATATCCTGCTGGCGGTGCTCGTTGCGGCCCTGGCTGTGTACCAGGAGATTATGGGGTCTCGGCACGGACTGGCTCTTCACGCGCTCAGCGACGATGAAGTCAGCGCGGAGCTCTCGGGAATCGATGTGGCGCGATACAAAGTGGGGGTTGCGGCCTTAGCGGCGGGATTCATCAGCCTGGTGGGAGCCTTGTTCGCAGATTGGAACGGATTCATCAGCCCTTCTCTGTTCTCCGTGGGGCACGTGGACATCCCCGTGTTGATCGTCTTGCTGCTGGGTGGGATGCGGACTCTTCTGGGACCTGTGGTGGGGGCTATTGTATTCACAATCGTAGACGCAATCGTGCGACCGTTTGGGCAACTCACAGTGCTGGCCTACGGTGTGCTTCTTGTCGCGCTCTTCCTTGTCTTCCGAGAGGGGACGGTTACTCTTCTGCAGCGGGGATGGGAGATGGTGCAGTCGAGTACCCAGCGTGGACAAGTAGGCAGGGGCGTAGCCGCCGATGAAGATGGAGACCCACTCAGCCAGCGAACGAACTCAAGAGCTAAGTCACCATATTAGATTCCTGAAGCGGATTTTGGTAGGGACCCCTAACGAATGCGAAGAAAGACCCAAAGATGCGCATGAGCATCGTTCTTGTCCACCTGCATAAGCAACAAGCCGACTAGGAGAAGGCACCAATGGCTGGCGGAGGGGGGAGATGTTCCGCAACCCTTTTGTGCAATCTTTTCAAGTTCCCGTAGTGCCGGTCTTCCAGCTCGTAGAGCGGTGGGCTAGAATCCAGCCTGAACGCCCAGCGCTGATATGGGGCCCCACGGGCAGGGAGGTCACCTACCGCGATCTGTGGAGGACATCGGGGAGGGTTGCCCGGGCGCTCCAGGAGCTGGGAATTAAGAAAGGGGAGCGGGTCGTGCTCCTGTCCCCCAATTGCCCCCACTACCCATCAGCTTTTTACGGCGTGCTGCGGGCAGGGGGTATTGTGGTACCCTTGAACCCTCTGCTTAAGGCCACGGAGGTGATCCGGGCCATCGAGAACACGCAAGCTGCTGCGGTGGTCGCCTCTCCTCAGAGGCGCGCGCAGCTTCGGGAGCTGGTGGCTGGGCTTCCCTTTGTTCGACATGTGCTGGAAATGGAAGAGGTTTCGAACCTGACTCCACCATCCCTAGAGCCGGAGCCAGTTTGCATCGATCCAGATCGCGACCTAGCATGCATCCTATACTCTAGTGGCACCACAGGATGGCCAAAGGGCATCATGCTCACCCATCGCAACGTGGTGGCAGACCTTCTGGCCAGCAATGCAATGGGTTTTATCACCGATCAATCAGTTTACGTGCATTACCTCCCTTTCTCCCATTGCGCAGGGCTCCTTACGTTCCTAAACGCAGGCATCTGCCTAGGTGCACGGCAGATCCTGACTCCGCATTTCGACCCGGGGGAGGTTCTGCGTCTTGTTGAAGATCACCAGGCGCGCGAGCTGTTCGGGGTCCCCCCGGCCCTGAAGGATCTGGTGGAGGCTGCTGAGGCGCAGGGCTTCCACTACCGTGGCCTCCGGTTTGTGAACACTGCGGCGCTCCCTCTCGATGTGGAGTTGAGCCGGCGTGCGGAGCGCGTCTTTGGATGTCCTGTTACCGAGCACATCGGGATGACCGAGTGCGCAGGGCCCATGAACATCATGATCCCGCCTTTCCCGTTGAAGCCGAGATCTGTCGGACCACCCATCCCGAACCTGGAGGAGCGCGTGGTGGATCCTGAGACAGGAGAGGATCTAGGCCCCGGCCAAGTAGGGGAGCTCCTCTTGCGGGGCGACATGGTAACCGCGGGCTACTGGCAGGATACGGAAACGAACCAGGAAGCCTTCCGAGAAGGGTGGTTCCGCACAGGCGACCTTGTGCGCTTTGACCACGAGGGGTACATGTGGTGGGTGGATCGGTGCAAGGAGATAATCAAGTACAAGGGCTATTCCATTCCTCCTGCGGAGCTGGAGGAGGTTTTGCGCGAACATCCTGCGGTCCGGGAGGCGTGTGTGATCCCCAAGGAACACCCCGAGTTCGGTCAGGTGCCCAAGGCCTTCGTGGTGCGGCGAGCCCCTGTTACTGCGGAGGAGCTCATGCGCTTTGTGGAAGAGCGGATAGCACCGTACAAGAAGGTCCGCGAGGTAGAGTTTGTGGAGGAGTTGCCTAAATCTGCTGTGGGCAAGATTCTGCGTCGGGTGCTAGTAGAGCGGGAGAAAGGCAGGGAGCATGCAAGGGAGAGGTTCCGCAGTGCCCTAGGATCCTGAGCATCTCCGCGGGCAATGCTAAGAGTGACCTTCAGGGAGGTTTTCTATGCGAGGGAAGGAGATCCAGCCACGCCACTTCCGGTGGGAGGTCGATGACGGTGTTGCAACAATCACTCTCAACAGGCCGGAGCGCAAGAATGCCTTGACCTTCGAGACCTATTCGGAACTTAGGGACACCTTCCGCATGATGGAACGCGTAGAGGACGTGAAGGTGGTGGTTATCACAGGAGCAGGGGGGAACTTCTGCTCAGGAGGGGACGTGTATGAGATCATCCGCCCACTTCTCGATCTGGATATGCCGGGAAAGTTGGAGTTCACACGCATGACAGGTGATCTCGTAATTGCGATGCGCCACTGCCCACAACCGATTATCGCTGCGGTGGATGGCGTGTGCGTGGGGGCAGGAGCCATGATCGCGTCCGCAGCAGACCTGCGCATCGGCACTCCCCGTTGCCGTGTGGCCTTTCTGTTTAACCGGGTGGGGCTTGCAGGATGCGACATGGGGGCTTGCGCATTGCTCCCGCGGATTATCGGGTTGGGCCGCGCGACCGAGCTGCTGTATACGGGACGTGAGATAACTGGTGAGGAAGCTGAGCGGTGGGGCTTCTTCAACCGGTTGTGCGACCCGGAGCGGTTGCTGGAGGAGACCTATACCCTGGCCCGCGAGCTTGCCGAGGGACCCACCTTCGCCCAGGCGATGACCAAGCGCATGCTCCATATGGAGTGGGATATGTCCCTGGACGAAGCGATCAGATGCGAAGCACAGGCGCAGGCCATCTGCATGCAGACACAGGACTTCGCACGCGGCTACCAGGCCTTCGTAGAGAAGCGCAGGCCTTCCTTCCGAGGGGATTGAGGCATTGCCCATGGAAACTTGCCACCTCGCTTGGCCTTTCTTCGAGCAATCCCACAGACAGTTGGCTAAAGCGTTAGAGGAGTGGTTACCGCTCGTCGCGGAGGAGATCGAGGGATCGGAGGAAGATGATCCTAGGGAGGCAGCGTGTCGCTGGATCCATCAACTGGGGAAGGCAGGGTGGCTTCGCTACTGCGTGCCAAAGGAGTGGGGAGGGGTACATGAAAGCTTGGACGTGCGTAGCCTTTGCCTCGCGCGGGAGACCCTCGCACAGCGGTCAGGCCTTGCGGATTTCGCATTCGCCATGCAAGGGCTTGGAAGCGCACCCATCAGCTTTTTCGGATCCCGTGAGCTTCGCCAGAGGTACCTGCCGGGGGTAGCTACGGGCCAGCGGGTTGCTGCGTTTGCCCTCTCTGAACCAGAGGCAGGATCGGATATAGGTGCCATCCGGACAACAGCCCGCCGAAAAGGGGATGTGTACATCCTGAACGGGACAAAAACGTGGATCTCGAATGCAGGCTTAGCGAACTTCTATGTGATATTCGCGCGCACAGGCGAGGGAAGACATGACCTGAGCGCCTTCGTGCTAGATGCGGATACACCCGGCCTGCGCGTCTCTGAGCAAATCCGAGTCTCCGCACCACACCCTCTGGGGACGCTGGTTCTGGAGGATTGCCGGGTGGCAGAGGACCAACGTCTGGGGCAGGAAGGGCAAGGCTATGAAATCGCCCTGGCGACCCTGGACATCTTCCGGACGACTGTTGGAGCAGCTGCTCTCGGATTCGCGCACCGGGCGCTGAAAGAAGCGCTACGTCACGTGCAAAGGCGCGTGGCCTTCGGGAAACCCCTTGCCAGGTTCCAGTTGGTGCGTCAGAAGATCGCTGAGATGGCCCTGGAAGTGGATGCAAGTGCCCTCCTGGTATACCGCGCCGCCTGGGTGCAGGATGTGCAAGGTTCCCGCGGTACTTGCGAGGCGTCTATGGCGAAATGGTTTGCCACCGAGGCAGCGCAACGGGTGGTGGACCGAGCTGTGCAGCTACTGGGGGCCCTGGGTGTGGTATGGGGGAACCCCGTGGAGCGGTTATACCGGGAGGTACGGGCGCTTCGGATCTATGAGGGCACCTCCGAGATCCAGACCCTCATCGTGGCCAAGCATGTCTTGCATGAGGATGCAGATCAGGACCCGCGCCCTTAAAATAGTCCTTTTGTACTAGGAAATTAGGATGAGTGGGTGATTGCTCACCCGCAAGGTTTCATGGGAAAATGGAACCGACCAAACGGTCGGGCGGGTAGTAGTCGCCGCGCGTACCCTATTTTCATCGCCCCTCACTTTGAAACAAAGGTTGCCTCCGATCCCTCCAAGCTCCCGCCTGATGCGGCTCGGTGCACTCTATGGGCATGACCCTTGCTGAGAAGATCCTTGCACGGGCGGCGGAGCGGAGGGAAGTATCCGCGGGAGAGTTCGTGACCGCAAGGGTCGACTTTTGCATGATCCACGACATCTTCGCAGCCACCCTTTTCGACCTCCTGGAATCCACCGGGATTGACCGTCTCTGGGATCCTGGCCGCGTTGCCGTGGTCATTGACCATTTCTCTCCCGCGCCCTCGGCGGCCGTCGCAGACATCCATCGACGCATCCGGGAGGGCATTCGCCGGTTTAGCATCGCCCACTTCTACGATGTGGGAAGCGGAATCTGCCACCAGCTCATGGTGGAGAAAGGACATGTTCAGCCGGGGATGCTCGTCGTAGCTACAGATTCTCATACCACAACCTACGGGGCCCTTGCCGTCGCGGGGACTGGGATCGGTACTTCGGAGATGGCCTACGTCCTGGCGACGGGTACCCTCTGGTTCCAGGTGCCCCAGACCATACGCTGTGAAGTTTCCGGGTCCCTCTCTGATGGAGTTTGCTGGAAGGACGTGGTTCTCTCTCTCCTTGGGCGTCTGGGTTCGGACTTCGCCCAGTATCGGGCACTTGAGTTCACGGGGCCAGCGATCCCTTCCCTAGATATGTCTGGTCGCCTCACGATTGCAAACATGGCGGTGGAGATGGGGGCAAAGTTCTGCTTCTTCCCGGCGGATGAGGTGACCGCGAGATACCTGCGAAGGACCAGATGGGATGGGCCCATCGCCCCCGATGTGGATGCGAGTTATGCAGAGGTGGTCGTCCTTGAACTAGAGCGCCTTGAACCCTTAGTGGCTCTCCCTCACCGAGTTGACAATGTGCGGCCTGTCCGGGAGGTGGAAGGGATTCCCATCGACCAGGCGTTCATTGGTTCTTGCACCAACGGCAGGCTGGAGGACCTGGAGGTGGCGGCTCGTTACCTCTCTGGCCGTCGTGTGCATCCAGAAACGCGCCTCCTCGTCGCTCCTGCCTCCAGGGCGATCTACGAGGAGTCCTTGCGGAGAGGGATTCTCCAGATCCTCGCAGAGGCAGGAGCAACGATCCTTTCCCCGGGGTGTGGTCCGTGCTTTGGAGGCCACCTTGGGCTGCTGGGAGAGGGCGAGCGGTGCATTGGGACGCACAATCGGAACTTTCAGGGACGTATGGGTAGCCCGCGGGCAGAGATCTACTTAGCTTCTCCGGCGACCGTTGCCTCCAGCGCCCTGTATGGGAGGATCACAGACCCACGAAGGGTGGGCGTGGCCTATGCACGCAGTTGAAGGTACTCTGCCACGGATCGTCCAGGGCCGTGTATGGAAGTTCGGGGACGACATCAGCACTGATCTCCTCGCCCCCGGCGCGTACGCTGTTGCGCCGTTGGAGGAGCGCAAGCGGCACGTCTTGGAGAGTGTGAATCCTCGTTTCCCGGAAGAGGTCAGGCCCGGGGATATTGTCGTGGCCGGACGCAACTTCGGGTGTGGGAGCAGCAGGGAGACGGCTCCCGAGGGGCTGAAGGCGCTGGGTGTGGGGTGCGTGGTGGCAGAGTCATTTAGCCGCCTCTTCTTCCGTAACGCGATCGCTATCGGGCTACCGGTCCTCCCGTGCCCAGGGGTCGTAGAGGCTTTTGAGGAGGGGGATCCAGCGGAGGTGGAGATTGCGGGTGCGCTCGTCCGGAATCTTCGGACGGGGCAGGCCCTGTGGGGAAGGAAGCTCCCTCCAGCGATGCTCGAGGTACTCGCAGCGGGAGGAATCCTTCCTTTGCTGAAGGCCCGCGGTCAGCAACTTTCTGGAACAACATAGGTGTCATGGGGGGTGGTGAGGTTGTTGTGGAACCCAGAGTATGAGGCGATGCCTCGGAAGGAGATGGAGCGCCTCCAGGTCGAGCGTCTGAAGAAGCTGGTAGACCGGGTATACAACACGTCGCCGTTTTATAAGGATTTGTTTGACCGGAACGGGATCCGTCCAGAGCAGGTGAAGAGCCTGGACGACCTCCGGCGGTTCCCCTTCCTGACTAAGTCCGAACTCCGGTCACTCTATCCCTTCGGCCTGTTCACCGTACCCGTGGAGAAAACCTTGGAGCTGCACTGTTCCTCAGGGACGACGGGGGCCCCCACCATGGTAGGGTACACCCACGCTGACCTAGACCTATGGGGGGAGGTCATGGCACGGGTTCTCGCCTGCGGCGGCGTCCAGAAGGGGGACCTCATCCATAACGCCTATGGCTACGGGCTCTTCACAGGCGGTCTGGGGTTCCACTATGGGGCCCTGAAACTAGGTGCCACGGTCCTCCCCATTTCGTCCGGGAATACAGCGAGACAGATCAAGCTCATGACCGAGCTCGGGTGTACAGTCCTCTGCTGCACGCCATCTTATGCCCTTCACCTAGCCGAGGTCATGGAGGAGACCGGCAAAGAGCCTAAAGGACTCCGCTGCGGCATCTTCGGCGCCGAACCCTGGACCGAGGGGATGCGCAGGCAAATCGAGGAGCGCTTGGGTTTGAGCGCCGTGGACATCTATGGGTTGAGCGAGGTCATCGGGCCAGGGGTCTCCTGTGAGTGCCAGGAGGCCAAGAACGGCCTTCACATCAACGAGGACCACTTCCTCCCGGAGGTCATTGATCCGGTGACCATGGAGCCGCTCCCGGATGGGGAGAAGGGCGAGCTCGTTTTCACCACCCTGACCAGGGAGGCGACGCCGGTGATTCGCTACCGCACCGGGGATATCACCGCCCTCTACCACGAGCCCTGCCGGTGCGGCCGCACGCTCGTGCGCATGGCCCGCGTCAGCGGGAGGGTGGACGACATGCTTATTATCCGCGGGGTGAACATCTTTCCCTCGGATGTGGAGGCGGTGTTGATGAGGTGCCCTGAGCTGGAACCGCACTACCAGCTCGTCGTCGACCGGGAACGGGCCCTGGACGTCCTGGAGGTCCGGGTGGAGGCCAAGGACGGGGTTTACCAGCGGGCGGAGATCCCAGCGTTGGAGGAGAGGGTCGCAAGGCGGATCCGGGAGGAGCTTGGGATCTCGGCAAAGGTCACCGTGGTTCCTCCCAAGCAGATCCCGAGAAGCGAAGGGAAAGCGGTGCGTGTGGTGGATCGCCGCAACCTGTAGGATCTGCTGGATCCGCATGGAGGTGAAGGGGTCAAGCATGGAGATCGCAGGCGGGAGAGAATGGATCTACGACTGGAACATTGGGCCCGGAACACCCGGAAAGCCCAGGTACCCTGTGGAGCTTGACGACGAGACCCTCCGAGACGGATTGCAGAGTCCCTCTGTGCTCCACCCCCCTGTAGAGGTGAAGAAGGAGATTCTCCACCTCATGAACGAGCTGGGCATCGACGCGGCCAACATCGGCTATCCTGGGAGCAGCCCGCGTGCCCTGGAGGACACCGCCGCCCTAGCCAGGGAGATCGCCGACAGCAAGCTGCGCATCTCCCCCAACTGCGCGGGGAGGACAGCGGAGCCGGATATCGTGGCCATTGCGGAAGCACAGCAGCGATCAGGGGTTGCCATTGAGGCAGCCCTTTTCTTGGGGAGCAGCCCTATCCGCCAGTACGCCGAAGGGTGGGACCTGGACTTCCTCCTTCGCACAACAGAATCGGCCGTGACCCTTGCCCGCAGGCTGGGCCTTGAAGTGATGTATGTCACAGAAGACACGACCCGCGCCAGACCGGATCACCTCAAGGCCCTGTACAAGACAGCCATTGACTGCGGGGCGAAGCGCGTGTGCCTCGCCGACACCGTCGGGCACGCTACCCCGTGGGGGGTGAAGCGCCTCGTCCGGTTCATCCGCCGCGTTGTGGGAGAGGATGTCAAAATAGATTGGCATGGCCATCGGGACCGGGGGCTGGACCTCGTCAACTCTATTGCTGCACTGGAAGCTGGGGCCAATAGGGTGCACGGGTGCGCGCTTGGGATTGGGGAGCGCGTGGGGAACACTCCCATGGACCTTCTGCTCGTGAACCTGAAGCTCCTGGGGTGGATCGATCGCGACCTCCGCCGTCTCCCTGACTACTGCGCCCTCGTCTCGGAGGCAACAGGGATCCCCATCCCCTGCAACTACCCAGTGGTAGGCAAGGATGCCTTCGAGACGAGCACAGGGGTGCATGCGGCGGCGATCCTCAAAGCGTTCCGAAAGGGGGATCACTGGCTTGCAAATCGGGTCTACAGCGGGGTTCCTGCCGAAGAGGTCGGCCGGGAGCAAGTAATCACCATCGGGCCAATGAGCGGACAGGCCAACGTGATCTTCTGGCTCCAGCGGAGGGGGTACGAGGCCACTCCAGAGCTTGTGGACCGGATCCTGAACGCAGCGAAGGAGTCGAATCGGGTGCTCCGGGATGAGGAGATCGAGGCGCTCCTGCTCCCGGCGGTCGAACGGAGAGCCGTGTAGAGATGCGACAGCACGTCTTGACGCAGCGAGAGAGGCTCCTCCTCACAGGCAACGAGGCCATCGCCCGGGGAGCGTATGAGGCAGGCGTGAAAGTGGCAACGGGCTATCCAGGGACGCCGAGCACGGAGATCTTGGAGGCCCTGGCCAGGACGGAGGATGTCTACGTCGAGTGGTCCACGAACGAGAAGGTGGCCATGGATGTCGCCCTCGGTGCAAGCCTAGGGGGTGTCCGGGCTCTCTGCACTATGAAGCACGTGGGCCTCAATGTAGCCGCGGATACCTTCATGACCGCTAGTTACACCGGGGTTGGTGGCGGCTTGGTCGTGGTGAGCGCCGACGACCCAGGGATGCATAGCTCCCAGAACGAGCAGGACAACAGGTACTACGCCAAATTCGCTGCAGTTCCGTTGCTCGAGCCTAGCGACAGTTCTGAGGCGAAGGAGTTCACTCGCTTGGCCTTCGAGGTGAGCGAAAGATTTGATGTCCCGGTATTGCTGCGCATAACGACCCGCATCGCCCACACCCGCGGGTTGGTAGAGCTCGGCCCACGTCAAGAACCGGCTTCCATGGGGTACGTGCGGGACCCTAGAAAGTACGTGATGCTCCCGGCCTATGCACAAAAGAGGCACCCTGTGGTCCTGTCGCGCCTCTCCCGATTACAGGAATTCGCGGCATCGCCGGAGTTCCTACGTTGGGAACTCAGAGATCGGGCGGTGGGAGTGATCACGAGCGGAGTTTGCTACCACTACGTCCGGGAGGTCCTCCCTGAGGCAAGCGTCCTGAAGCTGGGGATGACCTACCCGCTGCCCCTGGAGCAGATCCGGGCCTTTGCGCGGGAAGTTGAGCGCCTGTTCGTGGTGGAAGAGCTTGAGCCTTTCCTGGAGGAGATGCTCAAGGCTGAAGGACTGGCGGTTGAGGGGAAGGCTTTCTTCCCCCGCCAGGGGGAGCTGAGCCCGGACCTGGTGCGAGAAGGGTTCGTCCGCGTGGGTGTCCTCCTTCCTGCAGAATCAAGGGCGATGAGCGAGGTGCCCACGACTCCCCGCCCGCCTGTGCTCTGCCCAGGGTGTCCTCACATCGTTCCCTTCCTGGCCCTGCGCCGGCTGGGAGCTGTGGTATGCGGCGATATCGGCTGTTACACCCTCGCTGCCTTAGAGCCCCTCCAGGCCATGGACACCTGTGTAGCCATGGGGTCGAGCATCGGGATGGCTGTGGGGCTGGCCAAGGCAGGCTCTGCACCAGGGCCTGTCGTCGCGGCGATTGGCGACTCCACCTTCATCCACGCAGGCATCCCGGCACTTGTTGACGCTGTTTACAAACAAGCAGACATCACTGTTCTTATCCTGAACAACGGTACCACCGCTATGACCGGTGGTCAGCCCCACCCCGGAACAGGTCTTACGATCCGCGGGGGACAAACGAAGGCCCTGGATTTGGTCGCTCTCTGCCGGGCAGCGGGTGTGGAGCACGTGCACGTGGTGGACCCTTATGATATCGCTGCTACGTTTGTGGCCATCGAGGAGGCGATTCACCACCAGGGGGTGGCGGTTGTCATCACCAACCGCCCGTGCGTGGAGGCCCCTGTGAAGATCCGGGACAATCCCTTCATAGTGGTCCCGCAGAAGTGCATCGCCTGCCAGCTCTGCATGAACCTTGGGTGTCCTTCCATCAGCTGGTCCGTAGAGACCTACGAAGGACGCCCCAAGGTAGTTATTGATCCGGCGACGTGCACGGGATGCACGGTGTGTGCACAAATCTGCCCCACGGACGCGATCCAGTTGTTCCCATCCCCCCGGGCCGTCCCAGGGGAAAAGGCAGGGCAAAGCCGTGGGTGAGGTGCGGAACCTCCTCATCGTTGGGGTTGGAGGACAGGGGGTCGTGCTGGCCAGTGACATCGTGGCTGCGGTCTGCCTGCGCCATGGCTACGACGTGAAGAAGAGCGAGGTACATGGCATGGCCCAGCGTGGCGGCGTAGTCTATAGCCACCTCAGGTACGGCCCCAACGTCCACAGCCCGTTGATTGAGCGAGGGCGTGCAGATGCCCTCTTGGCCCTGGAGTGGTCAGAGGCACTTCGCTGGCTTCCTTACCTGCGCCCCGGAGGAGTCCTTGTGGTGGACATGGTCCGATCTATTCCTCCCATTGCTCTCAGGGACCGTATGACCTGGAAATCGGCGTATCCACCTATGGATGTGGATCAAGTGCGCGCTCTCCAAGTTGAGGTGTGCGCGTGTAACGCCGGGCAACTCGCCGAGGAGCTGGGAAACAGGAAGGTGGCCAATACCATCCTCCTGGGCATCCTTTCTAACCTCCTGGAGTTCTCCCAAGAGGAATGGGAGGAGGCCCTCTCTGCAGTCGTGCCGCCGCACACTGTGGACATTAACCTCCAAGCGTTTAGGCTTGGGCGCAGCGTACATGCTGAGCGCTTCACAGCTGGCGGGATCCCTGTAGACCTCCCTCCTACCTACGGGGTGCCCCGCCGCTTCCGCGTGGAGATCGTCGAGGCGTGGTGCAAGGGGTGCGGGATCTGCGTGCGCCTATGCCCAGAAGAATGCCTCCGCCTGGACAGCCGGGAGAGGGCGAAGGTGGGGGATCCAGGGAGGTGTACGGGCTGCCAGATTTGCCAGCTCCTCTGCCCGGACTTCGCCATTGCCGTGCACGAGGAGCAGGTGGAGGAGGCCTCTATCCGTGGGTAGGGTGAGACTTGTCCGTGGAAATGTAGCGTGTGCGCGCGCGGCCATTGCTGCGGGATGCCGGTTCTATGCAGGCTACCCTATCACCCCTTCCTCGGAGATCGCCGAGGAGATGGCGGCTCTCCTTCCCAAGGTGGGAGGGGTGTTCGTGCAGATGGAGGACGAGATTGCAAGCCTCGCCGCGTGCATTGGGGCCTCCATTGGCGGGTTGCTGGCGATGACCGCAACGAGCGGACCAGGGTTCTCCTTGATGCAGGAGCACCTGGGGTTCGCCGCACTTGCGGAGATCCCATGCGTGGTGGTTGATGTCATGCGTCTGGGCCCGAGCACGGGCCTTCCCACAGCCCCTTCCCAAGGGGATGTCTATCAGGCGCGCTGGGGGACCCACGGCGATCGTCCTAGCATCGTGCTGGCCCCTGCCTCGGTGCGGGAGGTCTACGATCTTACTATCCGCGCCTTCCAGCTCTCCGAGCGATTCAGGACGCCGGTCATCCTCCTCTATGATGAGGTTGTAGGACACATGATGGAGCCAATGGAGCTTCCCTCCTTGGAGGGGATGGGGCCTGTTCGGAGAGCGAACCCAGTGGATCTTCCTAAAGACTACCTTCCCTATGCAGCAGACGAAGACGGGGTGCCTCCTCTTGTGAGCTTCGGGAGCGGAGTGAGGTATCATATCACAGGTCTCATCCACGACGAGTCCGGCTTCCCCACCCAGGACCCGGCGAAGGTCTCCTCCCTTCTGCGGCGCCTCCACGAGAAGATCTCCAGGAACCTCCACGAGATCGTCTCGGTCGAGCCGTTCCTCCTGGAGGACGCCGAGGTCGCTGTCTTCGCGTACGGGATCGTGGCCCGGGCCGCACGTGAGGCGGTGCAGGAGGCTCGGGCGAGGGGGATGCGTGTGGGACTGCTACGGTCCAGTGTCCTGTGGCCCTTTCCGGAGGACGCCGTCCGGGAAGTCGCCCGGACCGTGCGGGCAATCGTCGTTGCGGAGATGAACCTGGGGCAGATGGTCTACGAAGTAGAGCGAGCAGCAGGGGGTAGGGCGGAAGTTGTGGGATGCTTCCAGGTTGATGGGAGGCCCATCTCCCCAGAGACTATCCTGGATGCCGTTTCCACACTCTGTGCCCATCCATCCCCCTCGGGGAAGTCCAAGGGTGGCAGGCTCAAGGAGGGGAACTAGGATGATCCCCGATGTACGCACATACCTTCGCCCCGCACGCATGCCCCACATCCTCTGCCCTGGGTGTGGGCATGGGATTGTCCTGGGGGCGTTGCTGCGAGCGTTCCACCGCCTGCGCCTGAACCCCGACCAGATTGCCCTTGTGGCCGGAATCGGCTGCAGCAGCCGGCTCGTAGGATACGTCGACGTGTGCACCCTCCACACCACCCACGGTCGTGCGCTCGCCTTTGCCACAGGCTTGAAGCTCGCCCGACCGGAACTGACAGTGGTTGTGCTCACGGGAGATGGAGATGGCCTGGGGATCGGAGGGAACCACCTCATCCATGCAGCCAGGCGGAATATCGATCTCACCTGCATCCTGTTCAACAACGCGGTCTATGGGATGACCGGAGGGCAGCTTGCCCCCACGACTCCCCAGGAAGGGGTTGCCTCGACCGCGCCTTACGGGAATATCGAGCCTCCCTTCGATAGCTGCAAGCTCATGATGGGAGCTGGAGCGACGTTCGTGGCGAGGGGACTTGCCTACGAACCACTCGCCCTCGAGGAGATGATCGCCCGGGGGCTTGTGCATCGGGGGTTTAGCTTCATCGAGGTCATCACCGATTGCCCGGAGTACTACGGGCGGTACAACCAGCTGGGAAAGGGGCCAGAGATGCTCATGAGCCAGAAGCGCCGTACTATGGATATCATGGAGATCCTGGCGACCAAACGCTTCGTGGTCCGTGACCGTCCAGAGGTAAGAGCGTGGAACCTACCGTACCGCTTGGGCATCTTGCATGAGGAGGAGAGGCCGGAATTCTCCCAGGTATGCTGGCAGATGGTCGCCGGGAGGGAGATGGTATGAGGATGGAGATCCGTCTCGCTGGCGCGGGAGGACAGGGGATTGTGCTCGCTAGCATGATCCTGGGGGAGGCCGCGTTGTTGGAGGGGAAGAAGGCGGCCTGTTTTCATGCCTACGGGCCTGAATCGCGGGGAGGGGCGAGCCGGGCGGACGTGATCATCTCCCAGGAAGCAATCGAATACCCCGTGGCCAGAAATGTAGACCTTCTCCTGGCGCTCACGCAGGAAGCCTGTACGCAGTTCTGGAAGGATCTCAGGCCTTCGGGGATGCTCATCGTGGATGGATCCAGTGTCCCTTCGGTCCCTCATGGAGAGTCTGCCGTCTACGTTCTCCCCATTGTGGAGGTGGCGCGGAGGACCCTGGGGACATCGGTCCCGGCCAACGTAGTGGCACTCGGGGCGATCTCCGCCTTGACAGGGGTGGTGGGCGAGGAGGCGCTGGAGGAAGCGATTGCATCACGAATACGTCCTGGAGCGCTCCAGCACAATCTCCGGGCGCTCCGGATTGGGTTTGAGCTCGCACGGGGCGTGCGGGAAAGCACCCCGGCGAAAGTCTTTTGACCTTTACCGGTCCATCTCAGGAATCACGGGTCCTCAGCAACATCTCGCTGAGAGATTTTGCGAGGGCCGCGAGGGAGTGAGGGCATGATGTCGGACCACCAGGGAATGGAGGGCCAAGGGCTGCACGAGGGGAACACGCGAGAGAGGATCCTGCGGGCTGCGGCGTTCCTCTTTCGGAAAAAGGGGTTCAAGGGCACAAGCATGCGGGAGATCGCCGAGATTGTGGGGATCAACAAGAGCAGTCTCTATCATCATATCCGGGGGAAACAAGCCCTTCTCTTTGAGATCCTCCAACACACCGTGGACAAAGCAATCGGTAGGTTGGAGAAGATCGCCAGAAGCGACCTCCCTCCGTCAGAACGCCTCCGCTTGGCCGTGGAGAACCATGTGACCCACCTCATTGAGGACCTGGACAATGTCGCTTGCTTCATTGAGGAGGGGAAAGCGCTTAGTCCAGACCGGATGCGAGCGTATATCGTCAAGCGGGACCGCTACGAAGGGTTCTTCCGGGAGATCATCGCGGAGGGGATCCGGGTGGGGGAGTTCCGCCCCGCAGATGTGAAGCTCATAGGGTTCGCTGTGCTAGGGATGTGCAACTGGGTTGCTCGCTGGTACCGGCCTAACGGGGGATACACTGGGGAAGAGATCGCTCGACAATTCTCAGAGTTTGCCCTACGGGGGATCCTCCAGACCCTTCCCCGGGAGACGGCTCTGATGAAGAGTGGAAGCTCGGAAAGGAACTGAGGGGCAGAGGAGCAAGCACGTGATCGCGGTTACTTCTGACTCCTTAACACGTTATTTCGATCAAATCCAGAGGGGGGTGGATGAATGCGTACGCGAGGCATCAAAGCTGCGATCCTGGCGGCGACGCTGCTTGTGACAGTCCCGCTGTGGGCGGGGCCTGCCCGAGTGGGTACTCCCTACAAGATCGGGTTCATCGCCTCGATCACCGGTCCTGGGGCGAGCTTGGGGAAACCGGAGCGTGATGTGGCGCGCTTGATGCAGGAGCGCCTCAACCGCGAGGGCGGAATCGTGGGCACCGACGGTGTACGCCACGAGGTGCAGATCCTCATCAACGACGACCAGAGCCGTGCCGATACCGCAGCCAGCTTGGCCCGGCGGCTCATCGAGCAGGAGCAGGTCCACGTGCTCGTGGCCGGCACCCTCAGTGGCCCGAGCCTCGCCATGGTGCCCATCGCCACCGAGCTGCGCACTCCGATGATCTCCATGGCCTCGGCGCGCGCCATTATCGAGGACCCCGAGACCAAGCGCATGCGGCCGTGGATCTTCAAGCCTGTGCCCGAGAATTTGCACTCTGCAGCCAAGCAGGCCGAGTACCTGAAGGCCATAGGCATCACCGGGGTCTGCCACCTTTATGAAAATACCGCCTACGGGAAGGACACCTTCGAGAGCGCAAAGGTGGAGTTCGGCAAGGTAGGGATCCGCATCTTGTATGGCGACTCCTTCGACCGGTTCGCCACTGAGTTTCCGCAGGTCACGCGGGTGCGGGCGAGCGGGTGCAAGGCGGTGGTAATTGGGTCTATCCCGCCTGCCGCTGCTGTCATCAACGTGGCCGTTGCCGGGAGGGTGGGCCTGCGGAAAATCGTGCACGGGCACGGTGCGTGCAGCCCTGATCTGATCCGCACAGCGGGGGCGGCCGCAGAGGGGACGGTGATGCCCTGCGGCAAGATCTTGGTCGCAGACCAGCTCCCCGCCACGGACCCTGTGCGTCGCGTCAACCTGGAGTTGATCCAAGAGTACACGCGCATCACGGGCGGGGATCCCATCAGCACCTTCGCGGGGCACGCCTATGATGCGCTTCAGTGGGCTCTTCTGGCCCTACGGGAAGTGCCCGACGGTCTCCCCCTGGCCAGGGTGCGCGAGGCTGTGCGGGAGGCGCTGGAGGGCAAGATCAAGAACTACGTGGGAACTCACGGGGTGATGACGCTGAGCCCTGAAGATCACCTTGGGTTCAACCCCAAGGACTTCGTCATCGTCACCGTCCGGGGAGGAAGGTTCGTCATCCTGCCGCGCGAGCAGTGGAAGTAGGCCATGTCCGAGCAGGGACTGCAGACGACAACAGGCGACCGGGGGATCCTACTGAGGCCAACCCGGGCGTCCCTGCAGCGCTTTGGGCGACAGGCAGCTCTGGTGGCGGTGATAGTGCTTGTGGGATTGTTCCTCGTGGGCATGGGGCACCGGGTTGGCTATGGTGCGGCGGATTATCTCCAGCTCCTGGTGGATGGATTGCAGATTGGGGCGGTGTACGCCCTGGTCGCCCTGGGGTTCGTGGTGGTGTACCGGGTCACCGGTGTCATCAACTTCGCCCAGGGTGCCTTCGTCATGCTCGGGCCCATGCTCACCATCACCCTATTCGGGAGCCTTTCTGGGAGCCCTGTCTTTCGCTTGGTGGTTTCCGCGCTCGGGGCGGTGCTCTTTGTGGCGGCTGTGGGGATGGCCATCCACCGGCTGACCCTACACCCTGCGCGGAAGGCCTCCGCGCTCACCCGGATCATCATCACCGTGGGGGTTTACATCTCCGTCCAAGGGATTGCGCTCATCGCTTGGGGACCGAGGCCCTACGTCCTTCCTGCCTTCACCACCCTCCAGATGGTCGACCGTCTGGTGGAGGTGGGCAGCATTATCATCCAGGCCCAGACCTTCTGGATCTGGGGGGTTGCCGTGGCGATGCTGGTCCTTCTGGCGCTGTTTTTTGAGCGTACTGTGGTGGGCAAGGCCATGCGGGCCTGCGCCGTCAACCGCATAGCAGCGCAGCTTATGGGGATCCGGGTTGATCGGATGGCAACGCTAGCCTTCGGATTGGCAGCCGTGCTAGGGGCAGTGGCCGGGATCGTCCTGAGCCCGGCCACCCGCCCCACTTATGACATGGGACTGGAACTGGGCTTGAAGGGATTTGTGGCGGCCATCATGGGAGGGCTCGTGAGCTTTCCCGGCGCCGTCGTGGGCGGCATTGCCCTGGGTATTTTGGAGAGCCTGTGGGGAGGCGTCACCCTCGCGGGGTTCAAGGACCTGTTTGCCTTCCTCATGCTCATCCTCTCGTTGCTCTTCTGGCCCCAGGGCATCCTGGCGGGAAAGGGGGAGGGGGGTTCCTGATGCGAAAGGGGTCCCCAGATACTTGGGCGTTCGCCGGTGCGGTGGGTGTGGTGCTCCTCCTGGGATGGCTAGAGCTCAGAAGGCCAGGAGGGGTGTCGATCGCGCGCATCAGCGGCGGGCTCCTCACCATTGACCTATTGATCCGTGCAGGCATCTTCACCATCATCCTCGTCGGCCTCAACCTCTTGATGGGCTATGCTGGCCAGGTCTCCTTGGGCCAGGCGGCCTTTTACGGGATGGGCGCCTACTTCTCCGCCATCCTCACCGTCAAGGCGGCGGTGCTGGGGATCTCTCCTGCTGTAGCCAGGGCGTGGTGGTGGCCCTGGTTTGTGATGGGGGGTGCAGCCGTCCTGGTAGGAGTGTTTAGCTTCCTCATCGGGTGGGTGATCCTGCGGTTGCGGGGCCACTACTTGGCCATGGCTACGTTGGGCCTCGGCATCATGGTGTACATCGTCTTGCGGGAGAATTTGGGGATCCCCCAGCTCAACCTCACAGGAGGTTTTGACGGCATTGTGGATATCCCCCGACTCCACCTTGGGGCATTTGCCCTATGGCCAGAGTCTCGGTACTACTTCCTGGTGTGGGCGGTAGCGCTTGCCACGATTGTCTTGGGATTGAACGTCGTCCACTCCCCGGTGGGGCGGGCACTGCGGGCCATTCACGGGAGCGAGGCAGCCGCGGAGAGTGTAGGGATCGTGGTTCCCCTGCTCAAGGCGCAGATTTTTGCGTTGAGCGCATCCCTGGCCTCGCTGGCCGGGAGCCTCTATGCCCACTTCCAGGCGGCGGTGGTGCCTGACACCTTTGGGTTTGTCCCCTCCCTCGAGCTCGTAGTCATGTCCGCCATTGGCGGCATGGCCAGCATTTGGGGGGCTCCCTTAGGCGTGCTGGCCGTGCTGCTCATCCAGGAGCTGTTGCGCACCCACGTCCTGGGGCTTATTCCTGCGGTGACAGCCGAGATGGAGCCGGTGATCTTCGGGGCGCTCCTTGTGCTCATCATGATGTTCTGGCCTGGCGGGCTCGTCAGTAGCCGCCGGAGGCGCCCAGTGTGGGGGGAGCGGTGATGGACGCACTCCTCGAGGTGCGTGAGGTCAGCAAGTCCTTCGACGGGCTCGTTGCCCTGGCGGAGGTGACGCTTTGTATCCACCCAGGGCAGATCAAAGGGCTCATCGGGCCCAACGGGGCTGGGAAGACCACGCTCTTTAACCTCATTGCGGGAACCTTAGTGCCTACTGCAGGAGATATCCGCTTCCGGGGCCAGTCCATCGTTGGCCTTCCACCATACCGCATCGCGCACCTGGGCATCTCCCGCACCTTCCAGAACGTGCAGATTTTCCCTGGGATGACCGTCCTCGAGCACGTGCTTGTGGGGCTACACCGCTATACCCTAAGCGGGGTGCTCGCCGCTGCCGCGCGCACGAGGAGGATCAAGGGGACCGAGGCCGCGCTGCGCGAGAGGGCTTGCGCTCTCCTGGACAAGCTGGGTCTCGCGGCGTGGGCGGATACACCTGTGGACAGCTTGCCCTTTGGACTCCAACGGATGGTGGAGCTGGCGCGGGCGCTGGCTACCTCCCCACAGCTTTTGCTCCTCGACGAACCTGGAGCTGGGCTGAACCCCACCGAGAAGGCTGCCGTCAGCCAGTTGATCCGCAAGATACGGGACGAAGGGGTGACCGTCTTCCTGGTCGAGCACGACATGCAGATGATGATGGGGCTTGCTGATGAAGTGGCTGTGCTGGATCACGGGATGCTGCTGGCGGAGGGGCCGCCAGTAGAGGTCCAGCGCGACCCGCAGGTGATCGCCGCGTACCTGGGGGAGGCTGACGATGTTGCTTGAGGTGCAAGAACTCCAGGCTGGGTACGGGCGCTTGCAGGTCCTCCACGGGGTGACGCTTTCGGTTCCTCCGGGGAGCGTCGCCGCCGTGATCGGGGCCAATGGCGCAGGGAAGACCACGTTGCTGCGCGCCATCTCCGGGCTCCTTTGTCCTACATCCGGCCGGGTGGCCTTCGACGGGCAGGTCATCACAGGTTGGCCTCCCGAGCGCATTGTGGAGTGCGGCATCGTCCATGTACCCGAGCGTCGGCAGCTGTTTGGCTCCATGCGAGTGGAGGACAATCTTTTGCTAGGAGCCTATCTGCGCTTGCGCAGGGAGCCATGGAGGGCTATCCAGGCGGATCTGGAGCGCGTGTACGATCTCTTTCCCAGGCTGCGCGAGCGGCGGCGGCAGGTGGCCGCGACGCTGTCTGGAGGCGAGCAACAGATGGTGGCCATTGGGCGTGCGTTGATGGCGCGCCCGAGGCTCTTGCTCCTGGACGAGCCCTCGCTCGGGCTGGCTCCGCTCCTGGTGCGGGAGTTCTTCCGGGTAGTCGAGGAGCTGCGGGCCCAAGGGTATACCATCCTGCTGGTGGAGCAGAACGCCCGGCAGGCCCTGCGCGTCGCCGACGTGGCTTACGTCATGGAGACTGGCCGCATTACCACACAGGGCCTTGGCCGCGAGCTCCTGAACGTTCCGGAAGTCCAGGCGGCGTACCTCGGAATGGACGCGGGCCAAGCGAGGGAGTTGACTGTGATGAAGTGACAAAGTGACAGGGTGAGAAGGTAACACGTGACTACGCAGGATGGGAAGGGGTCCCTGATGGGGAAGGTGCTGGAGGGCATCCGGGTGTTGGACCTTACCCAAGGAGCGGCTGGCCCTGTGTGCACACAGCTTCTGGGAGACTTCGGCGCCGATGTGATCAAGATCGAGCCCCCGGAAGGGGATTGGGGAAGAGGTCTCGGGCCGCCGTTTATTCGTCTCAGGGGAGGGACAGGCAAAGCCGTTGCTGCTGCATATGTGGGGATGAACCGCAACAAGCGCAGCATCGTGGTAGACCTGAAACGGCCAGGAGGGAGGGAGGTGATCCACCGCCTGGTTCATGGCGCGGACGTGTTCGTGGAGAGCTTCCGCCCGGGAGTGGCCGCCCGCCTGGGGATCGACGATCGCACGTTACTGGATATTAACCCTAGGCTGGTCTACTGCGCGATCTCCGCGTTCGGCCAGAAGGGACCGTGGCGGGACAAACCTGGTGTGGATGGGGTCGTCCAGGCGATGAGCGGGCTGATGAGCGTGACAGGGACTGAGGAGGGGCCGCCTGTCAAGGTAGGAGTTCCTGCTGCGGACATGGTGGGAGGGTTCCTGGCTGCGATAGGGATCCTCCTCGCGCTCCTGGCAAGGGAGCGAACCCAAAAGGGGCAGAAGGTCGACCTCGCCCTTCTCAATGCCCTCCTCGCATTTCAGACCGTTCCGCTCGCGATGTACCTCGCATCCGGGGAACCTCCGAAGCGCATGGGAAGCGCCGCGCCCTATGCAGCCCCGAACGAGGCTTTCCCCACGAAGGACGGGTATATTATGGTGGCGGCTTATTCTCCGGAGCGGTGGCGGAAGTTGTGCGAGGTGCTGGGATGTCCCGACCTCGCCAACGACCCACGGTTCCAGGACAACGAGGGGCGGGTGCGGAACCGTGGGGCGCTCCAGGAGACGCTTGCGCCCATTTTCCGCCAACGGACGACGAACGAGTGGGTGCGCATCCTGGAGGACGCGGATATTCTCTGCGGTCCCATCCTGGACTATCCGCAACTGGTCTCCCAGCTTCAGGTCAGGACAAACGAGATGATCGTGGAGTTGTTCCATCCTGAGATGGGGACGGCCGCCAGCGTGGGGATCCCCATCAAGCTTACAGAGACCCCAGGTACGATCCGGCGACCTCCTCCTCTGCCGGGGGAGCACACTTTGGAGATTCTCCGGGAGGCAGGGTTCAGCGACGTGGAGATCGAGGAGCTTGCTCGGAACGGGGTGATCCACATCTGGAGAACAAACGTGGAGGTGTGAACCATGGGAGAACCAGTCCTCTATTCCCAGGAGGAGGCGGTGGGAGTCATCACCCTCAACCGTCCCGAGGCACTCAACGCCCTGACGGTGGAGATGCTTGACCTTCTCGACACGTACCTCGACAAGGTGGAGGGAGATGGGACGGTGCGATCCGTAATTCTTACGGGGGCGGGCGAGAAAGCCTTCTGCGTTGGTGCTGATCTCAAGGCACGTATGCAGGAGTATGAGGAGGCTGTTGCCGAGGATCCCATGGCCATTCGTGTCCGTCGCATCTTCCGCCGTATCGAGACCATCGGAAAGCCATTCATTGCCGCTATCCATGGCTATGCGTTAGGAGGCGGGCTAGAGCTTGCCCTAGCCTGTGATTTGCGGGTTGCCTCGGAGGCAGCGAAGTTTGGGTTCCCCGAAGCAAACGTGGGGAGCATGCCCGGGGCAGGGGGGACGCAAAGACTGGCACGGCTCGTTGGCCCTGCCAAGGCCAAGGAACTCATGTTCACGGGGGAGCGCATTGACGCCCAGGAGGCCTATCGCATTGGGCTCGTGAATAGAGTCGCTCCCGTGGATCGCTACCTGGAGGAGGCGAAGTCCCTAGCCCAGACTATGGCGCACAAAGCGCCCTTGTCGATCCGCTACATCAAGATGGCTGTGAACCTAAGCCAGGACGTGGACCTGGAGACGGGGCTAGCATTTGAGCAGAACTGTCACGCTATCCTCCGGCACAGTGAGGATCGCAAGGAAGGGATCAAGGCGTTCCTGGAAAAGCGGGAGCCGCACTTTATAGGGAGATAACCAGACCACGTTTATCGCGTTTGTTGCGTTTATCGCGTTTATTGCGTATGTGGCGCCGATACCTCATAGATGATTCTATGATGATTTGACGCAATAAGCCGCAATGGGCGGCAATCTAGTACAGCGGGAGGGATTTATCGTGGGAGTGAAAGGACGTGTGGCAGTAGTCACTGGAGCAGGTCAGGGAATTGGCGAGGGTATTGCCAGGCGATTGGCGGCTGAGGGCGCCAAGGTCGTGGTTAACGACATCGTTGCCGAGAAGGCGGAATCTGTGGCTGCAGGGATCCAAGCAGAGAACAGTGAGGCCATGGCTGTTGTGGCCGATGTGAGCTGGAAAGCAGGTGCCGAAGAGCTGATTCGGCGGACAATCGAGAGATTCGGCCGGGTGGACATCCTGGTGAACAACGTGGGGATCGCCCGGGATCGCTGGATGGTAAAAATGTCGGAGGAGGACTGGGATGATGTCCTGCGGGTGAATCTCAAGTCCCATTTCCTCTGCTGCCAAGCGGCCGTCCCCCACATGATGGAGCAGAAGTATGGGCGGATTGTGAACATCTCCTCAAGGGCGTGGCTGGGGAACCCTGGGCAGGTGAACTATGCTGCGAGCAAAGGCGGCGTGGTGAGCCTCACCCGAACCCTGGCCTTGGAGCTGGCCAAGTTTGGGATCACGGTGAACTGCATTGCACCGGCGCTCATCGACACGCCGCTCTTTCGGAGCCTAAAGGAAGAGATCCAGGAGAAGCTTTTGCAGACTGTGCCCGTGGGGCGGATCGGGACGCCAGCCGATGTTGCACATGCAGTGCTGTTCTTCGCCTCCGACGAGGCCAGCTACATCACGGGCCAGATCCTATACGTGTGCGGCGGCCGGAGCTTAGGTAGCTACTAAAGTAAAGGAGCGAGGTGTCAGGAGTAAGCTCCTGCGGTGAATGTCAAGGAAAATTTTTGAAGCTGTAGCCTTAGAGCGAGTGAAATACTTTTCGCCTCGAAAGGAGGCTAGAAGTATGAGGAGGACACGGGCAGTGCTGTTCGGGAGCATCCTCTTACTGGCGCTTCTCGCGGTCCCAGCAGGCATTGCCGCTCCAAAGAAGGAGGTGAAGATCGCCATCGGCCCGCCCGCTGTGGTGGGATACCTCCCCGTGTACGTCGCCCAGGGCTTGAGGTACTTCCAGGAGCTCGCAAGGAGAACAGGAATTCAAGTACGGTTCCTAGACTTCCGCGGGGGAACAGAAGCGGCTACGGCTCTGATTACTGGTGATGTGGACTTCGCCACCGTGACCTTAACACACGTGGTAAAGGCCCAGGAGAAAGGGAAGGATCTTAAGTTCCTCCTCACTTTCTTCAACGCCCAGGCGATGGCGATGATCGTGCAGCCTGACGTGCGCGTCGAGACACCTACCCAGCTCCAGGGAATGCGCATTGGAGTGACAAGCCTGGGTTCTGCCACTCATATGCAGGCGCGGCACATCCTGCGCTATTTCAAGGCGAATCCCGACGCGGCGCAGTACATCGCAGTAGGCGGGCCATCCACTGCCTTGGCTGCCTGGAAGCGGCGGGCAGTGGATGCCATGGTATACCTAGACCCTCTCGTTACGACCTTAGTTTCGGAAGGATCGGCGCGCCTCTTCTATGACGTGCGCACGGTGGAAGGAACCGTCCGCTTGTATGGGGCCCCCTACATTAGCAGCGGGCTCCTGACCAGGGCGGACGTGATCGTTCGTGAGCCGCGTCTGGTACAGGAAATCGTGAATGTTTTCGTCCGTACCCTCCGGTGGTTGCGGGCACAACGCCTGCGGCCGGAGGTCATCGCTGGCGTTCTTCCCAAGGAGCTTGGGTGGACGCCGGAGGTGATCCGGGCGAATTTGAGCGGGCTCTCCGCCGACGGCAGGGTGCTTCCGGAGGCTGTGGAAACGGTGGTCCGATCCCTGGTGGACGATGGACTTCTCAGCCGGGACTTCAAACCGAGCTTCGAGCGGCTTGTCGACCAGAGGTTCGTGCAACAGGCCATCCTCAGCGTTCAACAGTAAAGACAGGGGGAGAAAGAGATGTCGGACGCAAACGTTGCCTCTCAGGCATATGTGCCTTTCCGCCAGGGGCTCTTCCGGTTTGAGGAGGGCGTGGGAGAGCTTCTTGGGGGTCGATGTCGTCATTGTCGGACCTGGTACTTCCCAAGCCGGCGAGTGTGCGCGAAATGCCTTTCCCAGAAGATCGAGGTCCTGCCTCTGAGCAAGCAAGGCACAGTGTATACCTACACCACTATCTATCAATCCACGCCGGAGTTCCAGGTTCCCTACATCCTGGTTTATGTGGACCTTCCAGAGGGAGTGCGGGTGCTGGCCCAGCTCACCCAGTGCTCCCCCGAAGCGGTACGCATTGGCATGCCCGTGGAGGTTGTGTTTGAAGAGGTAGGACGAGACCAGGAGGGCCGTGCGATCATCGGGTACCGGTTTCGTCCAGTGGGCCCATGGGTCCGTGAGTCGTGAATCGTGAGTCGTGGTTTCTATAATGAGCTAAAAACCAAGATAAACGTGACAAACAAAAGGACAAGGCCGGGTAACGTAGATCGGGAGGCGATCCTATGGAGGATGTGTATGTAATTGGAGTAGGGATGACCAAATTCGGCAAGCATCCCGACCGCACTGCTGTGGACCTTGGCGCAGAGGCTGTCTTAGAGGCGATCAAAGATGCGGAGATCGACCCGCGGCGTATCGAGGCAGCCTACTGCGGCCACGTGTTCGGAGGCATGGTGACAGGGCAGAAGGTTCTTGCCCAGGTCGGTCTCGCCGGTATCCCCCTCACGAACGTGGAGAATGCCTGTTCAAGCGGAGCCACGGCAATCCGGGAGGGGTATCTCGCCATTCGCGCCAGGGAGCACGACGTTGTTCTGGCGTTTGGGCTGGAGCACCTGACCACACGGTTCCGGGGCGCGCTGACTCCTGGGGAGGACGATTTGGAGGCAGCGGTCGGCCTCACCATGCCAGGGATCTATGCCATGCGAGCCAGGCGCCATATGGAGGAATTCGGTACGACGCGCGAGGAACTCGCGCTCATCGCAGTAAAGAACAAGCGCAACGCCAGCCTGAACCCCTACGCACAGTTCCAGAACCCCGTTACCTTGGAGGAAGTCCTGAACTCCCGTCTCATCGCTGACCCGCTGCGGCTATATGATTGCTCGCCGGTGAGCGACGGCGCTGCAGCGGTGATCCTTGCCAGCGGCTGGGCCGTCGCCAAGCTCTCCTCGCGTCGCGCCGTGAGGATCGCGGCGGCTGCGCTGCGCACAGGAACTGTGGAGGTGGGACTTCCATCCATGGCCTTCGAGGAACTGACTCATCGCACCGCCCAGGATGCCTATGAACGGGCAGGGATTGGCCCTGAAGATGTGGACTTCGCCGAGGTCCACGACTGCTTCTCCATCGCCGAGGTCTTACGGGTGGAGGGCCTGGGCCTCTATCCTGTGGGGGAGTACCCCAAGCGGGTGGCCCGCGGGGAGGCGGATATCAACGGGCGCCTGCCCATCAATCCAAGTGGTGGCCTCTTGGGGAAAGGGCACCCGTTAGGCGCGACGGGTGTTGCGCAGGTGGTGGAGCTTGTGCGGCAGCTCCGGGGAGAGGCAGGGGATCGCCAGATCGCAAGGGCGAAAGTGGGCTTGGCCCACTGCCGCGGAGGGAAGGCGGCCGGCATCGAAGGGGCAGCCTGCACGGTGATCATTGCCACGAGGTGAGGGGTTTTTGGCCTCGGTAAAACCTTTTTAACTTCAGGCGAGAGCCCTTTTGCAATCGTGGGGTTATTTCCCTTGTCTCGAGAGGAACCACGGTACCCTGAAGGAGGGAGAAGATGGGTCGTCAGATCCCTATCCGGTGTGTGATTATGCGGGGAGGGACGAGCAAAGGCCTCTTCCTGCGGGCCAACGATCTCCCCTCGGACCCGGTAAAGCGCGACCGGGTGATCCTGGCCCTGTTCGGGAGCCCAGATCCGCGTCAGATCGATGGCCTCGGGGGTGCAGACATCCTCACAAGCAAGGTGATCATTGTCGGTCCCCCCTCCCGTCCAGATGCGGACCTCGACTATACGTTTGGGCAAGTGAGCATCACAGAGCCCTTCATCGACTATGACATCAATTGCGGGAACCTCTCCGCTGCCGTGGGTGTCTATGCCCTGGAGGAAGGGTGGGTCCGCGCCGTCGAGCCAGTCACCCGCGTGCGCATGCACAACACCAACACACGGAGTGTTCTCGTGGCTGAGGTGCCAGTGGCAGATGGTGTTCCTCAGGTGGAGGGGGAATTTGCCATTGATGGCGTTCCCGGAACGGGTGCGGAGATCGTCCTAGACTATACCGGGAGTGTGGGTGCTTCCACCGGGAGGCTCCTTCCTATGGGCCGTCCCACGGAGAGGATCCATGTACCGATCCTCGATCGCATGGTCCCGGTCAGCGTCGTGGATATCGCTAACCTCTGTGTCTTCTTCCCCGCAGAGGCCGTGGGGTTAAAAGGGACGGAAGGACCCCACGACCTCACCTCGGACCATGCGGCAGCGATCGTGGCCATCAAAACAGAGGTGGCACGCTTGCTGGACCTCCCCAGAGGTGGGTTGATCCCAATTCCCATCGCCGTCGCCCCTCCCCGTTCCTACCGGGCATTCACTGGAAAAGAGGTAGATGCAGGAGAGATCCACCTTCTTGCTCGTCTCATCGGGGGCAGGCCTCCCGTGATGCACAAAACCTTTGCCGCTACAGCTGCTGTGTGCACCGCCGTCGCTGCCGCGATTCCTGGGTCTGTTCCCTTTGAGGTCTGCCGTTCACGTTCCGGTGAGGAGTTCGTCATCGGCCATCCTAGCGGGACCTTCCCCCTTCGGGTCCGGGTTGTTGAGCGCGACGAAGAGTGGATGGTAGAGCGTGCGGCCTACTCTCGAACCGCCCGCAGGCTCATGGAGGGGTATGCCTTCATACGTCCGAGCGTCTTGGAGGAATAAAATGCCGAGATGATCGGTACGGGGGAGCGACTTACTTCGGATCGGCTCGCGATTGCGCTCCATCAAGTTTCCCACCGCTTCCAGGGTCTCGGAAGAACCGTGATCGCTCTGGAGGATGTAACCCTGGAGATCGCCCGGGAGAGATTTGTTTCCATTGTCGGCCCAAGCGGTTGCGGAAAGTCCACATTGCTGGCCATCATCGCCGGTCTCCTGCTTCCTACAAGTGGGCAGGTCTTCATCAACGGTTCTCCCGTTACGGACGTCTGCCAAGATCTTGGTTTCATCTTCCAGAAGGATGCCTTGATGCCATGGAAGACGGTGTATGAGAACATCGCCCTTCCGCTCCTGTTCCGTCGTTTCCCTCGTGAAGAGATCCATGACCGCGTGATGAGCTGGATCAAGCGCGTTGGCCTAACTGGCTTTGAGGACCACTATCCCTACCAGCTCTCGGGGGGGATGCGGAAGCGTGTGGCCCTGGCCCAGACCCTGGTCTACGAACCCTCCATTATCTTGATGGATGAGCCCTTCACGGCCCTGGATGTCCACACCAGGGACAGAATGGAGAACGAGCTGTTGCATCTTTGGTCAGGGCTGAAGTCGACCATTGTCTTCGTGACACACGATCTCGAGGAGGCCATTGCGCTCTCTGACGAGGTTGTGGTTTTTACTGCCCGGCCTGGGCGGGTCAAAGCGCGGCACTCCATCGATCTCCCCCGTCCAAGGAATGTCGCTGAGATCCGTGCCAGCCCTGAGTTCCTCAAGGTCTACCGGATGGTCTGGGAAGATTTGAGGGATGAGGTGGTGGCCAGTTATGGGCAACAGGGTGATTGACCACAGGGTCGCTGCTGTGCTCCAGGCAGGGATTGTGGTTGCATTCTTGATTCTCTGGGAGCTCGGCGGGAGGAGCGGATTCCTCGACCCCTTCTTCTATAGTATGCCCTCCCGGATCATCGCCACGATCGCCTACTGGGCGCGCCAGGGGGTTTTGGCCGTCGATCTTCTCACCACGGTGTACGAGATGCTGCTGGGATTTGCTTTGGGGACAGGCGGCGGGATTGTTTTGGGGTACTTCCTCGCAACTGTTCCCATTCTGGACGCGGTGTTCACTCCCTTTATGGTCCTGTTCAACGCCACGCCCCGTCTTGTGCTCGTTCCTCTGTTCATCCTCTGGTTTGGGATCGGCTTGGCCTCGAAGGTGGTGCTGAGTGCAGTGATCGTGATCTTCCCTGTGCTCTTCGCCACCTACTCCGGGATCAAGGAGGTGGACCCGGATCTCATCGCCAAGGCCCGTGTCCTTGGCGCACGACCAGTGGACATTACATGGCACGTTCTCATCCCTTCAGCGCTGAGCTGGGTGTTCAGCGGGCTCCGGGTGAGCGTAGGATTTGCCCTGATCGGTGCCGTAGTAGGGGAGTATCTGGGCGCGAACCGGGGCCTGGGTTACCGTATCGCCTTCAGCCAGGCGATGTTTGATGCGACGGGTGTTTTCGCTGGCCTGATCGTATTGCTGGCCGTGGTGTGGGTCATTGACAGCCTAGTCAAAAATTTGGAGCAACGCCTTTCGGTTTGGAAGCCTGCATCCTCCCGTGTGCAGGGGTCGTGACATCGGAGTAAGGGCAGGAAGCTGCAATGGGAACGCCAGTCATCATCGACGCAGTGCGGACGCCCATTGGGCGATACAACGGCATCCTGCGTGACGTGCGGCCCGATGACCTCGCTGCGCACGTGATCCGGGCGCTCCTGGAACGGACGAAGCTAGATCCGTCCCTCATCGAAGACGTGATCTTCGGTGCAGCAAACCAGGCTGGGGAGGACAACCGTAACGTCGCCCGCATGGCGTTGTTGCTCGCCGGCCTTCCCGTGACCGTGGCCGGACAGACGGTCAACCGTCTCTGTGGCTCTGGGATGCAGGCGGTGATCTCTGCAGCGCATGCCATCAAAGTAGGAGAGGGCGATGTGTTCATCGCCGGGGGCGTTGAGTCCATGACCAGAGCTCCTTTTGTCATGGCGAAGCCCTCGACGGCATTCCCCCGCGGCGAGCTCACGCTCTATGACACCACGATCGGTTGGCGTTTGATCAATCCCAAGCTCGCTGAGATGTACCCGCCGTACAGTATGGGCGAGACAGCGGAGATCGTTGCAGAGCACTTCGGCGTGACGCGCGAAGAGCAAGACCGGTTTGCCCTCCTCAGCCATCAGAAGGCTACTCGGGCGATTGCGGAAGGCCGCTTCCGAGACGAGATTGTCCCGGTGGTGATCCCGCGTCCCGGCGGGGAAGTTCACGTGGTGGAAGTAGATGAGCATCCCCGGCCGGACACGACCCTGGAGAAGCTGGCTACGTTACCACCAATCTTTAAGAAAGGTGGGACGGTAACCGCCGGGAACTCCTCTGGGATCAACGACGGGGCAGCTGCGCTGCTTCTTACCTCCCTAGAGAAAGCAGAGGAGCTGGGACTCCAGCCCATGGCAAGGATCGTGGCCTCCGCAGTGGCTGGGGTAGATCCGGCATATATGGGACTTGGCCCTATTCCAGCGACGCAAAAGGTCTTGAAACGTGCTGGGCTCACCATCGAGGATATGGATGTTGTGGAGTTAAACGAAGCCTTCGCCGCGCAAGTCATTCCGTGCATCCGGGAGCTTGGCATCCCTCTAGAAAAGCTTAACCCCAACGGGGGCGCGATTGCCCTTGGCCATCCCCTCGGGTGCACAGGCGCCAGGATCCTCACCACTCTGGTCCATGAGCTGCGCCGCCGGAGGGGGAGGTATGGGCTGGCGACCATGTGCATTGGCGTAGGGCAAGGAATTGCCGTTGTCGTGGAAGCACTGTAAGAGCAGATGGAGGGGCGCTCCCGAACCCGCAGAGGTCCCTTTCCGGAGAGGAAGGTTTTGCTCTCCCAGAGAACAGGATGGGTGAGTCGGTGCTAGGAGGGGAGAAGGATGAAGGAAGGAAAAGAATGTGTATTGTCCTGGCCCTTGTAACGACGCTCGCTTTGGTCGTCGTGGCATTTCAGGAAGCAGAGAGCGAGGGGGTGAGGAAGGTGACACTCCGGTATTTCGGCCACGCGACATTTTTGATCACTGCGCCCGATGGGACGACGATCCTGACCGACCCATTTGATCGATCGGTGGGCTACCCGATGCCTGACGTGCGTCCATCTGTGGTGACGGTTTCCCACGAGCACTTTGACCACAACTTTGTCCAAATGGCCAAGGGCAACCCGAAGGTCATCCGTGGCCTTAAGGACGGGGGCAAAGAGTGGGCCCAGGTCAAAGAGCAAGTTGGGAAGGTGACGATCACGACTGTTCCCACCTACCACGACGGGTCGAAGGGGAGCCATCGGGGGAAGAACGCGATTTTCGTCTTCGAGATGGATGGCTTACGTCTCGCTCATCTTGGGGACCTCGGTCACGTCCTTACCGAAGACCAAGTGAAGGCCGTCGGTAGCGTGAACGTGGTGATGATTCCTGTGGGTGGCTTCTTTACCATCGATGCGAAGGAGGCAGACCAGGTCCTGGCTCAGATCAAGCCGCCGATCGTCATACCCATGCACTTTCGGACCGAAGCCACTGCCAGCTGGTCCATCGCACCGGTGGACGAGTTCCTGAAGGGCAAGGCGAACGTAAAACGCGTGGGTCACCAAGTTGATCTCCCGGCCGAGCTCCCCAAGTCCATAGAGATCTGGGTGATGAGCTACAAGTAGTCCAACGGTGCATGTCTCTTTCTGGACAAACGCCCTTCAACGTGGCAAGATATACTCGGAGCTGGCGGCGTAGCCAAGGGGCAAAGGCGGAGGACTGCAAATCCTCTATTCCCGGGTTCAAGTCCCGGCGCCGCCTCCATGGACCTGTGCATCGAGCTCGACACCATGAGGACATCTGCAAGGTTTAGGATGTTGCCTCTTTCTTTCGAAGCCTTCCAGGCTTTCGGGGCCACCTGCTAAGGAAACGAAATGTTGCATTCTTTTTCCGGATCGGGTCGATAGAGAGGGTAGCGACCGGGGCAGGAAAATCTGGTCGGCGTGCACGTTCTGATACGCGCTGCTTAGAGACCTCGAGGGTTCTCACGACCTCCGACACACCCACAAGTTCTGGGATGTTCGGCTCGTCGATTTCGCGTACGAAACCATCCCACAATTGAGCTTCGGCATCCATAATCGAAACGGGCCCGATTTTCGCCCGCCTCAACGCCTTGAGAAAGATCCGCAGTCCGGCACAAATCGCCTTTGACGGTGCCTCCGCTTCAACAAACAGCCACGCAGATATTGCTCTCGGACCATAGCTAACAGTTCCTGCATGCACCTCGACCTCCTCGAGGATCGATTCGGCTTGATCATTAGTCAGAGGAGTAGCACACTCGACCTTGAGCTTAACGGTCCGTTCCCTCATTGTCTTTTCTCTTTCTTTGGGTAAAACTCCCCCGACGTCTTTGGGCGAAGTGAAGCGTAGAAGCTCCCTGGGGCAAGAAGCCGTGGTGAGTTACGAACGTACGTTTGCTGTTGACTGTGGAACGGGGAAGGGCTATGCTAGTACCGGCGATATCATTCCACGTATCGATGACAAAACGTGACAAGCTCATCGCCCAATTCTTTCGCGACCCCCCGGAAGTCTCTTTTGGTGATGTTGTCAGAGTCCTTGAGCTCCTTGGGTATCGACCGACAGGAGGCGGTAAGGGAAGCCACCATGTGTTTCGCAATTCCAAAGGACAAATGATTACCGTGCCGACTGTTCACGGAAGGAAAGTAAAGAGGCAATACGTCCGAAAGATACGAATGCTTTTGGAGGAGGAGGGGTATGGACCAGAAGAGTAATCCCTACCCACTTGACTATTACCTGAAGTTAAAGTATCCAGTCACGCTCTACCCAGAGGAGGAGGGTGGCTTTACCGTCGAGATCCTGGATCTTCCAGGGTGTATCTCGCAGGGAGAAACGGTTGAAGAGGCTTTAGAGATGATTGAAGATGCTCGCAGGAAGTGGATTGAGACCGCCTACAAGCACGGCGACGAGATCCCCCTGCCAGCGAGCGAGAGGCGGTATAGCGGGCGTGTACTGGTTCGGATGCCAAGATCGTTGCACCGTAAGCTTG
>JAUQQG010000124.1 GCA_030550015.1 bacterium | reverse complement strand
GGCGGGGGATATGGAAAAGGAGGTCTGCCACAGTGGAGATCCCCAGCCGAGCAAGCTGGCGGGCACGGGCCGGTCCCACGCCCTTCACGTACTGGACGGGGAGGCGCAACGGATCCTTGTCAGACTCTTGCCTAGCCATCGACTGATTGGCTCTCTTCTTCACTGGGGAGTAGTTTCCTCTGAGGGGCGAAGATTCAAGAACCCTTCGCAATGGGGAGACGCACGGTGAACGTTGGTGGAGAGTGGTTCTGCTTCACTCCCTTTCATCCTCTGAACCCTCCCATGTTAGGATAAGCAACATACGTGGCAAACTCCGAAATGGTAAGCGCCTACGCGTCCCGGCGGACCATCAACGCCTCCACCCTTTTGGGTTGAGCAGATAACGCAAACCATCCCGACTCCCAAGGACCACCGTGCCAGGGCGTGGAGATTAGCTTCCAGCACGTCCTCCGCAACGACGGTTACCGTGAACACATGTTCATGATCCTTTTGAGTTCCCCATTCCTCGCTCCACCTCAGGTCTGCGGTAGGAGCTCCCTGAATCCCTGGGTATATCGAGGCGCCTGGGCGGCGAGCGCAGCCAGCTTCCCCACTCTACCCTGGGAACGCACCCGTGTGGTGAATGGCATGTTGATGTTAACGAGAGGTTAACCGAGTTGCAGGGTAAAAGGAAAGTATGGTACAATCAGCGCTGCATGCTCAGTAGCCGGCAAACGTCTGTGTGATTTGCCGGAGACCCCTTGTGAGAAACCAAGGGGAGTTCGTGGAGAACCACAGGAGGGTAGTGTGATGGCACGGCGTTGTGAGATCTGCGGGCGCGGTCCTTCCGCTGGACATTCCATCAGTCACTCTCATCATAAGACGAAGAGGCGGTTCCTCCCTAACATCCAGGTCATCCGCGCGCACATCAACGGGACGACCAAGCGCATCCGCGTGTGCACCACCTGTCTGAAGTCCGGTCGGGTCAAACGAGCCGCCTAATGGGAAGGTGGTCTGGGAAGAGGAGCCCCTACCCGGATCTGATCTGGGCGAGGAGAGCATCGAGGTCTTCCTGAGAGAAGCGGTACTGTTTCCTACAGAAACGGCAGAGGACCTCTGCGCCATCTTCCCCTCCGTGTAAGCGTTTCAACTCCTCCTCGCCTAGGGCGAGGAGGGTTTCCTCAACCTTTTGGCGGTCACAGGAGCAACGGAAGGAGACCGCCCGCGTCTCGATGATCTTGAACGGGAGCTCCCCGAGAGCCTCCTCCACGAGTTCCTTCGGACTGTGGCCCCCGTAGACCATAGAGGTGATGGCTGGAAGCGCCCGGGCACGTTGCTCGAGGTAGCTTGCGACCTCTTCATCCGCTCCCGGCAAGAGCTGTACCACAAGACCCCCAGACGCCAACACCTGACCGTCGGGAGCTACGAGGACTCCGAGGGCTACGGCGGATGGAATCTGCTCGGAGATGGCAAAGTACCTTGCCAAGTCCTCTGCAATCTCCCCGCTGGACAAGGGAACGCTCCCGTGGTAGGGGTACCGGAGCCCAAGATCCTTGGTGACGTGGAGGGTTCCCTTGCCTACTGCCGCCCCAACGTTGAGCTTGCCCTGGTTGGTGAGGGGGAGATCCACCAACGGGTGGGCGACATATCCCCGGACGTGGCCAAGGGCATCGCTCCACGCCACGATCCCTCCCAGGGGACCATCCCCTAGGATTCGCAAGGTGACTGTCTGATCGCCCTTGAGCATGGCACCCAAAAGGGAGGCAGCGGTGAGGGCCCTCCCAAGGGCTGCTGTTGCCGTCGGCAAGGTCCCATGGCGACTACGGGCTTCGTCTACCGTGACCGTGGTCACTGCTGCCAGGGCACGGACCGTCCGATCCTGCGTCATCGCACGGATAAGCCCATCTCCCATTGTGCAATTCCCTCCTGCGAAGCGCCCTCACCTATGGGGTTTCCCCCTCACGAAATGGTCCCATCCCGCGGAGGGAAGGGGCCGCACGGAACCGTCCGGGAAGACCATTGAAATCCCATCACTCTGGGGGCACACCTCCCCGATAAGGCTAGCTGACACCCCTGCATCTTCCAGGAGCCGGACCAAGACCGGAGCATCCTCTGGGGATACAGCGACAAGGAGCTCGTAATCTTCCCCCCCGAACAGGACAAGTTCAAGAGGCTCGATCCCCCTTTCCCGCGCCACGCGGCGGACGGATTCGGGAAAGGGAAGGCGCATGGCATCGATACGCGCCCCAACCCCACTGGCCTCACAGAGCCGGTGGAGGTCTGAGGCGAGGCCGTCGGAGAGGTCGATCATAGCCCTAGCGAGGCGGGAGGTCGCAATGAGTCTCCCCTCCCGGACCCGCGGCCTTGGGGTGAGGAAGGCCTGGATGAGTTCCTGCCCCTCTTCCCTGGAGACCTCTTTGCCCCGGAGGAGAAGAAGCCCTGCACCAGCAAGCCCAAGTTCTCCCGTCACGAGGAGGAGATCCCCCGGGCGCGCCCCTCGCCGTTCTACCACAATGTCAGGCTCCACCTCTCCGAAGAGGGTGAGGTCGACTATGAGGGGCCCGGGAGATCTGGAAAGATTCCCTCCCACGAGAGAGACCTGAAACAGCTGCCCTTCTGATTGGAGGCCTGCATAGAACTCGTCGACCCAGGAGAGCGGGAGATCGGGGGGAAGGACGAGGGAAAGGATGGCCCAGCGAGGGATCCCTCCCATGGCCGCGATGTCGCTGAGGTTGATGGCAAGGGTACGGCGTCCGAGCTGCGATGGGGAGATTGCCTCCCGCAGGAAGTGCACGCCCTCCACTTGGACATCGCAGGTAGCAAGGAGGCAGAAGTCCCTGCTGGGTTCCAAGAGAGCTGTATCATCCCCGATGCCGATGAGTACGCCCTCACCCCGCTGGCCCACAAGCTCGGCGATGCGGGCGATGAGCCTAAACTCCCCGATCTCTCCGATTTCCACTTCGCGCTCGCTCATTTCTCTATTCCAGCTTTCAGGTTTCCATGTGTCAGGAGGAAAACCTGCAACGTGTAACCTGACAAGGTTGTGGAAGAGACCCTCACCGCCCAATGTCGGGGGTTTGGTTCACTGGGCGCGTGCCGCCTGAATCGCCTCCAGAAGCCTCCGGGTCGAGTCTGCGATGTCTTCAGCGGCCACCACGGCTGAGATCACCGCCACCCCATTTGCCCCAGCCCGGATGACCTCGGCCACGTTCCCATGGTGGATCCCCCCGATCGCGACCACCGGAATGGGAACGCGGGATGCGATCTCCACAAGCCGCTCGATGCCAATGGGGGGACCCGCATCGACCTTTGTGCCCGTGGCGAAGATGCTTCCCACCCCGAGGTAATCGGCACCCTGCTCCACGGCGAAAAGGGCCTCCTCAACTGTGGAGGCCGAGGCCCCGACGACTTTTCCTGGACCGATCAAGCGCTTGGCGATCGCGATGGGCATATCCTCGGTCCCTACATGGACCCCGTCCGCGTCAACAGCAAGAGCAACATCCACACGATCGTTGACGATCAGAGGAACTCCGTACCTCTTCGTGATCTCACGGAGGCGGCTGGCGATCTCTACCATCTCTCGCGTGGAAGCGTCCTTCTCTCGAAACTGAATCACCGTGGCCCCACCCCGGATCGCCGCTTCAGCCACTTCTTCATGGGACCGGCCACTCAGGCGTCGGTCGGTGATCACGTACAGTGTGAGATCCAACCGATGTGCTTGCATCTCAGCGCGGGACGAATGCATTGGTGAACAGTTCATCCACTGGGCTCTTTTTTGTGATGACCCCGTGCGCGAACAGGAAATCTTGGAACCTCTGCCACCGCTCTCGGCTCTGCACTTGGCTGCGGGCAAAGTATGGGAGGGTGGCGAAGAATGCCCGACGGTTGAGCTCATCGCGGAGCTTTGGATTTGCGACAAAGAATGTGTTCAGGGCCTCTTGAGGGTTCTCCCGCGTCTGCGCGATCCCCCGGCTCAAAGCCCTGATGAACCGCTTGACCATCTCCGGCTGCTTCTGGATTGTCTGGTCGCTTGCGATCACCACAAGCTCGTAGTACTCCGGGACTCCATACTTCTCTACCTCAAACATCCCCACCTTCTTCCCCTTTAGCTCCAACTGGATGCGCTCGAAGTTCCTATAAGCCCCCACAACGGCGTCCACTTGCCGAGAGAGGAGGGCCGGGGTCAGGTTGAAGGCGATGTTGATGAGCTGGTAGTCCCCTTTTTGAAGGCCTCCGCTGGCCGCCACTGCGGAGAGGAGGGCCTCCTCGAACCCCGCCACGGAGTAGCCGATGCGCTTGCCCTTGAGGTCTGCAGGAGTGCGGATCCCAGAATCGGCCAGGAACATGATCGTGTTCAGGGGCTGCCCAATGAGGATCCCAACAGACTTGACCGGGAGCCCTTGGGAGCGAGCGATGGTAACCGTTGGCTGGTAGCTGATGGCGATGTCCACCTTCCCCGCCGCTACGAGCTTGAGAGGATCGTTGGGATCCGCAGGGATCTGAAGCCGGAGTCGAAGTCCTTCCTGGGAAAACAACCCCTTCTGGAGCGCGACGTACACAGGAACGTGATCAGGGTTGGGGAACCAGTCTAGCATGAATGTGACCGAGGTTGCCGCACCTGCGAACGTCCCCTGCCCCAAGAGGGACAAGGCCAGCCCCATCAGGATGACCCCTATAAGGAACGTTGTCCAACGCATGAGCTAACCTCCTTCCCCTCTATCTTGCCGCCCGCCTCCAGGGGAGGGCCAGCCACTCCACAAAGGAGGCAAAGGCGAACAGACCAATTGCCATGGCCGAGAGATAGACAATGGCCGCGAAGATGAGATCGACGCGAAGCTGGGCATTGGCGTGGATCATCAAGAACCCCAGCCCGGCCTGGGATCCCACCCACTCCCCGATCACCGCCCCGATGGCGCTCACAGCCACGGCAATCTTGATCCCCGAGAAGATAAATGGGAGCGCCCCGGGGATGCGCACCTTCCACAGGATCTGCCAGCGCGACGCCTTCAGGATCCGCAGGAGGTTTACCACATCCTCGTCCACGGACCGGAGCCCATCCACAGTGTTTACCACGATGGGGAAGAAAACAATGAGGGTAGCCATGATCACCTTGGAGAGGAGCCCATAGCCGAACCAAACAATGAGGAGGGGTGCGATGGCAAAGACCGGGATCGTCTGGGAAGCCACAATGAGCGGGTAAAGGACGCGTTCCAGGACCGGGGAGTGGAAAATGAGGAAGGCCAGGGAGATCCCTACAACCAACGCGAGGAGGATCCCAAGCCCCACCTCTTCCAGCGTAACCAACGTATCCCGCCACAGGAGGGCTCTCTCGGAGATCAGGACATAGGCGATCCGGCTCGGGGCGGGCAGGATGTAGGAAGGCATCTGGAAAAACCGCACCGCCCCTTCCCAGGCTAAGAGGAGCACCCCAAGCAACAACATCGATGGAACAACGGAGATCACCTTTCTAAACCATCTCGCGAGCATGGGCAAAGGCCTCCTTGATCTCGTCCTGGATGAGGGCGAGGATCCTCCCCTTCAAAGCGACAAACGATGGATCGGTAACTTGCCTCGGCCGCGGGAGATCCACAGCGACCTCTTCCTTGACATGCGCCGGCCGGGAGGAGAGGACGTAGATGCGGTCTGAGAGAAGGACTGCCTCCTCGATGTCGTGGGTGACAAAGAGCACTGTCCTGCGGAACTCTTCCCACATGCGCAGGATATACTGTTGCAGAACCATACGCGTCATTGCGTCCAGGGCCCCAAAGGGCTCGTCCAGGAGAAGAATCTCCTTGCCTGTGAGGACGGTTCTCACGAGCGCAACCCTCTGGCGCATCCCTCCGGAGAGCTGGCTCGGGTAGGCTCGTTCAAACCCCTGCAACCCTACCCGTGCGAGCAGATCCCTTGCCCGGACCCGCGCTTCCTCTCTGGGGATCCCCTGTACTTCAAGCCCGAGGATCGCGTTCTCCAGCACAGTGCGCCAGGGCAGCAGGAGATCCTTCTGCTGCATGTAGGCGACGTGCCCTCTCCCATCCGGGACAGGATTCCCATCAATCCATATCTCCCCTGCATCAGGGGAGAGGAGCCCGGCGATGATGTTGAACAGGGTGCTCTTCCCGCACCCACTCGGCCCTAGAATGGTCACGAACTCCCCCTCTCGAGCATAGAGGGTTACTCCATCCAGAACCCGCAAGTTTGCCCCGTTGTGAGGGAAACTCTTAACGATGTTTCGGACAGCGATCTTCACGGGAGAATCCTCCCTCTGGAAACTTGAAAGCCACCAATCCAGATTGGACTGGCGGCTTTTCCCAAGCACCACATTCCCCACGCCAGCATTATCTGGATCGGGTCCAAAGGGTCTGCGGCAATGTGCCTCGCATCGTTCGAGACACTTCCGGCCGCACTCTCAGCCCGGCTTCACCGAGCTCCCCCAGTGGATTCCTGTATGCAATTCTCCCTCTCCCGGGAAAGGTCTTTGCACTTTGCCGGGAGACCGCGAAACCCTGTGGAAAAGGTTTCGCGGTGTGACCTCTAGTGCCTATTATACTGCGCTGGCGGGAGTTCCACAAGTACCCGCACGGACGGGCACGATGCGCCAATCAAGCGAAGTGCCTAGAAAATGTCCTTTCGCTCTTGCGCAGGGACATCCGGAAAATGTGGACCCGAGCGAAATCTTCCTAAAAGATTTCCCTAAGGCCTAGCGGTGAACTCACCGGCCAATCCTTCCTCTTGCACCGAACCCCGTGGTGAGGCACAATGAGAGCATAGATGAGACGTCCTTGGAGGAATCCGAATAAAGCAAGATGACAGGTTTTCAACCCATTGTACAATCCATGGCCATTTCCTTGGGAATCGGCCTCCTCATTGGACTGGAGCGCGAGTGGGCCCACAAGGATGTGGGGCTTCGCACGTTCGCCCTTGCTGCCCTTGCAGGGAACATTTCCTGGCTCATCAGCCCGATCGCGATGTACCTAGCACTTGGCGCGGCCATCCCGCTGATCGCGATTCTCAATATTCGCAGCATGATGCGAACCGGGTCTTTGGAGATGACAACCTCCATTGCCCTGCTGGTCACATTGCTCCTGGGCACCATGGTCGCCAAAGGCTATGCGCTTGCTGCCGTCGCCGCAGCGATTGTCATGACCATGCTCCTCGCCTGGAAGGCTGAGCTGGTGCGTTTTGCTGGAGCCCTCACGTTGGATGAACTGCGTTCCGTGGTGCTCTTCGGGATGCTGAGCTTCGTCATCTACCCGCTGTTGCCACAACGGTTGCCCGCCGAGGTTGACCCCCTGGAACTGATCAACCTCAAAGCCGCCTGGCTCGTGGTGGTTGTGCTTTCGGCCATCGGATTGGTCAACTACGTGCTGCTGCGCCTGTACGGCATCCGCGGGATCCGCTTCACCGGCATCCTGGGCGGGTTAGTCAACAGCACGGCCACCGTTGCGGAGCTGGCGCAAAAGAGCAACGGGCAGGGGGAAGGGTTCACGGCGGTAGCGCTCGAGGGAATGCTCCTTGCCAATGTCGCCATGGTGCTCCGCAACGGGATCATTTTGGGTATTTTCGCCCCCTTCGCCCTCTACCACGGCTGGCTTCCCGTGGGTCTTATGTTGATCACAACGGTCCTCTTCACCATTTGGATATCTCGACAGCACACCCAGGGCGTTACAGCAACGATCGAACTCGCCTTCCCCTTTTCCCTGCGCCATGGGTTGCTCTTTGGGCTGATCTATCTGGCGATCAGCGTCACCGCGGTGCTCGCCCGCCGGTATCTCGGGCCACCCGGTTTCTTCGTGGTGACGACCCTCGGTGGTTTGGTTAGCAGCGCATCTACCTCGGCCGCTGCTGCGGTCCTTGCCTCTCAGGGGAAACTGGCTCCCGAGACTGCAGGCCTCGGCGTAGTTCTGGCATCCATGGCGAGCCTCCTCTTCCACGTGCCGGTGGCACGCATGGCGGGCGGCAGGGGGATTCTCCTGCGGCGGCTGCTCGTGGCATCTGTCACAATCCTTGTGGCAGGGTTTGCAGGGATGGTAGTCGAGAAGTTCCTCCCCCTTTGAGAGGGGTGTGAAGAGGTTATGGACTTCGGCATAACGGTTCAAAGGAAAGCTGGATCCCAAGCCACGAGCAGTATAGAAACATTTTCTTGAGGAAGTTGAAGAAAAACAGAAGCGCACTGGAAAATCTTTCATTTCAAGCCTAAAACTGCCCACAATTCCCTCGTTTTGGTCTTGGACATCTCCCTGAGGGCAGAGTAAAGTTAGAAGTCTGTGAGAACCCTGAGGGGAGGCATCGGGCACGGCAACTGAGGGTAGCCTAGGAAAATCAGGCCTCCGTAGAGAGGTCACCGTCTGGGGATCCTTCACCTGGGGCTATGCCGACGTCGGCGCCGATGTTTACGTGGCCTTAGGGCTTGTGATGGCTGCTGCCCAGGGTCTTACCCCTCTCGCCTTTGCCCTGGCAGGCGGAGTATACATCCTCATCGGCATGGCCTACACCGAGCTCGCCGCGACCTACCCCGTTGCCGGAGGTGGTCAATATTATGCCCTCCGCGGCCTCGGCGACATCTGGGGTTTCCTCGGCGGATCGGCCCTTTTGCTGGACTACACGCTAGACATTGCCCTTTTCGCCACCGCTTCCGCCGGGTACTTCAACTTTTTCTTCCCGGAGATCCGGGAGTTCAGGATGACCGTCGGGCCGTTCCACAACATCAACCCCATCTGGGGCCTGGAATCGTTGGTCCTGATCGCCTTCCTCATGGTTCTGAACATCAAGGGGATCCGGGAGTCCTCCCTCTTCAACGAGGTCATCGGCGCCGTGGACATGTTCATCGAGGCCAGCATCATCATCCTGGGCTTCACCTTCGCTTGGAAACCTGAACTTCTGGTACACCAGTGGCGGTTCGAAGCCCCTTCCCTCACAA
>JAUQQG010000044.1 GCA_030550015.1 bacterium | reverse complement strand
CCGTCGTCCAGGACGACTTCCACGGCGAGGACGTGGTTGGTGGTGACGCCGTAGAGGGGCGTATGTGGCCCGCCAGAGTTGTTGGCGACGTTCCCGCCGAGGGAGCAGGCGGCTTGGCTGCTCGGGTCCGGGGCATAGAAGAACCCAAAGGGAGCGGTGGCCTTGGTCACATCGAGGTTGATGACGCCAGGTTCGACGATGGCCAGGCGGTTCTTGAGGTCCACCTCCAGGATGCGGTTCATCCGGGCGAGGGAGACGACAACCCCTCCTTCAACCGGGACCGCCCCTCCCGCAAGGCCTGTGCCGGATCCCCTTGGAACGACAGACATGCTAGCCTCTCGCGCTAGCTTGACGACGGCAGCCACCTCCTCGGTAGATCCAGGGAGGACGACGATCTCCGGGGTAGCCGTCAAGATGGAGCCATCCTGTTCGTAGACGATGACGTCTTCAGGGTGGACGAGGACGTATTGCCTGCCGACGATCCCTGCGAATCTCTCCACCAGCGCCCGCCGCTCCATCTTTCTCACCTCGCCCGCTCCACTCCCTATGTCCACAATTCTCCAGATACTGGCCGGATCCCTGTGGTGGTCTTCTGGAGCAGATGCGCAGCCTTCTTCCCTGTTGGGAAGATCTTCCCCGGGTTCAGAAGCCCGTGCGGGTCGAAGGCTTCCTTCACCTTCTTCATCGCCTGGAGATCGGCCTCGCTGTACATCCAGGACATGTACTCTTGCTTTTCGATCCCTACGCCGTGCTCCCCGGTGATTGTTCCCCCTGCCTCAATGCAGACGCGCATGATCTCTTCCCCCGCAGCAACCACCCGCTCCCACGCCTCCGGTGAACGGCCGTCGAAGAGGAGGGTGGGATGCAGGTTCCCGTCCCCGGCGTGGAAGAAGTTGGCAATTGGGATCCCGTACCGTTCGCCAATTCCGGCAATCTCCCGCATCACCTCAGGAAGCGCGTGGCGGGGGACAACGGTATCGGCGAGGTAGAGGCTGGACATGTACCGGCCCAATGCGCCAAAGGCTTCCTTCCGCCCTTTCCACAGGAGCGCCCGTTCCCCCTCGTTTGTAGCAGTCCGGATCTCCCGTGCCCCGTTGGAACGGCAGAACCCTTCGATCTGCCCGATGAGGCGATCGAGGATCTCGAGAGTTGCTTCCACTTCGATGAGGAGCACCGCCCCTGCGTCGAGGGGATACCCGGCGTGCACCGCCTCCTCCACGATCCGCAAGGTCATCGCATCGAGCATCTCCATGGCCGTGGGGATGATGCCAGCGGCGATGGTATCCGAGACCGCCTGGCTGGCCTGGTCCACTCCTGGGAAGATGGCGAGGAGCGTGCGCGCACCCTCCGCCTTCCGCATGAGCCTGACCACCGCTTTGGTCACGATCCCAAGCGTCCCTTCCGATCCTACCAGGAGGCCAGTGAGATCGTACCCGGGACTCTCTAAGGTCTTCCCTCCCAGCCAGACCACGCTGCCATCCGCCAGAACAACTTCGACTCCGAGGACATGGTTCGTCGTAACCCCGTAGGCTAGACAGTGAGGGCCTCCGGCGTTGTTTGCGATATTGCCCCCGATGGTGGAAGCAGCTTGGCTCCCTGGGTCAGGGGCGAAGAAGAGGTCATAAGGGGCAACTGCAGCGTTGAGGTCTGCGTTAATCACGCCGGCCTCCACCACCGCCAGGCGTCCGCGGGGGTCGATCTCCAGGATGTGGTTCATACGGGTGAGGACGAGGACGATCCCTCCTCCTACTGGGATTGCGCCTCCCGCGAGACCAGTCCCTGCACCACGGGGGACCACCGGAACCCTGTGTTCCCTGGCAACACGGACGACCGCCGCGACCTCCTCAGTTGAACCAGGAAGGACCACAGCATCTGGGAGGGATCGGGAGAGGACGTAGCCATCCTGCTCATAGACCAGCACATCCTCGGGTTGGACGAGGAGGTGTGCTGGTCCAACGATTCCTTCGAGCTCTCTCAAGATACGATCTTCGAGCATCGGCTGGCTTCCTTTCCCACCTCCATTGTACACCCATCCACAGGGACCGTCGGCAAAAGTCCAAGACTTCTGCCGGGCTATCTTAAAAGCGCACCAGCGGCGCTCCCGTCAGCTGCTGGTAGACGAAGTTGAGGAAGAAGAACCCGAAGAAGAGCACGTTGAGGAGGAGCATGAGGTACGCCCACCAGCGAGGCCGCGCGGGCGCAGGGAGCTTGCTGTTCAGGTACATCAGGACGAACGGGAAGATGATCGACCCCAAGTTGCTCATGTTCGCCGAGATGAGGATGAGCTGGGTCGGCAGGGCAAGGCGCAGGATGATGGAGATGAGCAACGCCAGGCCCAGCATGAACGGGTAGTAGAACAAGCGCGGATCCCCATGGACGAGGCGGCGGAACGACGCGCTCGTACCGTACATCGCATCGGTGAAGTTCCGCACCAGGGATTCGTAGATGCCAAGCTGCGTGCTGAACAAGATGAGGAACCCCGCCAGGAGCGCCCAGTAGAAGAACACAGGGCTGTAGAACCGCCCGAGCACACTGGCCGCGTAGGTGGGCATGGTGGCTCGTGTGGGCGCTTCCACTCCTGGGAGCGAAGCGAGGTGAGAGACCAAGATGGTCGGAAGGAGCATCCCGAGGATCGCCCCACCGAAGAAGACGACCCACTGGTCCACGAGCAGATAGCGGAACCAGCGGCGCCACAGGCGGGCGTTCTTTGCATCCTCCGGGAAGGTCTTGCCTACCGGCAGGATCTCTTCCTGGCGCCCGCCGATGAGGCCGGAGATGAACCCAACGCGGTAGCCCATGCCGTACCCTTTGTCCCGGTAGTAGTTCATGACGAACCAGTTCAGGCCCGAGGCCAGCGCTGTGAATCCAGCCAGGCCGCCGAGGAGCGTGGGATCGCTCCCCTTGGGTGGGAGCGCGGGAGTGATCAGCCCGAGGATCCCCTCCCCCCACTTGCGCCCGGGCACGACGATAAGGTCGATGAGGATGAGTGTGAGCAAGATGAACCCAACCGTAGCCCAGTTCACGAGCTCCAGGGTACGGGAGATCTTGCGGCCGAACAGGGTGATGAGGAAGACCACGATCATGAGGAAGGTAGCCATCCAGACAATCGTCCCGGAGTCCTGCGGCGTAGGGAGCCGCCCCGTGACCAGTGCGAACAAGCTCTCGCTTGCGCCGCGGACCCATCCTCCCCAGATGAAAGCGAAGTAGAACAGGAAGACCGTGAAAGAGGTCCAAAACCAGTAGCCTGGCGGGGTTCGTCCGAACCCAAGGGCTGGGACTTCGCCGGTAGCGATTACATAGCGAGCGATCTCCACATTGTAGAAGACCTGGAGGATCGCAGAGAGCGTGATCACCCATCCGACGCCGATGAAGCCGTACTGTCCGACGTTCAGGGGGCCTAGGAGCCACTCGCCGCTGCCGATAGAGATCCCCAGCGCGATGAGGCTGGGGCCAATCACGAACCGGATGACCTCCCACGTACCCAGGCGTGGTACCTTGAAGACCTCCTCTGGTTCGGGGAGATCCTCCACCTCCAGAGGCGGCCTGCTGACGCCAATCTGCCGTGATGCCTTCCCTGCGGCAACTGCGCCATTCATCGCTACACCCCCTACGCAGAGTTTCCAGGAGGAAGGCCAGTGGTGTCGTTCATTGAGTTCGCATCACCTCCTTTCCTTCCCGCTTTGTCAGCTGGGTTACTTGGACATATTCAGTGCCCCGGCAATGGTCTACGTGACATTTGCCGGGGGCCTCACCTGAAGATTCGGAGCTACTTTCTCGTGCCAACCAAGTTCCATGGAAATCCTGGAGGTCGCCGTTTGAACTGCTTGAATCAAATGCGGAAGCCGGTCCTCGGTGATCCGGGAGCTGGGGCCGGAGATGCTCACGGCGGCCACGATCCGTCCTTCATGGTCCCGCACCGGTCCAGCCACACAGCGTACCCCTACTTCTCGCTCTTCGTTGTCCAGCGCAAATCCTGAGGCCCGGACGCGCTCGAGTTCGTGGAGGAGCTTTCGCGGATCTACGATGGTGTGGGGGGTAAAGCGGGGGAGGCCACGCTCATCGAGGATGCGCTGGACCTCATCGTCGCTGAGCCCTGCGAGGAGGATCTTCCCGACACCTGTGCAGTGCGCGGGGACGCGCCGGCCGACCCTGGTGAACATGCGCACGAGGTTCTGACTCTCCACCTGGTCGATGTACACCACTTCGCCATCTATGAGGACGGCCAGGTTGGCCGTCTCCTGCGTCTCCTCCATGAGCCAGCGCAGGTAGGGTCTTGCCACCTCCCGGAGCTCAACTTGCTGGATGGCCGCGCTCCCCACTTCAAAGGCGCGCATCCCCAGGCGATAGCGTCCACTCTCCGGGTCCTGTGTCACGAACCTCCGCCTCGACATCGTGGAAAGGAGGCGGTGGACCGTGCTCACGTGCAGCCCGACCCTGGTGCTGAGCTCCACGAGGCCCATGGGCCTTTCTGACTCCGCCAGGGCCTCCAAGATGGCCAGCGCTCGATCTACCGCTTGAACAAAGCTCGTGGACTTCCCCATCGTTTCCCTACCTTACGACTCACGGCTTCAAGGTGCGGAGGACCAAAGTGGAATGGCGGAACGCTACGAGATCCACAGAGAGATGGATTTTGTCTCTAGATATTCCTCGATGCCCTCCTTCCCTCCTTCTCGCCCGAGCCCGCTCTCCTTGTACCCTCCGAAGGGGATCTCATGGGTGTACCCGCTTGCGTCGTTCACCCCGATCATTCCATACTCCAGCGCCTCCGCCACCCGGATGGCCTTGCTCAGATCCCTGGTGTAGAAGTAAGCCGCGAGGCCGTAGGTCGTGTCGTTGGCCCTGCGGATAATCTCCTCCTCGCTACTGAACGTCATCACCGGAGCCACGGGGCCGAAGATCTCCTCGCGGGCCACGCGCATCTCCTCGCGGACGGACTCCAAAACAGTGGGGGCGAAGAAGAAGCCCTTCGCGTAAGGGCCGCTGGTGAGCCGGTGGCCACCCACTGCGACCTTGGCCCCCTGTGCCACCGCTTCCTCGACAAGCTCCTCCACCTTGCTGAGCGTCTGCTCGTTGATGAGCGGCCCGATTTGGGCTCCCTCCTCGAACCCCTGGGCGACCTTGAGAGCTTTCACCCGCTCGACGAACAACGGCATGAACTTCTCGTGCACGGCCTCGTGAACGTAGATGCGGTTCGCGCAGATGCACGACTGCCCGGCCACGCGCAGGAATTTGATGGCCACAGCACCCTCGGCAGCGCGTTCGAGATCGGCATCCTCGAACACAATGAACGGAGCGTTCCCGCCCAGCTCAAATGAGAGGCGCTTGATCTGGTCGGCCGCGCCCCGCATGATCACCTTGCCGACCTCCGTAGATCCTGTGAAGGCGATCTTGCGCACACGGCGGTCAGAAAGGAAGGCATCTCCCAGGGCGGAGGAATTCCGGCCCACCACCACATTGAACACCCCAGGAGGGAGACCGACTTCGTGGAATGCCTTGGCGATGGCCAAAGCCGTGAGCGGGGTGGCGCTCGCCGGCTTCAGTACGACGGTGCACCCAGCTGCAAGGGCAGGGGCGATCTTCCGCGTGACCATTGTCGCCGGGAAGTTCCACGGGGTGATGGCAGCGACCACCCCAACCGGCTGCTTGAGTACCCACAGACGTTTATGGGGGACGGGAGGCGGGACGATCTCCCCGTAGACCCTGCGCGCCTCCTCCGCGAACCAGGTAAAGTACCCCAGGGCGAACTGGACCTCTTTCTTTGCCTCCTCGTAAGGTTTGCCGTTCTCGAGGGTGATGAGGCGGGCGATCTCGTCCTTGCGCTCCTCGAGGAGGGCGTGGGCTCGCAGGAGGTAGCGGCCCCGCTCGATGGCAGGGAGGGAGGACCATTGGGGAAAGGCTCGGTGGGCTGCATCGATTGCGGCGGCTGCGTCCTCGGTGGAGGCGTCAGGGACCTCGGCGATCACCTCGCCGTTCGCCGGGTTGCGGATAGGCATCGTCTTCCCGCTCCGTGATTTCACCCATTCACCGCCGATGTAAAGCAACTGTACGTCTGCCATCTCGGACAACCTCCATCTTTTCGTATTGCGAAATTGATTTTTACGATTCGACACATAAAAAGAAATTCCTGCCCTAATTCGTGAAAGGTGAGAAGGCACAGCAGACTCAATGACGCGGCGACCCGACGACGCGATAGACCCGATCTCAGGAGGTGTACGCTTCCCTGGCGGCCACGACTCCTGCGCCGGGGTCCACACGCACACCCATCTCGTGGAGGATCGTGCCCAGAGCGGCGAGCAGCAGGAAGACGTTCCTCTGCTGGGCCGAGTGGCCCATGAGGCCGATGCGCCAGATGCGGCCGCGGAGGGGACCAAGGCCGCCAGCGATCTCGATCCCGTATTCCGAGAGGAGCCTGCGGCGTACAGCCGCTTCGTCGATCCCCTCTGGGACCTCGACGGTAGTCAGCGTAGGAGAGCGGATGGGTTCGGGGACAAACAGCCGGAGGCCAAGGCCTTCCAGCCCAGCCCAGAGGGCCTTGGCATGCGTGGCATGGCGGGCGAACCGCGCCTCTAGACCTTCCTCCTGAACGATCCGGAGGGCTTCATGGAGGGCGTAGATCATGGGGACTGGCGCGGTATGGTGGTAAACGCGTTCACCTCCCCAGTAGGTCTTGAGCAGGGAGAAATCCAGGTACCAGCTCTGCACCGGGATCTTCCGGCCGTTCACAGCTTGGCGGATGTGGTCGCTGACCGTGACGGGGGAAAGGCCAGGTGGGGCGCTCAGACACTTCTGGGACCCCGAGTAGCAGATGTCGATCCCCCACTTGTCCACAGGAAGGTTGACGCCTCCCAGGGAGGCCACGGCGTCCACAAGGGTCACGGCTCCATACGCATGGGCAACCTCAACAACCTCCTCCAGGGGCTGCAAAACTCCCGTGGAGGTCTCCACGTGCACCACCGCCACCACCTTTGCCTTCCCCTGGCCCAGCGCGCGCCGGATCTCTTCCGGATCCACAGCCTGCCCCCAGGGGGCCTCCACGACCGTCACATCGGCACCGCATCGCCTGGCCATCTCGACCATGCGCTGTCCGAAGAAGCCGTTGACGCCAATCACCGCGCGGTCCCCCGGTTCCAGAAGGTTCACCAGGCAAGCCTCCATCCCTGCGCTCCCTGTTCCGGAGACAGGGAAGGTTAGCGCGTTCTCCGTCTGGAAGACATACCGGAGAAGGTTCATCGTCTCGTCCATGATGGCGAGGAAGGCGGGGTCGAGATGGCCGAGGACAGGGGAGGCCATCGCCTGGAGGACCCGGGGAGGGACCATGCTCGGCCCAGGTCCCAGGAGGATCCGTTCAGGTGGCTTGAGTTCTCCGATTGCTGCCATGCTTACCCTCCTTCCCTCGTCTCCAGAAGCTCGCAGTCTACCGGCCTTCGCGCTCTACCCGGTGCCCCCAATTCGTTCTTCATAAGTTTCCTCCTTCCTTCTTCAGGACACGCGCGTAGAGCTGGAGGTACTGGCGGGAAGCGCGCTCCCAGGAGAAATCTCCGCGCATCCCCGCCTCCTGCAGCCGCCGCCAGAGGGATTTGTCCTGGAACGCCGCCATCGCGCGCTCTAGCGCCTCCCAAAGCGCCTCCGGATCGTACCGGTCAAACACAAAGCCCGTGGCCGTGCCATTGGCCAGCGTCTTTGGGGTGCAGTCCACGACCGTGTCGGCGAGCCCACCCGTGCGGCGGACCACAGGGATCGTCCCGTAGCGCAGGCTATAGAGCTGGTTCAGCCCTGAGGGCTCGTACCGCGACGGCATCAAAAAGCAGTCCGCCCCTGCCTCGATCCGGTGGGCGAGGCCTTCATCGAAGGCCAGCCGGAGGGCCATCTGCCCTGGATAGCGGCGGGCCATATCTGAGAAGAGGTCGTGGTAGCGCGGATCGCCGATCCCCAGGAGGGCGAATTGCCCTCCTTTAGAGAAGAGCCTTCCCAAGATCGCCGCAACGAGATCCAGGCCCTTCTGCTCCACGAGTCGGGTCACCATGCCCACAAGAAAAGCCTCCTCGTCCACGTTCAAGCACAGCTCTTCCTGGAGGACTCTTTTGCAGACCGCCTTCCCCCCAAGGTCGTCTATAGTGTAGTTCTGGGGGAGGTAGGGATCCACGGCTGGGTCCCACGTCGTGGTGTCGATCCCGTTCAGGATGCCGAAGAGGTCCTGGCTTCGCTTGCGCAGCACGCCCTCCAGGCCGCACCCGAACTCCTCTGTCTGGATCTCCTGGGCATAAGTGGGGCTTACTGTCGTGAGCACGTCCGCGAACAGGATCCCCCCTTTGAGGAGGTTGACCTTCCCCCAGAACTCTAGCCCCTCCACAGTCAACAGCGATGAGGGGAGCCCGAGCAACGGGAACTGCTCGGGAGGGAAGACCCCCTGGTAGGCCAGGTTGTGGATCGTCAGGACCGTGCGACAAGGAAGCTCCGTGTAGATGGTCTTGAGGTATACAGGGATGAGGGCTGTCTGCCAGTCGTGACAGTGGAGGAGGTCAGGGTGCCAGGGGAGATCCTTGAGGAATTCGAGGACCGCCCGGCAGAAGAAGGCGAAGCGGGCGAGGTTATCCGGGTAGTCCTTCCCCTCCTCCCCGTAGAGCCCAGGTCTGTGGAAGAACTGGGCATCCACGAAGTATACTGGGACCTCGCCATTTCCAAGGGCTCCTTCGAGGACCGTTCCTTCATAGAGGGCATCGCCCAAGGGGATGTGTACCCTGGCAACGGGGCGGAGGGCGCTCCTTGGAATCCCCAGGTAGGCAGGCATGACCAGGCGGACCTCACACCCAAGCCGGGAGAGAGCGAGGGGAAGGCTCCCGCAGACGTCGGCCAGCCCACCGGTCTTGGCGAAGGGGGTCGCTTCAGGGGTACAAAAAAGCACCTTCGGTGGTCCGTCCATCGTCCGATCTGGTTATATCACATCGAGCTCCCAGGCGCCATACGGGGGATTCGGGGTTGGGCCTGAGACATCGAAAGCCTACGACCGGGGACCTGCAAGGACCAGCATGAGGTCGTTGACGTTGGTGTTCGTCGGCCCCGTGAGGATGAGGTCGGAGAGGGCAGCGAAGAAGGGATAGGCGTCGTTGT
>JAUQQG010000075.1 GCA_030550015.1 bacterium | reverse complement strand
CTCGGCTCCTCTACCAGGATCGTTCCTGTGGGGAGCTGGCGTGCGGGAACCGGGAGAATACCGGCTTTGAACCACCGCCAGGCAGTGATGTAGCTTACCCCGTTCTTGCGGGCCTACTCGAAAAGTTTCATGGCAATCCGACCGTATGTTCGATACCGAAAGGAACGATAACAGAATCGCCAGCTGCTGTCAACCCCTGTTCACAGCGGTCAGGGAAGAACTTTCCTAGTGGATCTCAGGAGCCTCCTCCAGGACCTCCATCTCCCTCAACTGCCGGCGCTTCCATGCCTCGAGGTCCGGGAGTAGGTAGGGGAGGAGCCGAAGGGTAACAAGGGAGTTCATGAGGGGAAGGCCGAGCATCTCCCCCAGGATAAGAAGTTTGAGCGTATCCTCGTACCTGGATTTGGCGCGCTGCACCTCTTTATAGAAGTCGAACACGAAAAGCCCCCAGAGGAAATCCCTGGTAGCTTTCAGCACCTTGTCGAGCTTGTTCTCTTGGAACATTCCCTTCCCTCCAGGTCCGACTTTCCACGTCCCATGCTCATTGTACCCCTTCCGTTGCCCGCACGCAAAGGATTCCCTTGCGGTCTCCCGGCCCCTTTGCTATGCTGGGAGATGACCTCGCGGCACGAGGTCAGCGAGCAATCGTAGAAACGGGGGACTCCTGTGAAGATCGTCGTGGCCAAGCACATGGGGTTCTGCGGAGGGGTCAAGCGGGCAGTGGAGATGGCCCGTTCCACTGCCGAGCAATCCTCCGGTCCTGTGTTCACATGGGGACCGTTGATCCATAACCCTCAAGTGGTCCGACAACTAGAGGAGGCCGGCGTGCGTGTGGCCGGATCTCCTGAGGAGTTGCGGGGGGAAGCTTTCATTGTCTCGGCCTATGGCGTAGAGGGAGCTGTCCTGGAGATGGCAAGGGCCAGGGGAATGCGCATTGTAGATGCTACCTGCCCAGTTGTCATCCGCGCGCACACTTTGGCACTCAAGCTTGTGGAGGAGGGCTACGACGTCATCGCCGTGGGCGACCATGGTCATCCCGAGATGGTCACCCTCAAGGAGGTGCTCGGGGATCGTGTGACCGTTGTGCATACTCTGGAAGAGGCGCGGCAGGTGAAGGTGGGGCCGCGCGTGGGGGTGATCTCCCAGACCACACAATCCCAGGAGAACTTCCAGCGCATCGTCGCCGACCTCGTGGTCCGCGCCAAGGAGATCAAGGTCATCAACACCCTCTGCCCTGCCATCACCGTCCGCCAGGTGGAAGCAAACCAGCTTGTCCAGGAGGTCGATGCCCTCGTCGTCATTGGAGGCCACCAGAGTTCGAACACGACCCGGCTGTATGAGATCGGACGGGCCAACGGGATCCCAACCTACCACGTGGAGGTCGCCGACGAGCTGAAGGCGGAGTGGTTTGAAGACGTGGAGATTGTAGGCGTTACGTCGGGCGCATCGACCCCAGACTGGATCATTGCGGATGTGATTGCGCGCCTGCAACAGATCTCGAGAAGGAAAGAGCTGACCCAGGCTTCGTCGTAAAAAAGACTCTCCCTTTTCCTGTGGTGGTCCCCATGCCCCTTCCCACCATAGCCATTGTCGGTAGGCCCAACGTGGGAAAGTCCAGCCTCTTCAACCGCCTCCTGGGGAAGCGTATTGCAATTGTGGATGAGACCCCCGGGTTAACCCGGGACCGACTCTATGGCGTGTGCGAGTGGGCTGGTCGACGGTTTCAGATCGTGGACACCGGAGGCCTGACCTTTGCGGCAGAAGAGCCCCTCCTCGTCCAGGTACGGCGGCAGGTTGAGAAAGCGATCGAGGAGGCCGATTTGATCTTGTTCGTAGTGGATGCGAAGACGGGTATCTCCCCAGAGGATACCGAGATAGCCCAGCTCCTTCGGGAAAGTCACCGGCCGGTGCTTCTCGTTGCCAACAAAGTAGACAACCCCGCCGCGACCTCTTCGGTATACGATTTCTTCAGCCTTGGCCTGGGAGATCCGATCCCAATTTCAGCCCTCCATGGGATAGGGATCGACGGTCTGCTGGAGGAGGCTATCGCCCTTCTCCCCGAGCACACCGAGGAAGTTCCGCAGGAAGGGATTTCCGTTGCTATCGTTGGCAGGCCCAACGTGGGGAAGTCTAGCTTGGTCAACGCCATCCTTCAGGAGGAGCGGGTCATTGTCGACGAATCCCCTGGCACGACGCGTGATGCCGTGGACACTGCTCTCCGCTTAGATGGACAAAGACTCGTGCTCATTGACACTGCCGGGCTCAAGCGGAAGGCACGGATTACACATGACTTGGAGCGGTACAGCATGCTCAGAACTCTGCGAGCCATCGAGAGAGCGGAGATCTCAGCCTTGCTCCTCGACGCGTCCGTGGGGGTGACCAGCCAAGATAGGCACATTGTTGGGGAAATCCTCTCTCGGGGGAAGGCTCTCATCATCGTCGTCAATAAGTGGGACCTTGTCTCCAGGTCTCCTAAGGGAACAGAAGCGGCCATCTCTCAAGTCCGTCAGGAGCTCCGTGGGGCTGACTTTGCCCCGGTCCTGTTCGTCTCCGCGAAGAAGGGGTGGGGTCTTTCGGAGTTTTTCTGGACGATCTTCCGGGTTGCCCAGGCCTACGAGACCCGCATCGGCACAGGCCCCCTGAACAGGGTGATTGAAGAAGCCCAGTCCTCCTATGCACCCCCGGCCACCTCTGGACGTGGCGTGCGCATCTACTATGCCACCCAGCCTGAAACAAGACCTCCCACCATTGTGCTCTTCGTGAACAACCCAGACTGGATGCCCGAGCAGTACCTGCGCTACCTGGAGCACAGGCTGCGCCAGGCCTTCCCCCTGGAAGGTACCCCTATCCGGTTTAAGCTCCGGGCAAGGAGGCCACGTTAAAAGTTGCTGGAACTTGCGCATCCTCACCAACCCGCGGGCGTTCGAGTATCCCTTATCCATCGAGGAGGCGATCCCTATTGTCTCCTCATGGCTGGAGAGGCCAATGGTAGGTATTCTGGAGCCAGGCGACCGGCACTGGGGGATTTTCAACGACCTGCTCAGGAGAACCCACGCGCGAGGACCTATGGTGATAGACGCGTACCTAGCTGCGCTGGCAATTGAGCACGGCGCGACGTTGTGCACGGCTGACAGGGACTTTGCTCGCTTCCCAGGCCTTCGCCTCCTAAATCCACCCGAGGGCTGAAGCCAGTTGATTTTCGCCTGAGTGGTCTGCTATAATCGCGGTAGCGGCGGGCCGTGGCGCAGCTTGGGAGCGCACCAGAATGGGGTTCTGGGGGTCGTGGGTTCAAATCCCACCGGTCCGACCAGCTCCCGTTCACATCCTGTCCTCTCCAGACATTCTTCTCCACAAACACCCCTGCCAGGCTCTCTGTCTTCCGGATCCTCCTGAGAACACATCCCACGGAGCTCAAGTATTGAAAAATTTCCGAACCTGCCGATCATCCCTCCTAGATGGAACTTACCTGTACTTGGACCATCCAAGGAGAGAATCATGCCACAACCATCTCATGTCCAAAAACACCCCGTGCGGGATCGAGCTCAACCTAGCAGGATCGCCAGGTACCGCAGTGCGGAGAAGAAGGCTCTCCTGAAACTTGGAACGTCTCTTCTCGGGAGCCTCGATCCTCATGAGATAGCCACGCTGACTGCGCACACTGTGGCCGAGTTCATGGAGGTTCCCCTGGTGGAGGTTCGACTGGCTGATGAAGAAGGGAGATGGCTAGTCCTGCAGGGAGCAGTAGGGGTGCCCGAGGATGAAACCCGCATAGACCGTGTCCAAATAGGGGATCTTGCGAACCTTGCCGGCTGGGCGGCCTCCCAGGAGGGCCCGGTCACCGTGGCCGATCTCCAGAAGGACTCCCGTTTTTCGAACTCCCCGCTCGCCCGCCTGGGCATGCGGTCTGCCCTGGCATGTTCCTTCACGAACGGGTTCCAGATCCTCGGGACCATCGCTGCTGCCTCACGGAGACGCCGCCGCTTTGAACCCAATGAGGTGCACTTCCTTTCTCTCGTGGCCAACCAGGTGGCGCTCGCCCTCGAGCGGACCCGGTTGTTCATCACCACGCAAAACCAGCTCCACGAGCTTGCCATTCTCGCAGAGGCAGCAACCAGTCTCCGGGCGGCCCACACCGTTGAGGAGATGTACACCGTCCTCTTGAACCATGCAGTCAAGGTGGGGCGTGCAGATGCGGGGTTGCTGTGCATGGTAGATAGGGAACTCGGAGAGATCGTCCCCTGTGCCGTGCATAAGCTCCCCCACGCCATTCTCGGTAAGAGAGAAGCCATCGGGGATGGGCTTGTAAGCTGGGTGATCCAGAACAACGCCCCTGCATCCTCGGAAGACCTGGAAAAGGACCCCCGGATCGGTTTAGGGGAAGCGGTCCAGGGTCTCCATGCCGGGCTCCTCCTCCCCCTGCGCACGACAGCTGGAGAGGTTGTGGGAACACTGCTCCTGGGACGCCGGAGGAAAGATCCATTTGATGTCCCAGAGGAGCGCATTCTGCAGGCAGTAGCGGAGATGGGAGCCAACGCTCTGCAACGGGCGGAGCTGTTCGAGGAACTCGAACAGGCCTACCTCCAGGCGGTGGTTGCGCTGAGCAAGGCTATCGATGCCCGGGACAGTGCCACTAGCCACCACAGCAACAGGATCGCCATCCTCGGCGCAGCCGTGGCAGAAGCCATGGGATGCTCCCGGGAGGAGATCGAGACGATCCTCTGGGCAGCTACCCTTCACGACATCGGGAAGATCTCCATCCCCGACGCCATCCTCCATAAAACAGGTCCGCTGACCGAGGACGAGTGGGCGCTGATTCGCCGCCACCCAGCGATCGGGTCGGAGATCGTCGCACCTCTTCGGCGGCTGCATAAGGTCCTCCCGATGATCCGCTATCATCAGGAGCGCTGGGACGGGACAGGATATCCGGAGGGGCTGAAAGGAGAGGAGATCCCTCTTGGTGCACGGATCCTCTCCGTCGTCGATGCCTATGTGGCAATGACAGAGGATAGGCCCTATCGAAAAGCACGCACCCACGAGCAGGCAATGGAAGAAATTCGGCACCAAGCACGCAAACAGTTCGATCCCAGGGTGGTGGAGGTTTTCTGTGAGGTCATGGAAAAGATGAAGGAGCGGACAGGCTAGCTCGTCTCCTTAGATTTCTGCTCCACGAAGTTGAGTCGCAAGTTGGTGACGAGGTTCTCTAACTCCCGGCGCTCCCGTTCCTCAATGGCCGGCTTGAGCTGCTCAACGAGGGCAGCGACGCCATCGATAGCAAGGCGCGCTTCATCGAGCTTCCGCTCGATGCGGTTGGTGGCGGGATCGGGGACCAACCCCATCGCCTGCCAAGCTTTGGAAGCGAGGGCAGCGATGCACCACCGCATTAGGTCCGCGGCACTCATGGAGACCGCCTCAGTGGTCCTCGCACCTCCCTCCTGCCCCTCTTCCCTCGCGCGCTCCTCCGACATCGCACCGAGAACCTCCACCCTCTTTATTATACCTACATCTACCCTACCGGCGGCTCAGGCGAACTCTCCCCATTGCAGAGGGGAACGTCCGTGGGTATAATCAAATGGTCCGGATATCCAGGATCCCTCAAGCAAGGAGAAGCATGACAGGCACATCCGCAGGCGCAGTACGATATGACGTGAGCCTCCTCAGCGAAGACGATTTGCACCTCTTTAACGAAGGGACGCACTTCCGGCTCTACGAGAAGCTCGGCGCGCACCCCTTGGAGGTCGAAGGTGTGTCTGGGACCTACTTTGCCATCTGGGCCCCCAACGCCGAGAGGGTCTTCGTGATGGGGGATTTTAACGGCTGGGAGAAGACCACCCACCCTCTCCAGCCACGCGGCCAGTCGGGCATCTGGGAGGGCTTTATCCCTGGCATCGGCCATGGAAGCCGGTACAAGTACCACATCGTCTCCCGTTACCGCGCCTACCGCGTAGACAAGGCCGATCCTTTTGGCTTCTTCCACGAGATCCCTCCCAGAACCGCCTCGATTGTATGGGATCTCACCTACCCGTGGGGGGACGAGGCATGGATGCAGGGGCGGTGGCGGGCGAACCGCCTCAGTAGCCCTATGGCCATCTATGAGGTCCATTTGGGCTCTTGGATGCGGGTCCCAGAGGAGTACAACCGTCCCCTCACATACCGGGAGCTGGCAGAGCGCCTGGGGGACTATGTCGAGAAGATGGGCTTCACCCACGTGGAGTTCCTCCCCGTGATGGAACACCCTTTCTACGGGTCATGGGGGTACCAGGTCACGGGATACTTCGCTCCCACGAGCCGCTTCGGTACCCCCCAAGACTTCATGTACCTCATTGACCACCTCCACCAGCGTGGTATCGGAGTGATCTTGGACTGGGTCCCGTCCCACTTCCCCATGGACGAGCACGGGCTTGGGTTCTTCGACGGAACACACCTCTATGAGCACGCCGACCCGCGAAAGGGCCTCCACCCCGATTGGAACAGCTTTATTTTTAACTATGGCCGGAACGAGGTACGAAGTTTCCTCATCAGCAGTGCCTTGTTTTGGCTGGACCGGTATCACGCCGACGGCCTACGGGTGGATGCCGTCGCCTCTATGCTCTACTTGGATTACTCCCGGAAGGAAGGAGAGTGGATCCCTAACGAATACGGTGGGAGGGAAAACTTGGAGGCTATCGCCTTCCTCCGGCGGTTTAACGAGGAGGTCTACAGGAACTACCCCGACGTTCAAACCATCGCCGAGGAGTCTACGGCGTGGCCAATGGTCTCCCGACCTACTTATGTGGGTGGGTTAGGCTTTGGCCTAAAATGGGACTTAGGCTGGATGCACGATACCCTGTTCTACATGTCCAAGGACCCCGTTCACCGCAAGTATCACCACAACAACCTGACCTTCCGGATGCTCTACGCCTTTCATGAGAACTTCGTCCTCCCTCTCTCCCACGACGAGGTCGTTCATGGGAAGGGGTCGCTGCTCAGCAAGATGCCCGGTGATGAGTGGCAAAAGTGCGCGAACCTCCGCCTCCTCTTCGGGTACATGGTTGCCCAGCCTGGGAAGAAGCTCTTGTTCATGGGAGGAGAGTTTGGCCAGTGGCGGGAGTGGCAGCACGATGAGGGCCTGGAGTGGCACCTCCTCGCCAGGTCCCTCCACGCCCAGGTCCAACGCTGGGTCGCCGACCTCAATAGGCTCTACCGCAACGAACCGGCGCTCCATGAACTCGACTGCGATCCAAGCGGGTTCGAGTGGATCGATTGCACCGATGCTGACCACAGCATCGTGAGCTTTCTCCGCAAAGCGCACTCCACAGGAGATCTCCTCTTGATCGTCTGCAATTTTACCCCCGTGCCTCGCCATGGGTACAGAGTGGGCGTGCCACGCGGCGGATATTGGAGGGAGATCTTGAACAGCGATGCGGAGATCTACGGGGGCACAAACCAAGGGAATCTCGGAGGCCGTGAGGCGGATCCAATTCCCTTTCACGGGCGTCCCTACTCCCTTGCCCTCACGCTCCCTCCCCTCGGCTGTCTCTTCTTGAAAAGCCCGGCGTAGCCTGCCCCATCGGCAAAACCCCACGACAGACAAATAGACGGGACCTGCTTCCACCTCGCACCACGCTAGCCCTTTATGGGGAAATCCCCTTCTCCCATGAGAGGCTCGGAAAAGTTGAAAGACTTTTGCCGCGGTTACCTAGAGCAGTGCCCTGCGTTCGCGGTCGTAGTTCCTCCCCAAGAAGGCGGGGATGCGCAGCCGCCGGAAGGTGGGGAGCATCACCAGGATGGTAGCGACGTAGGGGAGCATGAGGACGAACTGGTAGGGAACGCCCACGCCCGTGACTTGGACACGGAAAGCTAGGACCTCCACTGCGGCGAAGAAGAGCGAGCCCAGGAAGATAAGGTGCGGGCTCCACCCTCCGAAGAAGGTCAGGGCGATGGAGAGCCATCCCCTCCCTCGGACCATGCCCTCGGTGAACGTCCCGGTATAGACCATCGGTAGGTAGGCACCAGCCAGCCCGATGAGCATGGACCCAGAGATTGTCGCCAGGTAGCGCATCGCGGAGACATTCACCCCAAGGCTATCTGCGGCCATGGGATTCTCCCCGACGGCCCGAAGGGCCATCCCCGGACCTGTGTGGTAGAGGAACACATAGAGCGCAAGGGACAGCAGGATCGCCAGATAGACCAAGATGTTCTGCTTGAAGAGAACTTCGCCCAGCACAGGGATGTGGCTGAGCCCGGGCAGCGGGAGCTCTTGGAGAGTGGGGATCAATGGAGGCGTGAGCGTCACACCGACGACGAGCTTGTAAAGCAGCGTAGAAAGGGCGAGGCCAATGAAGAAGAGGGCGAGCCCGATGACGAACTGGTCCATCTTGAGGGTCGTGGTGAAGTAGGCGAGGGCAAGTCCGAAAAGCCCTCCCATGACCATGGCCAGAAGGGCGCCTTGGACTAAGTTCCCACCAGAGAGGTAAGCCCCCAAAAACCCTACGGATGCGCCTGCGAGCATGATCCCTTCCTGGGCCACGTTAAACACACCCGCTCTCCCGCCGAGCATGGTTCCCTGACTCGCGAGCACGTAGGGGACCAGCGTGAGCATCACGAGCTTGCTGAAAAGGACAAAGACATCCAAGGAACCTTCTACCTCCTCCGCACAACGTCGGAGAGCAGGACGAAAACAAGGATCAAACCTTCGATGATGAATACCATCTCTAATGGAACCATCATGGTACGCTGCAGGGCCCTGGCACCAACCTCAAGGACGGCGATGGAAAAGGCCACGAATGGTACGGCAAGGATGTTGCCTCTGGCGATGAGGCCGATGAGGATGCCCAGCAGCAGGTAATTGGATTGCATCCCCTCGATGAGCCGGTGGTGAACCCCTGCCACCTCAATGGCCCCCGCTAGTCCGGCCAGCGCTCCCCCTAGAATCAGGGCAAGGAGGGAGATCCGGCGGACGGCAATCCCGTGGATCAGCGAGGCCCTCGGGTTCGCGCCTGTGGCCAGGAGCTCGTAGCCAGCTGTGGTGCGGCTGATGAAAAAGTAGATGGCAATGGCTACTCCGATCGCCACTACGATCCCTGCGTGCAGGGGAGGACTGGAGATTAGCAGCGGAAGGTGAGCCCCTGCTCCGATAGGGATGCTTGTCGGGTGCCCCGCAGCAGGATCCCGCCAGACTTCCGTGGTGACGTAATCCAGGAGCCCGAAGGAGATGAAGTTCATCAACACTGTGGTGAGGATCTCGTTGATGCCAAAGCGATAGAGAAGCCAGGCAGGAAGAGCTGCCCAGACGGCCCCTGAAAGCGTCCCGGTCATGATCCCCAATGGCAGAAGCAGGAACGCCGGAAGGCCTGATAGGAGGATCCCTACTGCTGCTGACCCAATGGCGCCAGCGAGAAGCTGCCCTTCCCCGCCGATATTGAACTTCCAGGCAGCCAGGGGGACTGTGAACGACAGCGCCAGCAAGAGAAGGGGAATGAACTTCAGCAAGGTCTGAACAAACCCATTGGGAGTTCGGAAAGAGGTAAAGAGGATCGTGGCATAAGCCCTAGGGACATCGAACCCAAGGGCCCCGAGAAAGATCCCTGCGGCAACGAAGGAAGCCCCCATGGCGATGATGTAGGGAACGACCTTTCCTCCCAGAGAGATCGAGAGCCAGGAGCTGTTCAACGTTCGTTCACGCAGAGGATTTCACCCCGCTCATGAGGCGCCCCACCTCGTAGCGGTCGAATTCCTCCCGCTGGAGGGTCCCTACAATTTCTCCCCGGTAGATCACAGAAATCCTGTCACAAAGCAAAAGAAGTTCATCGAGGTCCTCAGAAACGAGAAGGATGGCAGCGCCTTTCTCCTTGAGCTCCAAGAGCT
>JAUQQG010000114.1 GCA_030550015.1 bacterium | reverse complement strand
GATGAAAAGGCGGTAGCAACGTGGGGATCGAGGTTCAAGACCTCCTGGGTAATCCCCACGCGGATCGTCCCGCCGCGTGTGGGTCCAGGCTGGCCGGTGGCAACTTGGGCAGCCAGAATCATTGTCACCATCAGGACGATGGCCATCACACGCCTTCGCATCTTCCTTCACCTCCATCTCACGCTTATGCACCCCGGCAAAATCTCAAAGAGAGTTTGCCGGGGTACTTAGAACTTACGATCCAGGACCGCGTTGCGCGTCTGTGCCAGGCGACGGACCGTTTGTGGGGCCAGACGCATGACCACTGCCACGAACACCATGTCGATGACGAAGAGGGCGGCAAGGCGGGATTCGATCGCTGCCTCCCGGAGCAAAGGCTCATGTGCCACGGTGTGCAGGACTGTGTCCGCGAATTTTGTGATCGGGGAGGGAGCATATTGCGTGATGGCGATGGTATAAGCACGGTTGCGCTGAGCGATAGCGAGTGCGTTCACGGTGTCCTTCGTACTCCCAGAGTGGGAGATTCCGATGGCCACATCTTGAGGAGTCAACAACGCTGCCGAGGTTGCTTGGAGATGGGGGTCAATGAAAGCCCGCGCCTGGAGGCCGATTCGGAGGAACTTTTGCTCCGCATCAAGGGCAACAACCCCTGAAGCCCCTACGCCGTAGAGATCGATGCGGCGTGCCTCACAGATCCGGTCCACAGCTCGCTGGAGTGCCTCCCGATCGAGAACTTGGATGGTGTCCTGAAGGGTCTGCGTTGCCCGGTGCAGGAGTTTCTGGCTGATTGCATCCAAATGATCCGAAGGATCGATTTCCTCATGGATCCTAAAGGTCTGGTTGGAGAGATCGAGCGCGAGCCGGATGCGTAGGTCCTGGTAGCCGCGTAATCCTACCCGTTTGCACAATCGGACCACGGTTGCCTCGCTCACCCTGGCGCGTTCGGAGAGTTCCGTGATCGAGATCTGGGGGATCTCGTGTGGGTGGCGCAGGATGTATCTTGCTACCCGTCGCTCGGCATCCGTGAGGGATTCCGCGATCTCGCGGATCTTGATGAAGCTACCAGATTGCAGTTTCCCGAGAGCCGTAGGTGGACACATCTCAGGAAGATCTTCTTTTGGTTATGAAAAAATCCTTCCCAAAAGCGATGCTATTATGAAAATTTCTTTCTGTCAAGAACGCTGAGAACCCCTCTCCTCTCACCCTTCTCAAATCAACCGTTACCGCGTTCCCCCGGCGGTCCATACAGCCTGCAGCTTCGCGGGAGCGGGAGGAGGTCGGAAAGGACCTCCGTGGCGATGACTTCTCACAGTTTCTCTATTTTCATCTATAATAAGGAACGTCAATAGGGAACGTCAGCGTGTTCACGAAACGTCAACGAGGAGAGGAGGCTCGTTGTATGCATCCAGACATGGAACTCGGGTGGGTGCACCTCAGCGTAGCAGACCTGGAGCGTTCAGCGGCTTTCTATGAGGGTGTTGTGGGATTGCAGATACTGAGGCGCTCCCCAGGGTTCATCGTCATGGGCGTGGAGAAAGACGGTGCAGCAGGTTCGCAGCCAGTGCCGCTCGTCCTACTCACCCATTGGCCTGGAGCGCAACCCAAACCCGCGCACTGCCGGGGATTGTACCACTTTGCCCTATGCCTCCCCACACGGAGGGACCTCGCGCGTGCCGCTGTAAGGCTCGTCCGGAGGAGGTGGCCTATCGACGGCGCCGCCGACCACTGGGTGAGTGAGGCGATATACCTATTGGATCCCGACGGCCACGGCATCGAGCTGTACGCGGACCGACCGAGAGATCAGTGGCCGCGGCGCGGCGAGAAGATCTTGATGACCACCGAGCCCCTCGACTGGGATGGCCTCATGACGGAACTTCCGCCCGAAGAGCGTCGCCCAGGGATATACGACGATCACGCTGGGTCTGACTCCAAGCTGAACGGTATGCCTAGCGGGACGCGGCTCGGTCATATCCACCTGCATGTCTCCAGCCTGGAACGAGCCGAGCGCTTCTACCGGGAGGCCTTGGGGTTGGATCTGGTGCTCCGCTTCGGTTCCGGCGCGCTTTTCTTTTCCGCGGGCGGCTACCACCATCACATCGGGGCCAACATTTGGATCGGTCAGGACGCGCCTCCGCCGCCCTCCAACACAGTTCAACTGCTGCACTTCTCCCTAGTGCTCCCATCACCGGATGACGTGCTCGACCTGGCCCGGCGCTTAGGCCAAGCCAGGGCGCCGGTGGAGTCGCTGGCACACCTGGGGTTGGAGGTGTTTGAGTCTGTCGTGCTCAAGGCGCCTGTGAGCCGGAAGACGGAGCTGCAAGAGGGGTTCGTCACCAGAGATGAGGACGGCTTCGCCATCGCGGTGGTCAGCGCGGGTGGCCGCCGACTGGAACGGTCGAAGGTGAAGGATCAGCCAACCTGAGCGTTTCCTCGACGCGGCAGGTAGTCCTGCCTTAAACAGATGAAGGGGACCCAGAAGGGCGGAGAGGAGGCTGGAGGGACGGAACAATGGAAAACCAGGAGAATCTGACGAATCCAGCGATTGTGTGAGAGTGCGTGGTGCCGGGGGGCGGAGTCGAACCGCCGACACGCGGATTTTCAGTCCGCTGCTCTACCACCTGAGCTACCCCGGCGTCACCCCCAGTATAAGGTCCCCCTCTCCTTGCCGTCAAGGTAGCGAGGAAAAGCAGGGGAGCCCGGTGTGCTCATCCTCGTTCTTCCTTCAAATACTGCCGGAGCCAGTCGAGGATGTGCTGAAAGCGCTCGACGCGCGCTTGTGGTTTCCCTGTGCTGCCGAAGGTGTGACCTTCCCCACCAAAGCGGAGGAACTTTACCTCCTTGCCGAGCTTCTTCAAGGCGACGAAGAACTGCTCGGTCTGTTCAATGGGGCAGCGCAGGTCTCCCTCGGCACCGATGAGCAAAAGAGGGGTGTTCACCCGTTCCACATAACGGATGGGGGAACGCGCGAGGAGCTCCTCTGCGTTGTTCCAAGGCGTGCCTCCCCACTCCTTCTCTCCCCATAGGTAGCCAATGTCGCTTGTCCCGAAGAAGTTGTAGAGGTTGCTGATCCCGACCTCGCTGATGGCACACCGGAAGCGATCGGTTTGGGTGACGATCCAATTCGTCATATACCCTCCGTAGCTCCCACCCGTCACTGCCATCCGCTTGGGGTCAACATCCCCTTGCGCGATCACGTGGTCCACGGCGCGCATGAGGTCCTCATAGTCCTTCCCGCCCCAATCCCTTACCACGGCCTGGGTGAACGCCTCGCCGTACCCCTGGCTCCCCCGCGGGTTGACCTGGAGGACCGCGTATCCCTCAGCGGTAAGCAACTGGGTGAAGAAGTAAAAGGCATTGCCGTACGCAGCGTGGGGTCCCCCATGGATGCGCAGGACCAGCGGAGAGCGCTCGCCACGGTCAAGCCCGAGGGGTTTGAATACCCAGGCATCGATAGGCCAGCCATCGGCCCCTGCAACGGTGATCTGCTCGGGATCGGAGAGCTGTCGGGAGGCCAGGAAGGCGCCGTTGAAGTCGGTCAAGCGCCGCGGCTCCCCCTGGGGTTCCATGAGCCATATCTCTTCAAGGTTCAGGGGGTTCATCGCGGTATAGGCGATGGTTCCGTTCCGGCTGATGCTGAACGCAGTGATGACCTCCCTTTCTTCGAGGGAGCGTTGCTCGATGTGCCGGCCTTCGCAGTCCACCTGGAAGAGATGGGTGTTCCCGCGGTCAGTGGCGATGAACAGAAGGAAGCGCCCATCCGCTGTCCAAGCAGGGGGGACGACCTGCGCGTTCACGCGGGCATCGCTGGAGACGTGATTCCCCACCGACCGGTCCAATGCACGGGTGAGGTGGACTGCTTCCCCTCCTGAAGATGGCACGATCCAGACTCCCATGTTCGTAGCGGGCCCGGCGTGGTTGTCGTGACCGAGGAAGGCGACCCATTTCCCATCGGGAGACCATACGGGGCAGAGGGCAGGGCCGCTGTGATGGGTGAGTTGGTGCAGCGAACCATCGGAAAGGGAAAGCGTCCACACATCCCGGGCATCTGTGTAGTCCTCTTCTGGTGTCCTGTTGGCCACGAAGGCGATGCGCACCCCATCGGGGGACCAGGAGGGAAACTCGTGGTCATGGTCCCCTTCAGTGAGCTGTACTGGGTCACCACCATCGACGGAGACCATCCAAATGTGGTTCCGGCTTTCCAGCAGCCCCTGCCCCTCAAACCGGAAGCGGATTCGGGAGATCTCGCGGACTACCGGAGGTTCTTCCTTGCTTGGCGCGCTCGATACCGTAAAGGCGATCCTCCGGCTGTCTGGGGACCAGCTCAGCTGGCTGACCCTTGCCTGAAGGGAGGTCAACTGCCTGGGCTCGCCTCCATCCACGGGGATGACCCATATCTCGGTGTTCCCGGTGCGGTTAGAGAAGAAGGCAATCCACCGTCCATCGGGAGACCAGCGGGGAGAATGGTCCTGTTTCCCTCCCCACGTGAACCGGAAGGCCTCCCCACCCTGTGTCGGAATCATCCAGATCGCTGACCGGACTTCATTGGCCTCAAGGTCCAGGGTCGTTACAACAAAGGCGATGCGCGACCCGTCCGGGGAGATCTGAGGATCACTCACAAAGCGGATGGACCCAAGGTCGGCGACAGAGAGACCCTGCAACGTTGTTGAACTCCTTTCCTAGGGGATGTGTTCCAGTTGAATTCTATTTATAAGATCGTCCGGACTCTCCTTACGTAAACCCTTTTCTTTAAACGAGACCATATTTCCTGCCTCGTCTTCGCTGGATCCAATGACTTCCCTACGGAGGGTGAGTTTGTTGGCTGCTCTTGGCAAAGCGTTCAGAGGAAAACGGGGGGCCCTGCGAGAAAGTAGTTAAAGCTTTCCTTAGACTCGGTGAAAGGAGGTGTGCACCTGGGCCCGGAGGACGCCTGCGGAGAAGGGCCAGGTGAACAGGGTTGGCGAAAACCATGAGAGGGTTCCAGTATACTCCCGTCCTCATTTATATTGCCGTTGTAGCAGTGATCGCGGCAGGGATCTTTGCCTGGGACTACGCCTGGCGCAAGCAAGAGGAGGCCAGGAGGCAACCCCCGCCTCCCCAGGAAATCGCCAAGAACCTCGTGGAGAACATCATCGGGCAGGGGACCGTCCGAGAGGTGAAAGTGGAGAAGGGAGTTGTGGATGTTACCTTCGAGTCGGCCACTTTCAAGCCGGGGCAGGCCAAAAAGGAGTCCCGGGAGTACCTCCAGGCAGAGCTGGAGCTGGCTATCACCAGTATCCTGGGTCAGATGCAAGAGATCTCACGGGTGAACGCTACAGTGACCTATCAAGGGAAGATTCTCGCCCGTGGATCCGGGGAGAAGGGGAAGAAGGTGGAGGTCACCTACGCCCCCGAGCTCCAGTAGGAACGGCAGGGTTTTACGACATTTCCCCATGATGGGACCTCGCTGAAATCCGTTCTAGGATGTCGGTGGGGTGAGATGAAGGGGTAAGGGACAGGGAAGTAGCGATGTATGCGCTGAATTTTTATTCCGAGGTCTTTGCGGAACAACTTCGCCAAGGCCGGAAGACGGCGACTATCCGGCTCGGGGACAAGCAGGATAAGTACCGCGACGGCCAGCTCGTCTGGATCACCGTGGGGCGCAGGTTCGGGACGCGGAAGAAGATCTTTACGGCGATCATCGACCGGGTGGAGGTCAAGAAGCTCGGGGAGGTTACTCCCAAGGAGATCGAGCGGGAAAATCCGGAGTTCCGTCGCCACGAGGAGTTGATCAAATTCCTGAGCTCCATCTACGGCCGCCCCGTAACCCTGGAGGACACTGTGACGGTCATCCACTTCTCCCGCGTGGAGGAGGGGGACGGGGGAACTAGCACTGGAGGCCTATGAACAAGCGAGAGCTCGTCCGCCTGGTCCTGGGGGCAGTCTACCGGATCATTGAGGACAACGTAGCCTACCGGGAAGCAGGGATCCCTCCCCTCTCCCTCCCGCCTGGATCCCACATGGTTGCGGAGTTGATCCACCAGATCTACGAGGGAGCTGTGACCCCTGAGGAGGTCTTCGAGAAGCTAGAGGAGTGGATGGGACACCGGAGTTGGGAGGAGTTCGCCAGGAGCCAGGGGCTTTTCCCTGATCCCCGGTGAGGCCCCTCTGGGTGGAGGGGAAAGAAGGATGCAGCGGATTGTGGCTTGTGTTCCTAACTTCAGCGAAGGACGGCGAGTGGAGGTTATTGAGGCCCTCGCCGGGGAGGTACGGCGGACCCAGGGGGTCTTTCTTCTCGATGTCTCCTGGGACCCCAGCCATCACCGGTGTGTCCTGACCTTTGTAGGGGAGCCAGAGGCTGTGAAGCAGGCGGCATTCGCCTCTGCCGCGAGGGCTGTGGAGCTGATCAACATGGAGGAACACCGAGGGGTCCATCCGCGTATCGGGGCAGTGGACGTGATCCCATTCGTTCCCCTGGCGAATGTCACGATGGCCGAGTGTGTTGCGCTGGCGAAGGACCTAGGGAGAGAGATTTGGGAAAAGCTTGGGGTCCCCGTCTACCTGTACGCCGAGGCCGCGCAGCGCCCCGAGCGAAGGCGCCTCCCAGAGATCCGCCGCGGCGAGTACGAAGGGCTGAAAGAGACAATCAGCCTTCCCGAGCGCCACCCTGACATTGGCGAACCTCGCCTGCACCCCACCGCCGGGGCAACTGTTGTGGGGGCGCGGAGGCCGCTGATCGCCTTCAATGTCTACCTCAGCACAGGGGATGTGGTTGTTGCAAAGAATATTGCGCGCGCCGTCCGGGAGTCCAGCGGCGGCCTCGTGAACGTTCAGGCGCGCGGCGTGCGCATCGAGCACCGCGGCATTGCCCAAGTTACCATGAATCTCCTCGATCCCGTCCGGACTCCCCTCCCCAGGGTCTTTGAGCTGGTCCTGGCAGAGGCCGCGCGGTACGGGGTGGAAGTCGTGGAGAGCGAGATCGTTGGCCTCGTTCCCCTCGATGCCCTCGTGGAGATCGCCAGGCACTACCTCCGCATCCACCGGTTCAGCAGGGAGAAGGTCTTAGACGCCAGGTTGCTGGAGCTCTTGGGGGTCCAACTGGTGCGGTGGGAGTGAAGGATGTGGTCGGAAACCAGGTCCTGCAGATCCGCTGTGGCTCGCGGGTGTTCCGCATGGGGGAGCGCACTTACATCATGGGGATCCTCAACGTGACCCCGGACTCTTTTAGCGGGGATGGGCTGCTCACCCAGGCAGGCGAAGACGAGGTGGTGGACCTGGCCGTCGCCCGTGCCAGGGAGATGGTCGAAGGGGGGGCAGATCTTCTTGACGTCGGGGGGGAATCGAGCCGCCCTGGATCGGATCCCGTCCCGCTGGAGGAGGAGCTGCGCCGGGTCATCCCGGTGATCGCACGCCTTTCCAGGGAGGTGGATGTTCCCCTCTCCATTGACACGTACAAGGCAGAGGTAGCCCGTCAAGCGATCGCCGCCGGGGCCTCCATGGTCAACGACATCAGCGCCTTGCGCTTTGACCCGGAGATGGCCAGGGTGGTGGCGCGGGCCGGAGTTCCCATCGTCCTCATGCACATGAAGGGGACCCCCAAGACCATGCAGCAGGAGCCGCACTACGAGGATGTGATGGCGGAGATCATCGAGTTCCTCCGTGAGCGTATCGCCTTCGCCTTAAGCGCGGGCATCAAGAGGGGTCAGATCATCGTGGATCCAGGATTCGGGTTCGGGAAAACCGTTGCCCACAACCTGGAGATCCTCCGCCGACTAGGGGAGATGCGCGTTCTGGGCTGTCCCATCCTCATTGGGACGTCCCGGAAGTCCACGATCGGGAAGGTCCTGGGGGATCTTCCTGTGGAGGAGCGGCTGGAGGGGACGGCGGCGACAGTGGCCCTGGCGATTGCCGCGGGGGCTGATTTCGTTCGCGTGCACGATGTGCGCCCCATGGCGCGGGTTGCCCGGATGACCGACGCGATTGTGCGTGGGTGGAGGCCGTGGGATGGATAAGGCAAGGGAGCGGATCCTCCTCACGGGGATGGTCTTTCACGGATACCACGGGGTCCTACCAGAAGAGCAAGCGCACGGCCAACCCTTCGTCGTGGACGTGGAGATGGCCTGCGACCTCGAGGAGGCCTGTCACACCGATGACCTCTCCAAGACGGTGGACTACCGGGAGATCTACGCGAGGGTGCGGGAGGTCGTGGAGGGAGGCCGGTTCTCCCTTCTGGAAGCCCTGACCGAGGCCATCGCCGATCGTCTCCTCTCCCTGCCCTTGGTCGAATCGGTCTGTGTCAGGGTCCACAAGCCGCGCGCACGCCTTGGAGGGATTGTAGGGGATGTGGCTGTGGAAGTCCACCGGGTACGCGGGGCGAGAGGTTAGGAGAGGAGGTCGGAAGGGCACGTGGCGACAGTTTACCTCAGCCTCGGCTCTAACCTCGGCGACCGCGCGAAGACCCTCGAGCAGGCGCTGGATGCCCTGGAGAGGTCCGGGCGCGTGCGCATTACCAAGCGCTCCTCCCTCTATGAGACCGCGCCCGTCGGGCTCGCCAACCAGCCATGGTTCCTCAATATGGCGGTCGAGGCGGAAACGGACCTCGATCCCCACAGCCTGCTCGCTCTGATCCACGAAGTGGAGGCAGGGCTTGGGCGAAAGCGGGAGGTCCGGTGGGGCCCCCGCACCGTGGACATCGACATCCTCCTCTACGGTGAGGAAGCGATCTCTACGGAGACGCTCACCATCCCCCACCCGGAGATGCACCGCAGGGCGTTCGTCCTCGTCCCCCTGCTTGAGATCGCCCCGGGCCTCCACCATCCCCAATACGGTCCTCTCGCGGAGATCCTCCACACCCTCCCGCCAGGTCAGGAGGTCGTGCGTTGGACACCCCAGCCCCTCCTCTATAACCCTCCCCGCCGCCAACAGCGTTCCCTTCTCCCAGGAGAGGAGCGGAGCTGGTACGTGGCTGTCGAGGGACCTATTGGTGTGGGGAAGACCACTCTCGCCCGCATCCTCTCCGAGCGCCTGGGTGCCCATCTGGTGCTGGAGGTGGTAGAGGAGAACCCCTTCCTCCACAAGTTCTATGCAGATCCCCGGGGGATGGCCTTCCCCACACAAATCTTCTTCCTGCTCAGCCGCTATCGGCAGCAGCTGGAGATGAGGAACCTCCTGCAGACGGGGCCCGTGGTGAGCGATTACATGTTCGCAAAGGATCGGATCTTCGCTACGTTGAACCTCTCCAATGAGGAACTCGATCTCTATTGCCGCCTGTATGAGGTCCTCTCCTCGGGGACGTCCACGCCGGACCTCGTCCTCTTCCTTCGTGCGAAGGTCGAGACCTTGCTGAGACGCATCGCCCTGCGGGACAGGCCATTTGAACGCCCGATGCGACGAGAGTACCTGGAGCGCCTGTGTGAAGCCTACGATGCATTTTTCAGCCGGTACGAGGAGTCCCCTTTCCTTGTGGTCGACACCGATCAGATCGATATCTTCCGTGAGGAGGATCTCCAGAAGGTGCTTGCGTACCTCCCACCAGGGAGCACAAAAGAGATGGCCGGTCCGCTGGGGGGAGCATGAGGTGCGCGCTGTGCAGGTGAAGGAAGCAGAGGCAAGGGGATGGTTCCGCCCAGAACGGTTTCTCCGGGGCTTGCAGACAGTTTTCCTCGGGAGAAACCTGATCTTTCGAGAACGGATCGGGTCCACCAACGACCTTGCCCGGAAGCTGGCGGAGGGCGGAGCACCGGAGGGAACCCTCGTCCTCGCCGAGATCCAGACGAGAGGCCGGGGCCGATTGCGGCGGCGCTGGCGCTCCCCGCGCGGAGGCCTCTGGTTCTCCCTGATCTTGCGTCCAGGCGTTGATCCGTCCTTCCTCTCTGGATTGGGCCTTGTGACTGCGTGCGCCGTGGCCCGTGCCCTGCGGAAGAGTGCGGGCGCCCCGGTCCAGGTGAAGTGGCCGAACGACCTCGTCCTTGAGGACCGCAAGCTGGGGGGGATCCTCGTGGAGGTCGGGAGAGGGTGGGTCGTGGTAGGGATCGGCATCAACGTGAATGTCCCCCTGGCGAAGCTCCCAGAGGAGGTCCGCAAGCGTGCCACTTCCCTATTGGAGTTCCTCGGGCACCCAGGAGATCCAGAGGATCTCCTCCAGCGCATCCTGGTGGAGCTCGAGAGGAGCTACGAGGCTTACAAAAGGGGAGAGGAAATGCGCGAGGAGTGGAGGGTGCTTTCCTCCCTGCTCGGGAGGAGGGTGCAGATCTCTCTCCTCGAGGAGATTTTCGAAGGGGAGGCGGTCGATATCGACACAGACGGGGCGCTGGTGGTGCGTGTCGGGGGGAGTCTTCGCCGTGTGTTGGCGGGAGAGGTGAAGGTGGTCAGGGATATGGCAGGA
>JAUQQG010000073.1 GCA_030550015.1 bacterium | reverse complement strand
GGGAGCGAGTTTCAGTGTTTGAAGCCCAAGCTGCTGGCCCAGGGCTTTGGCGATCGTTCCCTGATCTGCCATACCTAACTTCACCAGCACCTCGCCTAAGCGCCCCCCATTGGCCCGCTGGTAATTCAGTGCCTCCTCCAGCTGGGCAGGTGTGATGAAACCTCCCTCGACGAGGAGTTCCCCCAGGAATTGTCGCTGATCCCGCCGCCCCATGATTCCCGAAGAACTCGACACACAGAATGGACCCAATGGAGGGATTTGCACCAAGATCGGGAAAATCCTCCGAGCTTGCAGTCACCTATCCGAAGGCTCGTCCACAAAGACCACCCGCAACAGCTCCTCCACTGTAGTCGTCCCCTCTAGGAGCTTCCGGATGCCATCCTCTCGCAAAGTTCGCATTCCCCTGCTGATGGCCTTCTGTCGGATCTCTGCGAGCGAACGATTCCGCAGGACGAGCTCAGCGATCTCCTCGTCCATGACCATCAGCTCGAAGATCCCCGTTCTCCCCTTATATCCTGTCCCCCTGCACCGGTCGCAGCCCTTCCCCCGGTAGAGCAGGATCTCTTTCGTACCCTCTAGGTCAAGGCGGCGCAGGGCCTCCGGTGGCGGGGCGTAGGACTCCTTGCAGGACTCGCAGATGGTGCGGACAAGGCGCTGCGCCAGGACGCCGATCAGGGAGGAGGTGATCAGGAAGGGCTCGATCCCCATATCGATGAGGCGCGTGGTGGCCCCGGGGGCGTCGTTCGTATGGATTGTGCTCAAGACCAGGTGGCCAGTGAGGGAAGCCTGGATAGCAATCTCCGCCGTCTCCCGATCTCGGATCTCCCCAACCATGATGATGTCCGGGTCTTGTCGGAGGATGCTCCGGAGCCCATTGGCAAAGGTGATGCCCGCTCTAGGGTTCACCTGGACCTGGTTGATCCGTGGAAGCTGGTATTCCACGGGGTCTTCGACGGTGACGATATTTTTCTCTGGGATGTTCAACTTGTTCAGGGTGGCGTACAGGGTGGTTGTTTTCCCACTCCCCGTAGGGCCGCACACCAGGATCATCCCATATGGCTTACTGATCAGGGCCTCCCATTTCGTCAAGGTATCTACCGTCATCCCTAGGCGGGAGAGGTTCAAGCGCATACTCGCTTGATCCAGGATCCGCAACACCACCTTCTCCCCATAGACGGTGGGAAGAGTGGAGACGCGCAGGTCATACTCCCGTCCCTCCACAACCAAGTGAATGTGACCGTCCTGGGGGACTCGTCGCTCGGCAATGTCCATGCTGGCCATGATCTTGATCCGGGAGATGATCGCTGCCTGTAGCTGCTTTGGAGGTGCCATCACATCGTGGAGGACACCGTCAATCCGATACCGTACCTGGATGCCCTGCCTATGGGGTTCGATGTGGATATCGCTGGCACCGTCGAGGATCGCCTGGGAGATGATGAGGTTCACCAAGCGCACCAACGGAGCCTCCTCCACCATGGTACGGAGGCGCTCCACGGTGATCTCCTCTGTCCGCTCCTCCCCGTTGACCTCCTGGATGGCGACCTGCCGGACGACCTCCTCCATGTCCACTCCAAGCCCGTAGAACCGCGCAATAGCCTGCTGGATGTCTTCAGGTGCAGCCACCACCGGATCTACCTCAAGTCCCGTGACGAGTCGGACATCATCGAGGGCGATGACATTCAAGGGGTCGGCGATGGCGAGTCGGAGGCGGTCGTTCATGCGGGCAATGGCGATGACCTTATGCCGCTGGGCGAGGGAATGTGGGATCAGCTTCACTGTCTCAGGGTCAATATCCACGGCGCTGAGGTCCACGTAAGGGAGACCCCACTGGATCCCCAGGGCCTTGGCGAGCTGGCGCTCCGTGATCGCCCCCATCTCCAGGAGGATCGTCCCCAAATGGCCACCGCTCCGCCGCTGCATGGCCAGGGCGGTCTCAAGTTGCTGGCGGGAAATGAACCCTTGGTCCAAAAGGATCTCGCCAATGGACTTGGCGCTTATAGGCTTGGACCTTTCCATTACATGCTCCCTTCGCTCCACTCAGGGCAAGCCCTTTCCTCTTGTAATTTCCGGGGTCCAGTCAAGATCCAGCCAGAATGCAGCGGGATACTTTCCGGGGATTCCCTTCTCTTAGTGGGACGCGTGCTTACCGAACCCTCCCCAACAAAATCCCTCCAGAGACTTCGCTGGGTGAGATCATTCCCTCAAAAATACCATCCGCATTGGTCATCTCTCCCGAGCTCTTTCAGAAAGACACTTGGATCTTCTGAAAAACTCGGGATCTCATTCCTCTTCTCCATCTCGCCCGTCCCGGCTCTTCTCTTCTGCCTGCAGGAGCAGGCGGACACCTTGGAGGCTCAGCCCTTCCTCATCCACCATGTGCTTGATCCGGCGGATGAGCTCCAGCTCCCGGCGGGAGAACAGGCGATGACCTCCTTTGGTTCGAGAAGGGGAGAGCAAACCGTACTGGGTCTCCCACGTCCGGATCCGCCGGGCATCCACCCCGGCGAGTTGGGCCACGGTGCGAATTGGGTACAGAGGGACATCATCGAGCACCGTCCGTTCGGCACCTCCCACCGACGGATCCACCCGGCCTTTCGCTTCGCTCAGGACAGCCTCTCGCTTCTTCATCGGCCCTCCTCCCCTCTTGCTAATCTTTCCTATCAAGACTTCCTAAGCCGTCAACATTTCCCTGAGCCTGACTAAAGCTGCGTGCATCACCCGCGAGACGTGCTTCTGGGAGATCCCAAGGCGCTTCGCCGCCTCTACCTGGGTAAGGTCCAGGAAGAAGAGGTAGTAAATCACCTTCCGTTGCAATTCGCTAAGGCGCTCGATGGCCTCCATGAGGAAGATCCGGTCCTCGACGGGGAGTTGCAGAGTAGCATAGTGGCGGTGGACGATCGATTCCCGGTTGATCCGGATCTCTCCGTCCCCGTTCTCCCTGAGTTCTTCAAGAGAAGCCACCCGCACCGTCTCGCGAGCCCGTAAGACCTCAAGGACGCCCTCCTCCGTAATGTTCACCGCCTCGGCGATCTCGGAAAGCAAGGGAGGCCGGCCCAATCGGCGATGGAGATCGAAGACCGCGGCGGTGATCTTCTTGTTCAAGGCATAGAGCCACCTGGGGCGCCGCACCACTCCTCCAAAATCCCTCAGGTAGTGGCGGATCTCCCCGGCGATGAGGTGGCGTGCGTAAGTTTCGAACTTGACCCCTCTGGCCGGGTCGAACTGGCTTACAGCATTGATGAGCCCGATATACCCCACTTGAATGAGATCCTCCAGCGAAACATCGGAGCGCGCGTACCGGCGGGCCACAGCGGGGACGAGGGACATATAGAAAGAGGTAATCTTTGTGTGGAGCTCAGGATTTCGAGTTCGCCGGTACTCCCAGAACAATTCCTGGAGATCCTCCCCCTCTCGCTCGTCAGCGGCGCGGTGTTCATGGATCTGCCTCAGTGCGACTGCCATAACCTCCCCTCCTTTCCTACCGGGCTGCCGGGCCGGGGTCCCGGTGAAAGCCTTGTTTCACCGGGATCGGAAGGAGGGGAATCCTGGGAAAGGAGCGCGAGCGTTCCCGGGAGAACCCCAAAATGAAATCTCCCCCTTCGGCAGCCCAGCCGACCCTCTCTGTGATCGTCGATTCCCAGAGGGCCCTGTAGCTTTGCGCCCCCACATTGCTGTGGGTTTGCCTTTTCGTGAGGGACCCCTGTATTCAGTTGTCTACCCCCTCATTCTACCCGCACACAAAAATTCCTTCCGACCTTCTCGGAAAGGAATGAAGTACTCCTTAGGTATCAATCGGTTCTTCCACGGAAACTTGAGGGGAACCACCTATAAACCTCGCGTAAAGTGCCTGGACATTGAGAACATACCACTGCGTCTCCGCAAATGGCGGAATCCCGCCATACCTGGCCACAGCCCCCCTCCCTGCGTTATACGCCGCAAGAGCGAGGGGAAGGTTCCTGTGCCCGTAACGGTCAAGATGGGACCGCAGGACACGAACTGTGCCGTAGATGTTCGCGATGGGATCCGCAGGGTTAATCCGGAGCGCCTGCCAGGTAGCTGGCATGAGCTGCCCAAGCCCGTAGGCCCCTGCGGGAGACTTGGCATGGACCTGGAATCCAGACTCTACCGCGATCACTGCCATCACAAGCCTCGGATCGATCCCATACTGCCAGCTGTAATACAGGATGCTCCGGACGATGTTCTCGACAAGAGACGGAGAGAGCGCTGGGTTGTACCTGCGCACGACGCGGGCGTATGCGTCAAAGACAGGAGAGCGGGGAAGTTGTGCATGAGCCAACGTTGCCCTCTCCCATATCTGGGCAATGGAGCGGACCTGAGGGTCGGAGGCAAACCGGGCAAGCCAGCTCAGTATCTTCCCAGCTTCTTCCTTGCGTCCCATGCGCGCGTAGGTAGCACCAAGCCAGAGGTAGGAGTCGTCCGTTGGCCTCAACGAGGTTGCCCGGGAGAAGGCCCAAGAAGCCTCCCTGTAGCGTCCCTGGGAATAGTAGCTCGCCCCTAGCCATAGGAACCCGCGAGGGTCTCCGGGAAATGCCCTGACGTGCTGCTCTAGGACCGCGGATGCGGAGGAAAAGCGCCCGGCCTGGAATAGCGCAACTGCTTGCGCAAGGCGGGGCCTCGCATGGCCAGGTTGGGTCAATCCCAGCACGGTCACCACAGCCACAAGGAGGATCCCGCACAAGCCGATCCGCTTCCTCACTCTGAACACCCTCTCCTAAGCTTTCTTTGCATCTCCCCTCTCTTTCGATCAGAACCTTGCTCAGGAGTCGACATCACTTGAGCCCTTTGATCCGCAGGCGGAGATCGTTGGGACTCTCCGCTGCCTCCATGGCCGTCTCGTAAGAGATCAATCCACGGCGGTAGAGGTCGTAGAGCGCTTGGTCAAATGTCTGCATCCCTTCCTGTGTGCCCGCTTCCATAGCTGCACGCAGCGAGCCAAGCTCCCCCCTCCGGATGAGCTCCCGCACCCTGGGAGTGGAGAGCAAGACCTCGACCACAGCCACAAGGCCGGTCCCGTTGAGATGGGGGACGAGGCGTTGCCCAATCACCCCCAGGAGATTCAGGGAAAGCTGGAACAGAACCTCCTGGTGCGCCTCCACAGGGAAGAACTGGAGGACCCTCTCGAGAGCAGCTGTGGCATTCATTGCATGGAGGGAGCTGAAGACAAGATGGCCAGTCTCCGCAAAGTGCACAGCGGAGGTGGCGCTGTCCACATCACGCATCTCCCCAATGAGGATCACATCAGGAGTCTGGCGCAACGCCTCCCGGAGGGCTGTGGTAAAGGACTCTGTATCCGTGCCAACCTCACGCTGGCTGACGATGCTCTGCTTGTCTTGGTGGAGGTACTCAATGGGATCCTCGATGGTTACGATATGCCCTCTTGCGTGGGTGTTCCGGTAATCGACCATGGCGGCCAGAGTGGTAGACTTCCCAGAACCAGCCGGACCCGCTACCAGGACCAGACCTCGCGGGGCCATGGCCAGGGTTTCTAACACCTTGGGCAGACGGAGCTCCTCGAAAGAGGGGATGCGGTCCTTAACGCGCCTGGCCACGAGGGCGACGCTTCCCCGCTGGAGGTAAATGTTCAACCGGAACCGACCTACTCCCGGCAAGGAGACAGAGAGATTCAGTTCCTGTTTTCTGTTCAAAGCGGCGCGCTGGCGGGAAGTGAGGAAACTCTCAGCAAGGGTCTGCGTCTCCTGCGGATCCAGGGCTGGGCCAGGAACAGGGGTCACCTGGCCGGCCAGGCGCAGCATTGGAGGAGCCCCCGCTTTCACATAGAGGTCCGAGGCATCCCGCTCCACCATAAGGCGGAGGAGATGGGTAAGCTCCAAAGAAGCCCCATCAGACATCGCCACTCAGCGGGAATTCCCTCCTGTCATGAAAGCTTGCTTGTCCACCGCGCGCTTGATCGCTTCCTCCAGGGTAATCAATCCTGCGCGCAGGAGGTTCCTCAAGCTCTGGTCGAGGCTTTGCATCCCATCCTTCGTGCTCGTCTGGATGATCGAGGGGATCTGGTAGGTCTTTGCCTCCCGGATGAGGTTCCGAATCGCAGGCGTCGCCACCATCATCTCCACGGCCACGACGCGACCAAACCCATCTGCGCGTGGGATGAGGGTCTGAGCGCACACCCCCAGGATCGTCTCAGAGAGCTGGACGCGCACCTGTTCTTGCTGGTGTGGGGGAAAGACATCGATGATCCGGTTGATGGTCTGGGCGGCGCTGTTGGTATGCAACGTGGCTAGGACCAGGTGCCCAGTCTCAGCGGCGGTGAGGGCAAGGGAGATGGTTTCCAGGTCGCGCATCTCTCCGACGAGGATCACATCGGGATCCTCCCGTAACGCAGCGCGCAAGGCGTTCGCAAAGGAGCGGGTGTGGGGACCGACCTCCCGCTGGTTAATGAGGCAATTCCGGTGCTGGTGGACAAACTCGATGGGATCCTCAATGGTGATGATGTGGTCGTAGCGGTGATCGTTCATGTAGTCAATGATTGCTGCCAAAGTGGTGGTTTTCCCAGACCCAGTGGGACCTGTGATGAGGATCAACCCCCTGTCCTTCATCGCTAGTTCCGCTAGGACAGGAGGGAGCCCTAGCTCTTCCAGGCTTTTGATTCTGCTTGGGATCAGGCGGAAGGCCGCTGCCTCCCCTAGCCTCGTCATGAAGAGGTTAACCCGGAACCTAGCGACCTGCGCGAGATCAAGGGAGAAGTCGAGGTCGTGGGTCTCCTCGAACTTGGCCTTCTGGTCATCGGTCAGCACCTCATAGAGCATCGCGTGGATCTGCTCGCGGGTCAACGGAGGATGATCAAGCTTTGTCAGCTTTCCATCGATGCGCAGGATCGGGGGAGCCCCCACGGTGAGATGGAGGTCGCTGGCGTTGCGCTCCTTGACCAGTAGGAGAAGCTCCGTAATGTCCATCCTTCATCCCTCCTGAGGAGACCCTAACCTCCCTCCCCTGATGAATCGGATCCCCTACAGAGGAGTTGAACCGAGGATCAAAAAGAAAATCCCGTCGCCTCCCTGCCTTTGGGCATGCCGACGGGAACTCCCAGCCCCCTCTTCGGCAGCCTAGCCGGCCCCCTTCCGCATGGGAACGGACCTGGTGGCCCTATGGCTTTGCGTCCCCGGATCGCTCCGGGTTTGCCCTTTCGGAGGAAAGCGCTCAAAATCTCAATATGCGGTTTAGCCTTAATATACTATCTCCCCCTGGGATCTGTCAACGCGCAAAAAATCAAGAGATTTCCTTTTCCTGCCAGGAAGCTGGTACTTCCCGCAAGGCCGTATATCTACGGAGTCGACGCGCCACAGACCGTACGAACGCCATGAGCCCTCCTGGATATAGGCGCATGAGCACGATCACGAGCAGAGCGAACAGGACCATGCGGACTTCTCCTGAGAGGCGGAGGACCTCGGAGAGGACTTCCACGAACACCGCGCCCACAATAGGTCCGGAGATTGTTCTGAGCCCGCCGACGATGACCATGATAATGATCGTAGCCATCTCGGTGAACTTGATGGAGACAGGGCTGAGAAGCCCGATGTAATGTCCGTAGAAAGCCCCGGCCATACCAGCCATGGCGCTAGTGACCGCGAACGCAAACTTCTTCCAGCGCACGGTATTGATCCCAGTTGTCGCCGCAGCTTCCTCATCGTCCCGGATGGCTCGGAGCCGGTAGCCGATTTTGGAGTGCAACAGAGCCCGAATCGCCACGACTGTGAGGAGGGCTAGGGCCAGGAAGATGTAGTAGTGTACGCGTGGGTTGGAGGTCCCAAAGAGGTGGGGGACACGGAGCCCCAGGTCGCCTCGGGTGAACTTATACTCTGCTGCGATGATCAGGCGAAGGGATTCAGCGAATGCCCATGTGGCCAGGGCTAGGTAAATCGCCCGCATGCGAAGGGTGAGCGCCCCAAGGCCATATCCGGCGGCACCTGCCAGAATCACCCCAGCTAGGATCCCCAGCGGGACAGGAACACCTGCGTGTACAGCCAGCATGCCCGAGGTGTAGCCCCCTAGCGCAGCAAATGCATGGTGGGCAAGGGAAAACAAGCCCGTGTATCCGGCCAGCAGGTTCCAGCTTGATGCCAAGACAACGTAGTAAAGAGAGACGACCAAGACGTGCTGGGCATAGCTGCCCACGGCGAAAGGCAGCAGGAGGAGACCAGCCAACCCAATGCTGATTCCGAAGCCCAAGGAACGGTTTCTAGAATTCACGCTACGCGCTCCCTCTCTCCAAACAACCCCCACGGCCTGAGGACTAAGATCGCGATGAGAAGAGCAAATCCGTACACGTCGCGATAGGCGGGGGAGAGCACAATGGTCCCAAGGCTCTCCACCAACCCGAGAAGCAGCCCTGCGATGATGCTCCCCGTGATGGATCCAAGGCCACCAATCACAATGATCTCGAACCCCTTCACGGTTGCAATGGCCCCGTTCTCAGGGTGGACAAGGAGGATTGGCGCAAGCAAAGCTCCCGTTGCTGCGGCCAGGGCCACACCAATCCCGAAGGCGATCTGGTCCAGCCGCTGCAGGTCGATTCCCGCCGTCTGAACGCCCAGGCGGTTCTGGGCAGCTCCCTGCAGCGCCCGACCCAACCACGTGCGCTTGACCCCTAAGTAAAACAGCGCTAACAGCAGGGCCGAGCCGATGAACGCAACGAAGCGGCTTCCATTCAAGGGGAGGGGCCCGAGTTGGACCGGCCGGAAGTAGTCGGGAGGGGAGAACTGGTATGGCCCAAAGACCACCACGGCCAGGTTCCGAAAAAACACGGAAAGGGAGATGGTGACGATGGTTGCATATTCGTCGCGCCGCTCGAGCGTGCCCACGAACATCGGCCGTAGCAACAAGCGTTGGAGGAACACGCCCAGTACGCCGACTGCAAGCATCGAGAGAGGAATCGCCAGGTACCACCGACCTGGCCCGAGGAGTCCCATGATCAAAAAGAACTGCAGGTAGCTCCCGATCATGAAGAACTCGCCCATCGACCAGTTGATCATCTTCATGATGCTATAGATGAAGGTAATCCCCACCGCCATCAGGGCGTAAATGACCCCGATGACCAGGCCGGACAGCACATACTGGGCGATCAAGTTCAGGTTGTCCATGCTCTGCGTTCCAGACAAAACTTTTTTGGCTTCTGCGGAGACGCTTTAAGGCCTCTTTAGGTTTCCTGTCCTCATCTTCGGCGGCCAGAGGATCGTGGCATCTCCGTAGCGCTGGTTGACGGCCGTATACTGCAGGATCACAAGAGGCGGAGACGCCTGGTGCCAATAAGGCCCCTCTCCCCTCGGGAATGTCACGGTCCCATTCCAGTTGAGGAACTTACCAGTCTCTAGAGCCTGGACGAGAGCAGGTCCTTCCGTGGAGCACGCTTTGTTCATGGCCTGGGCGATAATGGCGATCTGCCCGAAGGCGTTGAACGCCGAGTAAACCGCAGGCTCCTTGTAGCGGGTCTCATACCGCTCCTTGAACCACTTCCCCAGATCCGTCAGGGGCATGGCCGGGTGGTAGTAGGAGATGAAGGCGAAGTAGTTCCCCACAGACCCGAGGTTCTGCCAGAACTCCGGACGGATGGGGAAATCATATGAACCCAGCATGGGCACCTCAGGAAAGAGACCAATGTCGTGTGCCTGTTTGATGATCAGGTAGGCCGGTGTCCCTACCCCGACGTTGATCACGAGATCGGGACGTAAAGCCTTGATCTTCAGGAGAAGAGGGGTGAAGTCCGTGGTCCCCCTGTCAAAGATCACCGTTTCCAGCTGGACCGGTGTCTTCTGGGTAGCGTTGAGCTTCTTGGTCTCTTCTATGAGGCCGACGCCGTAGTCGGTGTTCTCGGCGATCATCGCCACCTTCTTGAATCCAAACCGCTGGATGAAATCCATCCATGCCCGCGCGCGGTCAGGGTCGATGGCATGAGTCCGGAAGGTGTACAAGAGGTGCCTGGCAGTAATAGCCGCGGCCGAGGCTTGGGTGGAGAAGAAGGGGATCTTGAGCTCCTCTGCGAGGGGCTGGACGGCAAGCATCACCGAGCTATGGAACTGCCCGATCACGGCTACGACCCTGTCCCGGGTAGCCAGTTTACGGAAGCCGGCCAGGCCCTTCTCCGGCGTTCCCGCGTCGTCCTCCACGATCACCGTCACCCGCGCTGAAGGCTTCTTGCAGGCCTCGCCAAGGACACCCCCCATCACAGAGTTCACGTAGGCGGCGCCCATAGCTGCACCGCGGGAGATGAGCTGGCCTGCAGCGGGATCGCCGGGTGGAGAGAGCGGTGTGAGGACGCCAATCTTCACAATCGCTTCCTGCCCGATGCTTGTGCCCGGGAGGGCTAAGAGCAGGAGTACCGCCACGAGCGCACACCAGCGCACGTTGTGCATAGCTTCACACCCC
>JAUQQG010000035.1 GCA_030550015.1 bacterium | reverse complement strand
CCCAGGAGGTCTTGAACCTCGATCCCCACGTTGCTACCGCCTTTTCATCGTTTCAAGTCCTTGACTTGATCTATGAAAGTCTCCTGCGCTTGAATCCCCAGACATTACGGCTGGAACCTAACCTTGCTGAGTCCTGGACCGTCTCATCAGACGGGTTGACCTATACTTTTACCCTCCGCCGGGATGCGGTATTCCACGACGGAACCCAGGTGGACGCCACAGACGTCAAATACACCATTGAACGTATCCTTAACCCAGCGACCAAATCCCCTCAGGCGAGTTTCCTCGAGCCGATCAAGGAGGTCACGGTTGTCAACCCCTTTGTGGTCCGGATCACCCTGAAGAGGCCATTTGCGCCATTCCTCTTCCTCCTGACCGGCCCCGGTCGCGGGATCGTCCCCTTGAACTTCGAGGAAAAAGTGGGTGACCCGCGGGTGAAGACACTCGGGAGTGGCCCGTATCGGCTTGAGCGCTTCACAACAGGCGAGGTGCGCCTTGTCCGCCATGACCGGTACTGGCGGAGAGACGGTCAAGGGAACCGTCTCCCCTACGCCGATGCTGTGATTTACCGAGTGATTCCCGATCCAGCGACCCTTCGCGCCGCCTTGCAAGCAGGGGATGTAGACCTGATCATAGGATTCGGGGTAGACATCAACACAGCGCGGGCGCTCAGCGGGGTGGCGGGATTACGGATCGCTTCCACTCCAGACCTCTCCTACAGCCTGCTGGGGATCAATAACGAACGCCCGCCTATGAACGATGTACGCGTGCGGCAGGCGATGAGCATGGCCGTGAACCGGCAACAACTTGCTCAAATCGTCTACTCTGGCCGTGCAGTTCCTGCAGGTCCTATCCCACCCACCGCAGAGGAGTGGAACCCGATCCCGGCCCAACGTCTTCCCAATTCCGCATATAACCCGGCGCGCAGCAGGGATCTGCTAGCCCAGGCTGGCTATCCTCGTGGGGTGACGATCAAGATGATGCCGATCCCCACGGTCCCAGAGGCGGTGCAAATCGCCCAAGTGCTCAAAGAGCAGATGGCCAAAGCAGGGTTCAACGTGGAGATCGAACAAGTGGATTTTGCCACCTTCCTTGCTCGATGGCGGGGGAGCCAGTTTGATACGTTCGTATCCCTGAATAGCGGATCCATTGACCCGGATATCCACCTCTACCGGCACATCCATTCCAAAGGCGCTACCAACGTGTTCAAGTTCCGCGACCCAACCATTGACAAGCTCTTAGACGAGGCGAGGGTGACCTTCGATGCGAAGAAGAGACGTCAGCTCTACACACAGCTTCAGCGGGAAATTGCGGAGAAGGTTCCCTTCCTCTTCCTGTTGTATGCCGACCTCTTCGCAATCAGCCGCGAACAGCTCCAGGGATTCGTCCTCTCGCCCACTCGGACGATGACTCCGCTGGCAGAATCGTGGCTCGCTCGTTGAGAGCAGTTTGCGAGGAGGTCTCGCCAGGCTGGTTCGCTGGCAGAGGAGGGCCCAATGCAACGGTACGTCGGGCAACGCCTGGTACAGTTGGTGCCAGTCTTGTTCGCCGTCTCCGTTCTTGTCTTCGCCCTTATGCACATCATCCCGGGGGATCCTGCACAACTGCTCTTAGGTTTTGAGAACACAGATCCTCAGCAACTTGCGCGGGTACGCAGGGAGTTCGGGCTGGATCAACCGATCTACGTCCAATACGGCCTCTGGCTGAAGAAGATCCTAAGCGGCGATCTGGGCATATCCGTGCGTACGGGGCGACCGATCACAGAGCTCGTGGGGGAAGCACTCCCGTTCACGGTGGAGCTCGCTACCTACGCACTCATCCTCGCCGTCAGCACCGCGATTCCGGTCGGGGTGTGGGCAGCTACTACCAGATCCCGACTTGCTGACGCTGCGTTGCAGCTCTTCACACTGTTTGGGTTGTCCCTTCCGGCGTTCTGGATCGGCTCGATGCTGATCCTCCTGTTCAGTGTCAGGCTCCGCTGGTTCCCAGTCCTGTCCTATCCCGCACTGTGGCAGGATCCCCTGGCAAACCTCCGGGGGTTCTTCCTCCCCGCCCTCACGTTGGCCATTCCCAATGCTGCCGCCATTGCCCGAATGGTCAGAGGAGCTATGATCAGCGTCCGCGGAGAGGATTACATCCGGACGGCGCGAGGGAAAGGACTCCATGAACGGGTGGTGATCCGCCGTCACATGCTGAAGAATGCCCTGATCCCCATCGTCACGCTCATTGGCATCGTTGCTGGGTACTTGCTCGGCGGCTCCATCGTGGTCGAGCAGGTATTCGCCATTCCAGGGATCGGGCGTATGGGACTCCAGGCGATTATCCAGCGAGACTACCCGGTCCTGCAAGCTGTTGTGCTGCTCGTGACGACTTTGTTCGTTCTCACCAACCTTCTCGTGGACCTCCTCTATGTCCTCTTGGATCCGAGGATTCGCTATGCGTGAAGCCACCGCCATCACAACAATCCCTCGCCCCGCGTACCGCCGCAGGCCCGCCCTTCTCCGGTTTCCAAAGGCGGCGGTGGGTCTTGCCATTGTCGCTCTGGTAGTCCTCTTGGCGGTCTTTGCAAGCTGGATCGCGCCGTACCCGCCTACAGAGATGCACCCGGTAGATCGATTTGTTGCCCCGAGCCAGAAGTATCTGTTGGGCACCGACTTCTACGGGAGAGACTTGTTGAGCCGTATCTTGGTTGGCTACCGGGTATCCCTCCTGATCGCATTCCTGTCGGTGGGGTTTGCCCTCACCATCGGGGGAAGTCTTGGCATCGTCGCCGGCTACTACGGTGGGACAGTTGACACCATCGTCATGCGCACCATGGACGTCTTATTCGCTTTTCCGGTCCTCCTCCTGGCGATCACCATCGTCGTCGTCCTGGGACCCGGGACACTGACCACCGTTCTCGCCATTGGGATCGTATACGTCCCGATCTTCGCCCGCATCGCCCGGGGTCCAACCTTAGTAACCCGAGAGCACCTCTACATCGAGGCAGCAAAGGCGCTTGGGGCTCCTTCATTCCGGATCCTCCTTCGACACGTCTTGCCCAACGTAAGCACGCCGATCCTCGTCCAGGCGTCCATCAACCTGGCAACCGCAATCCTGTTTGAGTCAGCGCTGAGCTTCTTGGGATTAGGGGCTCAGCCTCCCTACCCTTCGCTTGGGATGATGGTCAGCGAGGGGCGCAACTTTCTGGAGCTGAGTCCCTGGCCCACGGTTTTCCCTGGGTTAGCCATTGTGCTCGCCGTGTTAGGTTTTAACCTGATTGGCGACGCGCTTCAAGAGATTCTCGATCCGCGCCTCAGGCCAACATGGACGGGATCGTGAGGGAAGGGGTTCCAGAAGACGCAGGCCTCCAACCTGATCGGATCCGCGAGGCCGAGCAGCTTGTAGAGGAAGGGGTCCGGTCGGGGGTATTTGCTGGTGCCGTCATGCTCGTCTCAAGGAACGGCATCCTCGGATGGCATGGGGCATATGGCTATGCCCAGCTCGTTCCCTCTCCACGGCCGATGACCCTTGATACCCTTTTCGATCTTGCCTCCCTCACGAAAGTCACGGCGACCTTGCCCGTGGTGATGCGACTCTTGGATTTTGGGATTCTCGACTTAGATGCGCCGGTCCAGACGGTGATCGCCGAGTTCCATGACGGAGGCCGTGAAGCAGTCACAGTGCGCCATCTCCTGGCTCACACTTCTGGGTTACCGGCATGGCGGCCTCTGTACCTCCGCACGCGCAAGCGGGAAGATGTCCTTCAAGTCCTCTGTAGCATCCCTTTGGCAAACCAACCAGGGGAAGTGGTTGTGTACTCAGACCTCGGAATGCTCCTGCTGGGGTTCTTCATCGAGCGAGTGACCGGAGAGAGGCTGGACCGACTGTTTCACCAGTTGGTCGCAGAGCCATTGGAGTTGAAGGAGACGATGTTCACCCCTCCACCCGAGCTTCGGCAGCGATGCGCAGCCACTGAGGAAGGAAACGAAGTTGAGAAAGAGATGGCCGGGGAGGATGGAAGAGGATTCCCCTGGAGAACACACGTCCTGTGCGGTGAGGTCCACGACGGCAACGCATACTACGCCATGGAGGGTGTGGCCGCCCACGCCGGGTTGTTCTCCACAGCAAAAGAGGTTGCGCGCATCGCGCAACACTGGTTCACTCCAGGCAGCTTTCTCTCGGCGAGCGCTGTGGCCGAGGCGACAATGCTCCAAACCCGCCACGCAAAGGGTCCACCTCGCGGCCTTGGCTGGGAGCTATACCATCCTGAGGTATTCTTCGCAGCCTTCGGAAGCCGGTCATTCGGCCATACGGGCTTCACAGGCACCTCCGTTGCAGTAGACCCCGATGAAGGCTTGGTCGTTGTTCTCCTCACAAACCGCGTCCACCCGAGAGGGAACAACAACGCCATCGAGGAGTTCCGGAGGCGGTTCTACGCCGCCATCCGAAGGGCGCTTGTCCATGGATCCACAAAGGGCGGTAGCCGGTGCACTCGAGAGGAGGCATAGCGTATCCAACGATGTTTGAGGATCTCCTCACCGAACAACGCAACCCAAGAAGTATGTCCCTTGACCAGATGACCACGTTGGAAATCCTCGCGCTCATCAACGAGGAAGATGCAAAGGTAGCGCCAGCAGTACGCGAGGCCTTGCCACAGATTGCTGCCGCAGTGGAGCTCGTGATCGATCGCCTTCAGAAAGGCGGGCGGGTATTCTATGTGGGAGCGGGTACCAGTGGGCGGATCGGCCTTCTGGACGCCCTTGAATGGCCCCCCACATTTGGGGTTGATCGTGACGTAGCCCAGGCGATCGTCGCTGGTGGGGAAGCGGCAGCCATCGAATCTGCCTCAGAGCTCGAAGACGATGCAGATCTAGGCGCGGCAGATCTCTCTGCGCGAGGAGTCCGCCCAGTGGACGTGGTCATTGGAATCTCGGCCAGTGGGAGGACCCCGTACGTGGTCGGTGCCTTGCGCGCTGCGCGGCACATCGGCGCGGCGACCGTCAGCCTCTCTTGCAACCCCAATGGGGCGATGGCCGAGCTCGCAGATGTGGCTATTACCGTCCTCGTGGGGCCTGAGGTCCTGACTGGTTCCACGCGCATGAAGGCAGGAACAGCTCAGAAGATGGTCCTGAACATGATCAGCACGACCGCAATGGTTCGCCTGGGCAAAGTCTACAGCAACCTGATGGTGGACCTCCAGCCCCTGAACCGGAAGCTGCTTGAGCGGGCGCGCCGGATCGTCGCTGAAGCCGCGGGCATCTCCTACGAAGAAGCTGCGCGCTTCCTCGAGGCCGCCCAGAACCATGTGAAGGCGGCAATCGTGATGGCAGTCACCAGGTGCGACCTTCCCTCCGCCCTCGAACGGCTGCAACGAGCAGGCGGTTTTGTCCGGCAGGCCATCGAGTCGGGAAAAGGTCAAGGAGGGTCTTGATGAGGCGGTTCGCCTGGCCGACAGATCGCAACCCACTCAGGGTCGTCGCCTTGATGTCCGGAACTTCCCTGGATGGCATTGATGCGGCTGTCGTCGAAGTGACCCGGAAGAACTCCGGCGTAAGCGTACGAACCCTGTCAGCTCTAACCCGTCCGTATACCCCGGAGGAACGAGAACGTCTTCACTCCCTATGCCGACAAGATACCCCCCTTGCAGAGGTGTGCGCAGCGAACTTCGATATCGCCTACTGGTTTGCCGAGGCTGCACAAAAAGCCATCCAGAAGGCCGGGCTGAGTCCGGAAGAGTGCGACCTCGTGGCATCGCACGGCCAGACGATCTGGCACATCCCGGGCCATTCCACCCTCCAGATCGGAGAGGCAGCCGTTATTGCAGAAGTGACTGGGCTCCCCGTCGTCAGCAACTTCCGGGCCCGGGACATAGCAGCAGGTGGTCAGGGTGCGCCCCTTGCCTCCTACGTGGACTTTCTCCTCTTCTCCCACCCGGGCCACAGCCGCGCGGTTCAAAACATTGGAGGAATTGGAAACGTCACCTGGCTCCCAGCAGGCGGTTCACCTCAGGATGTGATCTCGTTCGATACCGGACCAGGGAACATGGTCATCAACGAAGTCGTCTCCTTGCTCACGGGCCGGGGGATGGATGAAAACGGTCACATCGCCGCAACTGGACGGGTCAGTCAGGATCTGCTGGAAGCGTTGATCCAAGATCCCTTCTTCGCTACACCACCTCCCAAAACAACGGGGCGAGAGAAGTTTGGAGAGGAGTATGCCCGGAATCTCATACAACGGGGAAGATCGCTGGGTTTGGGAGATGCCGATCTCGTCGCAACCGCCACCATGCTCACAGTCCGCTCGATCCGCGACGCATACCGGCGGTTTCTTCCCCATGTGGACGAAGTGATCCTGGCCGGGGGAGGTGTCCACAATACCACCCTCGTGCGCTGGTTATGTGATGCATTGGACCCCATACCAGTACGGAGCGTTGCGGACTACGGGATTGATCCTGATTTCAAGGAAGCTGTGGTGTTCGCTGTCCTCGGCGCAGAGACCGCATGGGGGAACCCCGCAAACCTTCCGTCGGCAACGGGAGCGCGTAGGCACGTGATCTTGGGCGATCTGACGCCGCCGTAGGAAGCCGTCACAGGCGATCCCGCCTTCCCAATCGGTCTCACTACCGCGGCAAACGTCTTCTGACGTTCGTCGGAGCTCCCCAGCAAAACTTTGACGAGAGGGTTCGCGAGGGTCCCTCCATAGCCAAGAGCGCTCAGAAGCCGAGAGCTCCTTCAAGACAGCAACCAGCACGCTACGGTCTCGCAGCGAGCGTCAGCGGGGGATGAGAAAGTAGTGGGGGGTCCTCAGCCTCCGTAGTACCAGCCTGTATCCCACATCTCCAACGGCTTCGCCTGCAGGTCGCGCAATCCCGCGTTGATGACCTCGGCCACAAAGACCGTATGGTCCCCGCGCTTCACGGTGTCTGTGACACGCGCTTCAAACCAGGCTGGAAGGTCGATGAGCAGGGGGGCGGCGGTCTGCGGTCCCGGTTCGAATGGGTAGCCGTTGATACGCCCATTTTCGACCTGAGAGGGACGGAAGAAAGCGGAAGCGATCTCTTTCTGGTTGGCCCCTAGGATGTTGACCGCAAAGGCGCGGCTGCCCTCGATCAGAGCGTGCAACCGGCTGTCCCTTTTCACGGCGACCATGACCAGCGGAGGCGCAAATGAGGCCTGAGAAAGCCAATTGACTGTACCGGCTACCACCTCTCCCTTGTCCGCAGCCGTGAGGATGTACAGACCGTAGGTGAGGAGTCGCAACGTCTGCTTCTTGGCTTCGGGATCCATCAGGATTCCTCCCCTTGCAGAATACCGCCTCTCTCCTTCCCGCGTCGCAGTTCCCGCCCGGCGTCACCAGGGCAGGAGGACGATTACCCCCAGAGAGAGGGAAGGTGAGCGATGCGTGCCCAACCTTCGCCTTCGCGCACCCGCTCCACCCTGAGATCGTCGAAGTAACGATCCAGGACAGCTGCCCTTTCCATCGCCAGCGGTGGGGAACAGTAATCTTCCTCTTCCCATACAGCCTCCCCGCTCGCTGGATCGATCCTGGCATCCTCCAGAGACTTGGTCAGGGCCCGGCCGAATGGCCGCATAGCGTGGAACTCCCTACGTTCCAGCCGCAGGCGGAGTTCGTTGGCGAGGGCAGGGTTCAGACGCGCCCGAACAAGGTAATACGCCACAACAGCCCCCCCATCCGGCATGTGTACAGTATTCACTGTCTCCAGTAGCACGAAACCTCCCCGGTCGTCAAGCAAGCCCACGCAAGGTCCCTCCTACTCACAGGGTCTAGCCAGGAGGATGTCTCCATCCTCGCCTCCTGTGTATAGCTTTGGGAGGATCATGCCTCTCGAAGGATGGATGTAGCTCGTCTGTCGTCTTCCCGCACCCGGAGCTTTCTGCTATAATAAAACCGACGTGCCGTCCGAGGCGGGAGCTCCTCCCATGGCAAGGGAAGAGAGGCGCTCCCAGAGTAGCCGGCGGGTTTGGAGAGTCCACGAGGGGAGGGTTTGCCCGTGCTTCTCGTCAAGGTCAAGGGGGTTGCGTTGGACCAGCACATGAACCCTGTTGTCCTCCTGGTAGATCAACCCGAGACCATCGCTTTGCCCATCTGGATCGGGCAGGCCGAGGCCACAGCGATCGCCATTCAACTCCAGGGCGTCAAAACTCCCCGGCCCATGACGCACGATCTCCTCAAGTCCATCCTTCAAAGCCTCTCCGCGACGGTGAAGCGGGTTGTCGTCACCGACGTCCAGAACAGCACCTATTTCGCGGAAATCCACATTGTGAGCAACGGCCAGGAGATCATCATCGACTCGCGCCCAAGCGACGCGATTGCCCTTGCTCTCCGGATGGAGGCGCCCATCTATATCGAGGAGAAAGTTGCAGCTCAGGCAATTGCCCTGAAGAAGCCTCTCGGCGAAGAAGAGATGGAGGAGTTCCGCAAGTTCCTGGAGAACGTGAAGCCGGAGGACTTCAAGAGAACCCTGCACTGACCCCCGGCAAGGACCTCAGAAGCCCAGCAAAGCTCTTGATCAGATAGTTCAAGAAAGGCCCCGGCAAAGGGCAAAAGACTTTTGCCGGGGTTCTTAGTACATGCTCATCCCGCCATCCACGACAAGCGTCTGCCCTGTGATATAACGGGCACGGTCCGAGGCCAGGAAAACGGCTGCCCGAGCTACCTCCTCCGGAGTCGCGAACCGGCGCAGGGGGATGCGTTCGGCGATCTCGCGGCGGCGCTCAAGGGTGAGATAGGCTTGAATGCGTGTCTCGGTATAGCCAGGGGCGATGGCATTGACCCGGATATGGGGGGCAAGCTCGGCAGCGAGGCACTTTGTGAGCATGAGGAGGCCGGCCTTGGAGACGGCGTAATGGACGGCCCCTCCTCCGATGAGGCCACGCATGGAGCCGATGTTGAGGATCACCCCTCCTCCCTGCCGCTCCATGTACGGGAGGACGGCCTGCACGCACAGGAATGGCCCCTTGAGGTTCACAGCCATCATAGCGTCCCAGCTTTCCTCGGATAGCTCCCGGAATGGGGTCCGGTCGATGCGGCCGGCGTTGTTGACGAGGATGTCGATACGGCCGAAGGCCTCGATCACCCGATGAACCATCTCCTGGACCTGGTCGTACCGGGAGACATCGGCACGCACGGCGATGGCCTTTCCTCCAGCGTCTGTCAGCGCCCGTACGACAGAGAGGGCTTCCTCCTCCGAGGTATGGTAGTTCAAGGCCACCGCTGCGCCCTCACGGACGAACGCGTGCACAATCGCGCGGCCGATCCCATGGGCAGCGCCAGTGACCAACGCGACTTTTCCAAGAAGGAGAGGCTTCTTCGCGTCCATCTCCGACTTCCTCCCCTCTCTCCTCATTCGCGACCAGGAAAGGGTTTCCCTACATGTACCCTGCGGAGACGCCCACTTCCCAGGTGAGTGTGCGGTCCCATCTCTAATTGCGACGAGTGGAGGTCGATCATGTAGAGGAGAGGCCCCGGCGGTCGTAGGTGTAAATCCTCCCGTTGGCTCTGAGCTTCACCGGGTTCCTCCAAAGTGTGTGGACGGCCTTCAGGAAGAGGGCAATGCGCTTGGGATCCAGCTTCTTCTCCTCCTCGCAGTGGGCGAGGACGAGCTCCCTCCCGTTGTGCCCTGGCTCTACCTCGACGTGCGGCTCGCCTTTGTAAAGCTTCTGGTGGATGAGCATCTCCTTGACCTGCTGGAGGTCGTAACTCTTGGTCTTCTCCTTGGGATCGTAGACGAAAATGTCCAACCGCCGGACGAGGTCCTCGGTCAATACCTCGTCAATGAGGCGGACGTCCTCGTAGAAACTGCGCACCACCAGGACGCGTTCGTATCCCATTGTCTCTTCGACGCGCTTGAACAGGCTGTACCCGATGAGATAGGGAGAGGGACGGTTGCAAAGCTGCATGGAGATGGACGCCCACTCCTTGGCGGTGAGGATCTCACGGAGCAAGGTGGATTCCACGAAGGTGGCCCACCCCTCATTGATAATATGGGTCCGCTGGATGAGATCGAAGTACTCCGCTTCCTCTCGGATGAGTTGGAGGAGATGGTGTTCCCATGCCTCAAGGGGGGCTCTCTCCTCAAGGTAGTAGATGAGGCGTTTGCTCCGTTCTGCAGGGTTGCGCTCAAAGGCGTTGACCGTGCTGGCTACCGTGAGGCATGCGTCCAGGATCTTCTCGACACGGTCTAGTCCGTAGGTGCGCTCGTACTGGCGGATGATACGGGCGTGGAGCTCCGCCTCGTTCAGCATGTTCTTGTTGGACTTCTGGTACCAGTGGTTGTTCTTAAAGAAGTCGGCGTGGCCAAAGACGTGGGCGATCACGAGGACGTTCTGGAGGTAGGTGTTATTCTTCCGCAAGAAGGCGTACGAAGGGTTGGTGTTCAGCACCAGCTCCAGGATGTTGAAGACCTCTTTGCTCTGCTGGGTCACCAGCTCCTTGAACGTCCCACCCCAGTACCAGTGGATGAACCGGTTGGGCAGACCCATGCTGGCAACCTCGGCGATCTCCTCTCCGTCGGACATACGGAAGTAGACAGGGTCGAAGCTCAGCCCCTTGTCGCGCGCTAGTGCCTCGATCCTCTCAATGATCGCCTGGTACTCCTCCATG
>JAUQQG010000112.1 GCA_030550015.1 bacterium | reverse complement strand
AGCTGAATCCCTACGGGGCAGACCTCAAGAAACAACTCGAGAAGACCAAGGACATCACCGCCGCCCTGAAAGCAATCGAGCCCCTGGACTCCGACAAGGACGGCGTGAAGAACATCGACGAGATCAAGGCCGGGACGCTCCCAGGGGATCCCACATCGAAACCGTGAAGCGTTCGCAGGAAGAGCGTAATGAAGGTATCCATCTCAAATGAAAACAATGCGAAAGGAGGGATAGTACAGATGAAACGGCTCACCCTTCGAGAAGGAGTGATCCTCCTCTCCGTGTTCCTCATCGTCCTTCTGAGTAGCTACCTCGCTGCCAGTGCAGCGTCTACAGACAAGTGGGCCCAGTGGCGGAAATCCGGCCACGCGAACAGGCAACTGGCCCTCGAAGAGGCGACGGTGGAGCAAAGGCAGGCGACTGCCGCGCACTGTGGCCGGTGTCACGCGGGACAGGGTTTCCTTGCCTGGCTTCCCCAGCTCCAGAAGGGGGATCCCGGTCTCATCCAGGGGCCCGGTGGAACGCCAGCCACCGTCGGGTACCTCTCCATGCTGGGGCTGAACAAGTTCACCGTGCAACCGCAGACGTGCACGACCTGCCACAACCCGGACTTCACTTTGCGGATCACGGGCAGCACACCGCTGCTCCCGGCCGGGTTCAAGGCGGAGGGAGTGGGTGAAGGCGCCCTCTGCATGACCTGCCACAACACGCGCAACGGGAAGATCGGCTGGAACGACCCCGATCCCAAGCGGTGGACGGCCCCCCATACAGCCTCCCAGGCGGACGTGATCATGTCCAAGAACGCTTACTTCCTGAACTACGAAGAGATGAAGGCCTCCCCCCACGCAGCCTTCACTGGGGATGCCTGTGTCACCTGCCATGTGAAGCTGAACCCGGAGAGCCATACTTTCAAGGCGCAGAGGACCGTCTGCACCAACTGCCATGGGCCGAACTTCACCGCCGATGCTGTGCAGAAACCCATCAGGGCTCTTCTCCATGAGGTAGAAGAGGCCATCGCCCGGAGGGTGTTGGCCGCCAAGGAGAAGATCGCCACGATCCGTGCCTGGGATCCCAAGACAGACCAGTACACGCCCAACTTCGCTGTCCGAGGAGCGGATATCGTCAAGGTGGAGCTGGAAGAGATCCACGGGCAGCAGGGTCTGAAGTTCGTCCTCCGGGACGGCCGCGAGCTCTACAGCCAGCTTGGGGACGTGAAGGACGCAGCTGGCAAGCCTGTCTTCCCCACGAGCGACGTGATCGTGCGGGCGGGCTGGAACTACTGGCTCATCGAGGGGGACGACAGCTTTGGGGTTCACAACCCGTCCTTCGCCCGGGCGGTCCTCCTTCGGACCCTGGAAGTGCTTCAGAAGTAAGGAGGGATAAGTGGCTGGGAGGGGCAGGGCCTCACCCCTGCCCCTCCCAGAATCCCACCATATCCATTCTATACCTGATATCCCTTGCATATGTTCCCACCTCTTTTTACTGCGGACGCTGGAGAAGAAGATCAACGTCCAAACGGATACCCTTTCGGAAAATCCGTGGCCTACAATAGCCAAGGAGGGCTATTCCGTACCCTGCTTATAGCCATGCCATTGGGGAGGGTGCTTAAAGAACGCGATCCTGCCGGAGGGAAGTTTTCCTCGAAGGGGGCATAAGCAGCCTCACTCGTTCGAAGGGAGGAAAATCCTATGAGAACACCCTATGTACTTACCTTCATCGTTGCACTACTTGGGATCAGCCTCTTCGCCTATGGATTGGCCTTCGCTAGACCAGACTACTTGAATGCATTCAAGACGCTCTACGCGCCAAAGGAAGGTTCTGCCCTCGCCAAAGCGGGATGCCTCACCTGCCACGTGGAGATGAAGGACCTGAAGAAGCTGAATCCCTACGGGGCAGACCTCAAGAAACAACTCGAGAAGACCAAGGACATCACCGCCGCCCTGAAAGCAATCGAGCCCCTGGACTCCGACAAGGACGGCGTGAAGAACATCGACGAGATCAAAGCGGGGACGCTTCCAGGAGACCCAAAGTCGAAACCATGAAAAGTACCGAAGTACTCCGGCAAGAGTCGAAAGACCTTGCATAGGAACCTCTCCTGCAGAATGGAATCCCCAGCGAATCCTTGTCCAATTTTGCTGGAGCCACTGAGTTGAGGGGAGAGGAGGGTGGACCCGCAATGGAATCTGCGGAGCGCCGGATCACAAGGCGGACCTTCTTGGACTATCTTCTCGGAGCGGGCCTCCTTGGCCTGGCGGGCATCGTCCTTTACCCTCTCACAAGATACCTCATCCCGCCGAAGGTCACCGAGGTGACCGGGGGAAGCGTGATCGCTGCGAAAGTCGGGGAGCTGGCACCCAACTCTGGAAAGATCTTTCCGTTCGGAGGGAAACCGGCCATCCTCATTAATACCCCCGACGGCCAGCTCCGTGCCTTCACCGCAGTGTGCACGCACCTCGCCTGTACGGTGCAGTACCGGCCCGACCTTGCCCATATTTGGTGCGCATGCCACGACGGACACTACGACCTCAGAGGACAAGTCATCTCAGGACCACCGCCGCGGCCGCTCGAGGAGTATCAGGTCACGGTGAAGGGAGACAACATCATCGTCTCCCGAAAGGGATAAACCGTCATCATGGCTGAGGAGCGCTACGGGACGTGGCAGAGGTGGAGCGAGGAACGCCTGCGCCTGCGGGCAATCGTGGAATTCCTCCGTCACAAGACGGTCCCTATACACCGCTACAGCTTCGTCTATTATTTTGGAGGCATCACCCTCTTCCTGTTCCTGGTTCAGGTGATCACCGGGATCCTCCTTTTGTTATACTACCGGCCCTCCGCTGACGCAGCCTATGAGAGCGTCCAATTCATCATGTCCAAGGTGCGCTTCGGATGGCTGATCCGTTCCATCCACAGCTGGTCGGCGAACCTGATGGTCGGGTGGGTCTTCGTGCATATGTTCAGTACCTTCTTCTACCGAGCATATCGACGTCCCAGGGAATTCACCTGGGTGAGCGGGGCTCTCATGCTCTTCCTGACCCTAGCGTTTGCATTTACGGGCTACCTCCTTCCCTGGAATAAGCTGGCCTTCTTTGCCACGAAGGTTGGTACGGAAATTGCAGGAGACGTCCCGCTGGTGGGGAAGTACGTTATGCTCCTCCTGCGAGGTGGTGAAGACGTCACCGAGGCGACGCTTAGCAGGTTCTTCGGGATCCATGTGGCCATCCTTCCGGCGCTCGCTACAGTGATCCTCGGCATTCATCTCGCCCTCGTGCAGGTCCACGGGATGAGCCGCCCCATTTCGGTACGGGCGGAGCGGGAGATCTCCTTCTATCCAGACTTCCTCCTCCGAGACCTGGCGGTTTGGATCCTCGTCCTTGCGCTCTTGGGGACTCTCGCCACTCTCTACCCTTGGCCTTTGGGCGAGAAGGCCGACCCTCTCGCTCCGGCTCCTCCGGGGATCAAGCCAGAGTGGTACTTCCTGTTCATGTTTCAAACGCTGAAGCTTCTCCCCAGCAAGATCTTCCTGTTCGAGGGAGAAATGGTGGGCATCATGGCGTTTCTGGTCGGGGGGCTGGTGCTCCTCCTGGTCCCCTTCTTGGACGTGTGGGCACAGCGGGAGCAGCAGAACAGATGGGTGACGACCTTAGGGATTCTCGCAGTCGCTTATCTCGTGATCATGACCATCCTCGGGCTTGCCCTGCCCGCAATGTGAGGGAATCTCATGAGAAGCCAAACTTTCCTGAGAAATTCTTTACGGCACTCCGCTGCGCTTCGTGCCTTGCTACGCGCAATCCTATTTTTCGTGCTTCTCATTGTTGGATCCCCTTCTCCCTCTGTTGCCCAGCAGGAGAGCTGCGTGACCTGTCACCAAGCCCTTGAGGGACGCCTTGCCGCCCCCGTCAAGGGGATGGACGCAGATGTTCATGCCAAACGGGGCCTCAGCTGTTCCAGTTGTCACGGTGGCGATCCAAAACGCATTGGGATGGATGCTATGGACCCGCGAGCTGGCTACCTAGGGACTCCAAAGCCCTCCGAGGTCCCGGCGTTCTGCGGGCGTTGCCACAGCGACCCAGCATACATGCGGCGCTACAACCCAAGGATACGCACGGACCAAGTCGCAGAGTACAGGACGAGCGTGCACGGGCAGCGCCTGGTCAGGGGTGATACAAAGGTGGCCACGTGCACGAGCTGTCATGGAGTTCACCCGGTGCGCGCGGTAAGCGATCCGAGGTCACCCGTGTACGCCACGAACATTCCCACGACGTGTGGGCGATGCCACGCCGATCCTGCCTACATGAAGGGCTACGGGATCCCTACAGACCAGCTCGCCAAATACAAACGATCCATCCACGGAGAGGCCCTCCTGCAGCGGGGGAACCGCCTCGCCCCGGCGTGCAACGGATGCCACGGGAACCATGGGGCTGTCCCGCCCGGGGTGGAGTCGGTCGCCAACGTCTGCTCTGTATGCCACAGCGCAACCCGGGACCTCTTCGTGAAGAGCCCCCACAAGGTGGCCTTCGACAGAATGGGGCTCCCTGAATGTTCGACATGTCATGGGAACCACGAGGTGGCACGTCCGACGGATGAGATGATCGGGACAGGGCCAGAGGCCTTCTGTACCCGATGCCACGAACCGGGGTCCAAGGGGCTTGCTGCCGCCCAGGCGATGCGCGCATCTTTGGAGGCCCTCAAGAGCAGGCTTGCGGAGGCAGAGACTTTGGTCGCCAAGGCAGCGAACGCCGGAGTGGAGATGAGCGATGCCCGCCTCACCTTGCAGGAAGCCCAGACACGACTCATCCAGGCCAGGAACGTTATCCACAGCTTCAACCCCAAGCAGGTGGAGGCTGTTACCACAGAAGGCTTGAAGTTCGCGGAGAAGGGTGTTGCGGCAGGCAAGGCCGGGCTTGCCGAAGTACAGTTCCGGAGGCGGGGACTCTCCATCGCGCTGGTCATCCTGGTGGGAACCGCTATCTTACTCTTCCTCAAGGCCAGGGAGATTGAGCGCCAGAAAATGTAGGACGACAATGCCTGAAAGGGGGACAATTCATGACCTACTCCTGCGCAGGACGGACTTAGGGAGGAGCGTGAAGTTTCTGGTAATCTCCCTTCTTCACGCATTCCTAGCTGCAACAATCTTTACATCCCTCTTGCTTTCTGTACCATTGTGGGCAGGACCTTCCCAGCCCGAGGTTTCCATCTACGTCAGCTCCCGGTGCCAGATGTGCGAGGTCTACCTTGTGCAGGAAGTATTTCCGCTCCTCAAAGAGGCTGGGTTCGAGCGGGGGCTCGTGATCGATCTCGCCTCAGGCCCGAATGCAGCGGCTGATTACATCCGTGTCCAGGAGCGCTCCGGGATTCCCCGGGAACTCTGGGCGCACATGGCTGTCTTCGCCAACCGCTTGGTCCTCGAGGGGATGCCCCCGGCGGCGCTCATCCGGGAGGCACTGGAACATTTGAAACAGGACCCCTCCCTCCGTCTCGTCCTTTTCCAGGACGAGATGCACGGGGGTACGAGCTATAAGGTGTGGGCATTTCACGGACCAGTCCGAGAGTATCCTATTGGTACCCCAGTGGGCCGTTACCTCCTGGAGAGGAAGGTAGGAGCGGGAGTACCTCGCCCCAACAAGGGCGACCGGCCGGTCGTCCCAATTACATCCCGGCCTTTATTCCTCCTTGCCATCGCCGGGGGATTCGCCGACAGCCTGACACCTTGCAACGCCGCAGGGCTGCTGCTGTTCCTTGCCGTGCTCTTCGCTCTGCAGCGGACGCGCATGCAGGTAATGACCCTCGGAGGTGTAGCCGTCGCCGGAGTATTCATCACTTACTTCCTGCTAGGGTTTGGCTTCCTCCAGGGGCTTAGCTTCATCGGCCGCTACCACCTCGTCTCCACTCTTGGCGCCGCGGGATTGATTCTTGTCGGCCTCTGGACCCTTGCTGATGGGGCTGGAGTTCCCCTCCCTCTGCGGCCGAGGATTCCTCAGATTGGCTGGCACGCTATGGGAGCATGGATGCGAAGGGGAAGTGGGGCAGGCGCCTTCGTCTTCGGAAGCCTGCTCGGGATCTGCGCCCTCCCCTGCTCTGGGGGCACATATGTTTCGATCCTGGCGATCCTGGGATCTCAGGCTACAAGACTTATAGGGCTAGGTTACCTCACCCTCTATAACCTTATCTTCGTGAGCCCGCTGGTTGTCATTCTCCTCCTAGTGGGAAATCGCCACTCTGCAGAGAAGCTTCGCGCATGGCAGCTTGCCCACGCGAGGAGTTTCAAGATCACAGCAGGTGCTGTCATGACAGCTCTTGGGACCCTCGTCCTCTGGCTCCTCTAAGGATCTTCCGATCCTCCTGTTCTCACGGATGCTTCGTGCCCAGGCTGAAGTGGCACTGGGTGCAGGAGACGGCTTTGCTCATGTGGACGTTCTCCTTCACGCCACCTTTGCCGTGGCAGGCTAGGCATGTGGTGACCTCTTTGGGGATCGGGTGCGCAACTGCAAACGCCTTATCTGCATACTTATTTAACTGCTCCACCGTGTACTTTGCCACAGAGGCCGTGAGCCAGCCACATCGCTCGGCCCGCTCCGGGGAGAGCGCCTTGAACCCCGTGGCCTCACACCAGCGGGTCACCGAGACGTGGCAGAGGGGAGAGCCCGAGACCGAAGGAGCGATCTGGAATTTCGGGGATTTCGGTTTATAGTCCGGTAGGCCCGTCTGTCCATACCAGGTGTAGATCTCGTCGATGATCAGGTCTCCATCCTTGGGAGGGACGACAAGGTAGACGGCTGCAGCCGCGCCGTTCAGGGCCCCGCAGAGAGTCCCCCAGCCAGCCACCCCCGCCTTCCCGTAGATGGCGAATTGCGTTGGGAGGGCGGTGTAAGGCGCTCCGACTTTTGCTCTGAGTTCCCCCACGATGCCTTCAAAGACCCCGAACATACACCCACCTTTGTAATAGGCCTCGTAGGCCCTTTCCGCAGCAGCCACCGGGTCGAGCTTCGCGTAGGGCCAGGGAAGCTCTGGGGTACCCGGTTTCTCCTGGGAATGCGCGGTCAGCAAGCCTGTAACCCCGCTCAACCCGATTCCCAGGGCAGCTCCTCCCAATCCAACGAGAAACTCCCTTCGTGTCGCTTTGTTCGCCCTCATCCTGACACCTCCTCGCGAACCAATGGATACGTATTTCCAGAAACTATTCTGACAAAGGCGATGGGACGGACCAATAGCAAATGCAGGCTATCCGAGGTAGTCAATCCGTGTAAGCCTATCCCTGTGAGATTTTCCCACCATCCCCTCTCCCCTGGTGGGAGAGGGTGCAGGGTGAGGGGGATTCGAGTCAACAAATGCGGGGAAGCTGCTCGCCGCTGAGCATGTCCACGACCCGCATCCCGCCGATGCGGCTCCGCAGGATCACCTTTCCCGGATCATCTTCCACGACCTCCCCGATGATGGCTGCTTCCCTCCCTAGGGGATGCCTTCGCATAGCCTCAAGAACAGCTTCGGCAGCCTCCCGAGCAACGATCGCCAAGCACTTCCCTTCATTGGCGACGTAGAGAGGATCCAGGCCGAGAATCTCACACGCCCCGCGGACCTCCTCCCAGATGGGGATCTTCCCCTCCTCCAATCGGATGCCCACCTTTGCCCGGGAGGCGATCTCGTTCAGGGCGCTGGCCAAGCCACCGCGGGTTGGATCCCGCAGCACGTGGACCTTCTCCCCGGCTACCTCCAGGATACGGGCCACAAGATCATCGAGCGGTGCGGTGTCGCTTTCCAGCTCTGTCTCAAACTCCAAACCCTCCCGCACAGAGAGGATCGCAATCCCATGGATTGCAATGGCCCCGTTGATGAGCACGACATCACCGGGACGGGCCCGAAGGGGGGAGAGATGGATGCCTTCAGGGACGATGCCAAGGCCGGCTGTGTTGATGTATACGCCGTCTCCTTTGCCCCGGTCTACCACCTTCGTATCGCCAGTGACAATGGGTACCCCTACTCTCCGTGCAGACCGCTCCACAGACTGCACAATCCGCCAGAGGGTCTCCATGGAGAGCCCCTCCTCAAGGATGAAACTACTCGAGAGGGCAAGGGGCCGTGCACCACACATGGCCAGGTCGTTTACAGTCCCGTGCACGGCCAGCGTCCCGATATCTCCTCCCGGGAAGAAAAGGGGGCTGACAACGAAGGAATCGGTGGTGAAGGCAAGGCGTGTCCCATTGACCTCTACCACGGCGCCGTCGTGAAGGACCTCCAGAGCAGGGTTGCGGAAGGCGGGGAGGAACATGCGTTCAATGAGCATTTGGGTCAGCCGCCCCCCTCCCCCATGGGCCAGCAGGATGGTGGGGTACTCGTGAATGGGAACTGGGCATTCAAACATTCCGTGTTTCACCCTCCCCGAGTATGGTCTACACGGTCTACACAGTCTACACGGTCTTCACGGTCTACACAGAGAGGCTCGGTAGGAACTTTGCCCTCCCGTACTGGTAATATGCGGCGCAGGCCCCCTCAGCGGAGACCATTGGAGCACCAAGAGGATGTTCCGGAGTACAGAGGGTCGCAAAAGCCTGGCATTGGTAGGGCTTCTTCGCGCCCTGCAGGACCTCCCCGGCAATGCAGAGGGAAGATTCCACCGCAGCCACGTGGTCCACCTCGAACCTCCGCTCAGCATCAAAGCAAGCAAACTCCTCCCGCAGGCGGTACCCGCTCCGGGGGATGAGGCCGATGCCGCGCCAGGTGCGGTCGCAGACCTCGAAAACCTCGTCCATCAGCCTCTGGGCATGCACATTCCCTTCCCTGCGCACGGAGCGACTGTACTGATTCTCCACCCCGTAGCGCCCTTCCTCAAGCGCCCTCAGAACCATGTAGATCCCCTGGAGGAGATCCAGCGGTTCGAACCCCGTGACCACAATGGGCACACGGTACTTCTCGGCGATCGGTTCATATTCCCAGTAGCCCATGACGGTGCAGACGTGGCCAGCGGCGAGGAACCCCTGCACCCTGTTTTCAGGGGAGCTCAGGATCGCTTCGATGGCAGGAGGAACCCGTACGTGGGCGCAGAGGATGGAGAAGTTCGTCAAGCCAAGTTGCCTAGCCTGCCAGACGGCCATGGCATTGGCCGGGGCTGTGGTCTCAAACCCCACGGCGAAGAAAACCACTTGGCGATCAGGGTTCCTCTGGGCGATCCTCAAAGCATCCAGGGGAGAATACACGATGCGGACATCTCCTCCCTGCGCCTTCACACTGAGGAGGTCAGTCCCGCTCCCGGGGACCCGTAACATATCCCCAAAGGAGGCGAAGATCACTTCTGGACGACGGGCGATGGCGATTGCTTTATCGATAAGCTCCAGCGGGGTCACGCAGACGGGGCAACCGGGACCGTGGACAACGGTCACGAACTCAGGCAATAACCTGTCGATACCGGACTTGATGAGGGTGTGGGTCTGTCCCCCGCACACTTCCATAACCGTCCAGGGCTGGGTAACAAGCTTGTGGATCGCCTGGACAAGCTTCCGGGCATTCTCCTCGCTACGGTATTCATCCACGAATCGCATCTCGTGTTTAGCAGATCTAGCCTGTCGGATCTATCTGGTTAAGTTCATCTTCGGCGAGTGAGGCCGTTTCCCCCATTTCGCGCAACAGGGCGAAAACCTCCAGCGCCTCCTTTTCATCGATCTTGCTGATAGCGAAACCCACGTGGACCACCACGTAATCTCCCACCTGCACCTCGGGAGTATACGCAAGGCACACCTCCTTGGTGATGCCCCCGAAGCTCACCTTCCCCATGCGGATCCCCTGAGGGGTCTCCTCGATGTGAACGACTTTCCCCGGAACGCCGAGACACATCTCAGTCTACACGGTCTACACAGTCTTCACGGTCTACACGGTGAAGGGATGCCGAAGGAACCCCGGATATCTTGGCAAGGGCAATCCCCGCGTGGATAAAGACCGTATCCCCTACGCGAGCCTCAGGCAAAAACGCCAGGACAGCGCGGGTGATAGATCCTCCCACGCGCACCTTGCCCACACGTACCCCGTTCTCCTCGTAGATCTCTACAAGTTCACCCATGAGAAAGTGCATCTCCGCTCCCCTCCAGGCGTGCTGCGGCGACCATGATCTGCCCCAAGCTGATGCCGCCGTCGTTCGGCGGGACCTGGCGATGGAGAACGACCTCAAAACCTTCCTCGCGCAGTCGCCGGGCTGCCCGCTCTAGCAGCAACCGGTTTTGGAAACATCCCCCAGTCAGGGCCACACGCCTCTCCCCAACGAGCATCGCCACGGACAGGATGGCCTCAACGTCGTCGCTCTGGAAGCGCGCCGAGATGATCCCCAGCGGCACGCCGCGCCTGAGATCCTCCAGAATTGCCTCGACGAGGGGTTGCCAGTCAAGTATAGCGATCCTTCCTCTCTCACCCTGCACTCTCTCCCGCAAGGGGAGAGGGTATGCCCCGTCCCCGCAGGGTTCTGCCGCAAACTCTAGGGCCATGGCTGCCTGGCCCTCGAACGTCACCCGCTGGTGAAGATCCAAGAGAGAAGCGATGCCATCGAAGAGACGGCCAGCGCTCGTCGTCACAGGGCAGTTGACCCCCCGGCGCAGCATCTGGACGAGTACGCGGCGTTCAGTAGGAGGGATCGCACGTACCGGCGCGAGGTCTTCCATGGCCAGCACCTCCTCCCCGTAAAGTTCCCACAGCAGGGCCAGGCCAACACGGCGTGGCTCACGGATCGCCGCCTCGCCCCCGGGCAGGCGGAAGGGCCGGAGGTGTGCCACACGGGTAACCCACCTTGCATCGCCCAGCAGGAACTCCCCACCCCAGATCGTCCCGTCGGTGCCGTACCCCGTGCCATCCCAGGTTACACCCAGGGCAGGGCCATCCACGCCGTTCTCCGCCAAACAAGAAGCCAGGTGTGCGTGGTGGTGCTGGACGGGAACCAAGAGCGCATGGGAACAAGGGGGCAGCTGCACTCGTTGAGCCCATCGCGTCGAGGGGTAGTCTGGATGCATGTCATAGGCAATGGCAACGGGCGTCGCCTCATAAAGACGCAGGAAGTCAGCGATGACGCGCTCAAAAGCTTGTAGTGCCT